>CAZLEU010000153.1:0-5489 GCA_964558625.1 uncultured Flavobacterium sp.
ATTTGCTCTGATACACTATTTGAAAGCTGAACATATGTTAAATATAAAATTCGCAAGGATTTATCATTATTACCATTCCAGCGTTGAGCTAACTCAAGATATCTTGATTGTTCTTGAGGAAAATTTTGCCATAAATTTACAAATGCAAGTTCTTTAGTATCATAGGATTCATCATTTAAAAGCGATTCGTATTGGTTTTTAAATTCAATTGGTATTATATTTAATGTTTGAGCAACAGCTTGACGAACTTTGTATGATCTGCTGTTCATAGCGGCGCTAAGTATTGATGCCTTTTCTTGAAATGAAAGAGAATCTATCTGAGTTAGTATTTCAACCTTTACAGGGTAATACACATCCGATTTCATCAAGTCAAGAAATAGATTCTTTTTTTCCGAAAATGGACTATTTGAAAGTTTTTGAATTTTAATTAACTGTTTTATAAAATCACTTTTATTTAAAAGTAGATTAACATCATCCGATTGATACTTATAATCCAGTAACCACTTTTTTTTGAAATCATCTACATCAAAATTAGATACTTTTTTTATTTCTTCCAGAAAATCATTGGTTTCAACATTTTTGAATTTGAATTTCTTTATATAGGTTTTCACTGCTTTATCAAACTTCTCTTCACCTATAGATTGTCTTATTACGTGAAGTGCCCATGCTCCTTTTTCGTAAAAACTTAATGAACTTGCTTTTTCATGTAGTATAGGAATAGTATCATTTTTGACTGCCTTTTTTATTGCATTAGCATTTTTATAAAGTTTATAGTAAAAGTAATCTTCGCCAAAAACTTCTCTTTCTGCAAGCATTTCATAATATTTGGCAAAACCTTCTTGTAGCCAATGGTGCTTTCCAGAAGTAGCGGTAACTATATCTCCAAACCATTGATGGGCAAGTTCGTGAGCATTTATCCAAACGTAATTTTGATCGTTAAATCCTATGGAGTCAACTACAAAATCTTGTGAAAAAATCGTAGATGTAGTGTTTTCCATACCTGCATAAAGAAAATCTCTTACGGGAACTTGTCGGTAGATTTTCCATGGATACTTTACTCCTATCTTTTTTTCAAAAAAATTAAATAATTGTTCAGAGTAGCGGTATGTAGGCTCAAATTTATCACTATCATTTCTATCTAAATAAAATTCTAAAGGAATTCCTGATTTAGACTTACTTTCTTTTTTTACAAATTGTCCAATTGTCAACATAACTAAATAGGAAGACATCGGTTTTTGCATTTGATAACGCCAGACTTTTGAAGTGGAATTCAACCATGATTTTACCAACTTACCGTTTGACAAAACATCAAAATTAGCACTAAAACTAACCTCTAAATTAAAAATTACTTTTTCATTTACATCATCAAAACTCGGCAACCAATGACTTGTGTATTTCCCTTGACCTTGAGTCCAAATTTGAAGATTATTGTCTGCTCCTACAAAATAAAATGCTTGTTTGGGTTTACATTCGTATCCAAAAGTAACTGTATTATTCCCTTTTTTAAACCCTTCAAATAGCAATAATTCTTTTTTATTATTTTTAAAATTTACTCTTTTATCATTGATGAAAACTTCACTAAAATCCATGTTTTTAGCATCTAATCTTATGGTATCAATAGAAGACATGACTTTGAAAGTATAATGGACTTTTCCAGAAACCGATTTACTTTCGGTTTTAGGGTAAATTGCCGCATTGCATTTAATAAAATCGACTTTGCTGGTTTGTTGTCCAAAAGTGACTATACAAAAAAAGAATATAGTAAAATAACGCATGACTAAATTTTATAAGCATTACAAAGATAAAAGACTTTTTCAAATAGCCATTTTTAAATTCCCTATTAAAAAACTATCTTCGCTTTTGGAAAGAATATAGAAAATAGATAAAAGAGAATAGTCAACGTTTCTAAACTGTGTCTCTATATTCTATCTTCTATTTCTATTCTCTATTTTCTCAAAAAAATGACAAATAATCTCTTCGATACTCCAATAGAATACCTTAAAGGCGTTGGTCCACAACGTGGTGATTTGTTGCGAAAGGAATTGAATATTCATAAGTATGGAGATCTTGTTAATCTTTTTCCGAATAAATATATTGATCGTACTCGTTATTATAAAATAAATCAACTTCAAAATAATAACTCCGAAGTACAAATTGTTGGCAAAATCATTCATATTAAAACAGTTGAACAAGGAAAAGCCAAAGCACGATTGGTTGCTACATTTGCAGATGAAACAGGCGAAATGGAACTTGTATGGTTTCAAGGTCAAAAATGGATACGAGAAAATTTAAAACTCAATACCATTTATGTAATTTTTGGAAAAATTGCGCAATTCGGTTCCATTTTTAATATGGCACACCCCGAAATGGAGTTACTAGAAGAACACAAAACCAATATTCGAAGTGCTATGCAACCGGTTTACCCAAGTACAGAAAAGCTAGGTAACAAAGGAATTTCAAATAAAGTCATCAATAAAATGATGCTACAATTGTTTACCGAAACGCATAATTTATTTTCTGAAACCCTACCCACTTATTTACTTACCGAATTAAATTTGATTTCAAAAAAAGAGGCTTTACTTAATATTCATTTCCCAAAAAGTCAAGACCAGTTAGCCAAAGCACAATTTCGATTGAAATTTGAAGAATTATTCTTTATACAACTACAGTTAATAACCAAAAATCTAATTAGAAAACACAAAATAAAAGGACATCCATTTGAAAAGGTAGGTGATATTTTTACGGATTTCTATAACAATCATTTACCTTTTGATTTAACCAATGCTCAAAAAAGAGTACTCAAAGAAATTAGAAATGATCTTGGTAGCAATGCTCAAATGAACCGACTATTACAAGGCGATGTTGGTTCGGGAAAAACAATTGTGGCTTTGATGTGCATGCTTTTGGCAAAGGACAATGGTTTTCAAAGTTGTTTGATGGCACCAACAGAAATTCTTGCCAATCAACATTTTAATGGCTTGTCAGAATTAGCATCATCGCTAAATATAACTATTAAAATTTTGACGGGTTCTACAAAGACGAAAGAAAGAACAATTATTCACGAAGAACTCGAAAATGGTACATTAGACATTCTTATCGGAACGCATGCATTGTTGGAAGACAAAGTTGTATTTAAAAATTTAGGCCTTGCTATTATTGATGAGCAGCATCGTTTTGGTGTAGAACAACGCAGTAAGTTATGGAGAAAAAATGACATTCCGCCTCATATATTGGTAATGACAGCTACACCTATACCAAGAACTCTAGCTATGAGTTTATATGGTGATTTGGACATTTCTGTTATTGACGAATTGCCACCAGGAAGAAAACCTATTCAAACTGTTCACAGGTTTGACACTAACCGTTTAAAAGTATGGAAGTTTCTTAAAGACGAAATTACCAAAGGAAGACAAATATATATAGTTTACCCACTCATTCAAGAATCTGAAAAGATGGATTATAAAGACTTGATGGATGGTTACGAAAGCATTTCGAGGGATTTTCCTTTGCCAAATTATTCCATTTCTATAGTTCATGGAAAAATGAAACCCGCTGATAAAGACATGGAAATGAAACGTTTTGCAGATGGGAAAACCAATATCATGGTGGCTACAACGGTTATCGAAGTTGGTGTAAATATTCCAAATGCAAGTGTTATGGTTATTGAAAGCGCAGAACGATTTGGATTATCACAGTTGCACCAATTACGTGGTCGTGTAGGTCGCGGTGCCGAACAAAGCTATTGCATTTTGATGACTAGTCATAAACTAAGTAATGACAGTAAAATACGTATGGAAACTATGGTAAGAACCAACGATGGGTTTGAAATTTCCGAAGTCGATTTGAAATTACGTGGTCCTGGGGATATCATGGGAAAACAACAAAGTGGCGTTTTGAATCTACAAATTGCCGATTTGGTAAAAGATAAAGATATCCTTCAATTGGCAAGACATCATGCCATTCAACTCTTAAAAGAAGATGCTTCAATGGAAAAACCTGAACATCAAACACTGAGACACGTTTTTCTGGAGCTGAGTAAAAAGAAAAGCATTTGGAACTATATAAGTTAATAACTATCTTAGGAGTTTTTTACTTGAGTCCCTTGATATGCGGAAACAAATAGTATTTTTGCAAAAAAATTTGAATATAGAAATATGGAATCTACAATTAACAATCAATTACCAAATAACAAATCAAATAATTCAAAATTATATATTGCATTAGGAATTCTTGCGGCTGCAGGAATCGCTGCTGGTGCTTATTTTTTTATGAATAATGAAGAAAAAGAAATTAAAGCAATTGAACCCGCAATAACAGTTAATGATACTATTGCCAAAGCAGATTCGATTACATCGGAAGAAAAAGATTTACTCGAAAAAAATGGATTTTATGCAAGTGAAAATTACATTATCGCCAATAAAGCAATGCTTAGAAGAACTCCTAACGAAGCTCAAAACAATGTTATTGATAGCTTAAAATTTGGCACAAAAGTATATACAAAAAGCGTTTATTTTGATGAAGAAGGTGGTGGAACAAATGGTGATGAAACCCTATTAGCAAACGAAAAAAAGAACGGTTTTGTTGCTGTTTACAATACAAAACCAACCAAACTTTCGGATCAACCTGTCGGATATATTTCTGAAAAAGTTTTCGTTGAACAATACGAATTTGAAAACTATAAAAAATATTTCTCGTTAAAAGAATTTGCGTTCCTCGATTCCAAAATTAAAAAAGCGATTATGGATAATTCTTATTTTGAAAATGTTTCATATTATCTAACTCAAAACAGTCAACGTTCGCCTTATGTTCTTTGTAAAGGTGATTATGATGGCGATGGATTAAAAGACTTTGCAGTAATACTAGACAATGTAGAAAAAGAATATTCATCTATTTTGATTTTCTTGACCAACAAAGTGACCAAGGAACCTTATTTAGCTTACCGAAAAGCGTACACCGATTATTTTAAAGTAAAAACTGTTACTAAAGGCTCTAGTGTTATCAAAGATTCTGAGCCATTTGTTATTACAACCGATGCCGTAATGATGACGGGCGGCGAATACACACCACAACTATTTGTTTACGAAAGAGATACCAATAAATTTATACCAATTAGTCAAGAATAATGGTACAATACAACCCAAAAGATTGGATTACTTTTATATTTCGTTTTCACAAATCGGATACCTTTAGACAATTGCTTCC
Organism: uncultured Flavobacterium sp.; assembly: GCA_964558625.1. GTDB lineage: Bacteria > Bacteroidota > Bacteroidia > Flavobacteriales > Flavobacteriaceae > Flavobacterium. Next base: position 5,203 of record CAZLEU010000153.1, read on the forward strand.
CATGATGATTTTTATCGGATTGTATTCTGCAGGTATTGCCTATTTGGAAATTGAATATTGGAAACTCTCTGAAAATAGTCATGTTAAGAATCTTACAGTAATGCACACAACTGTTGGATTTGTACTTTCATTACTTTTAGCGTACAGAACCAACACAGCCTATGATCGATGGTGGGAAGGCAGAAAACAATGGGGGGCATTGGTTAATAATTCGAGAAACTTAGCCTTAAAACTTGCTGTTATGCTAAACGATGAAAGCGATAAAGTTTTTTATAGAAAAGTAATAC
>CAZLEU010000154.1:0-5477 GCA_964558625.1 uncultured Flavobacterium sp.
AGAGTTATGGCTATTTCACCCTGTGCAAATATCGAAAGGTGTAGCTGCAAAAACAGTATAGTAAGGATAAAAAAGGGTTTCTTTTGTTTCATCTTCTTTAGTCTATAAACATGAGATTATAGTAGACACAGTAACAAGAGTAATTGGTTTACGAATGATACAGTCCAAACAAATATAGCAAAATTGTCCCTATTAAAATGGCTTTTCCTTGAAAACGATTTTTAAAATAATGTTTTATAGGGTAAAAAGAATAAAAAAGCAGATTCACTTGAGTAGTGTTTTAACATAACGAGTAGTCCTAAAAAAAAACATCACGAGAAAATCAATTTAATGAATAAATGATTTTTCGTGATGTTTTATAGTATCCTTACAAAAGATACTAAGACAATTAATTCTTAATTAGCTTTTGTGTTGATGTACTAGTCGCATTGGATAATTTAACCAAATAACATCCTTTGGCAAGATGGGATAAATTAACTTCATTCTCTTGATTGGCAGAAAGAACAGTACTAAAGACTTTTTCGCCTACCAAATTGAAAACATGTAGAGAAGTGTCATTACTTTCGTCAATCAAATTGAAATAATAGATACCATCACTTGGATTTGGATAGAAAGCAATCGCATCGCCAGTATTTATATCAATTTCGGGTTCACTTTGATACTCAGTATAGATGCTTTTTGCTTGTGCACCAGCAGCACCAAAAATTCTAGTGATATTGGTGGCAGACAATCCGTTAAAAGTAGTAAATTTTCCACCTACAATAATTTTCCCGTCGGGCTGTTGTTTGAGCACTTTTACATAATTTGAACAATAAGGACAACCTGCGTAAACTACAGAATCGGTAGTACCTGTTCCTATGTTGAAAGAGGTATCCAAAGCTCCTGTAGTAGTCAAACGAATTAGTTTTTTTACAGGTGTTGTACCAAATGTTGTAAACTCACCACCAATAAGAGGTTTGTTTGTTGAAGGTTCAAGAATAAGTTCGTTAATAGCTCTTTCTACACCAGTAGTCGTATTAAAACTACTATCAATAGCCCCCGTTGAAGTTAATCGCACCAAACATTTTACATTGTTTCCATTGTATTTGTTAAAAGCACCTGCAATTATAATTTTTCCATCGGGTTGTACAACTGCTTTGGCTATAGGAGAATATAACGACACGCTTAAGTCGACATTGTAAACCAATGAACCTGCCGTATCACCAGCCGAAAAAGTTGTATCTAGTGTACCATTTGCATTCAAACGTAGTATGTTTTTTTGTGTGGCACCTGCAACTGGCGGACTAAAAAAGCCTAACAATATCATTTTTCCATCTGGTTGTAGGGTAATACCAGTTACAACACTTCTGTAATACGAATTGAGCTCAGTTGGAACAAATGATGTATCCACACTTCCATTTGTATTAATTCTTACAATACCTAGTCTTTGTGTGCCATTGTAATAGTAGAAATCACCACCCAACAAGATTTTGCCATCACTTTGTTGTGCAAGGGCATAAGGAGTATTGTTAGTATATCCAACATTACCTGCTGTTCCTGCACCGCCTACATTATAAGCTGTGTCGATAGCTCCGTTTGCTAATAATCGTGCAATACCAAATCCATTTGATCCACCACTAAATCCTGAAAAACCTCCAGCTACAATAACCTTATCGTCTGGTTGAACAACCAAATCCATAGGTGGATAGTTTGACGGATTAGGACCAGATGAAACAAATGTTAGGTCTAATGTTAAATCGGTATTTAATCGTGCTATTCGGGGTGCAGCTAGGTTGTTATAGGTTGTAAAATACCCCGATATAATTGATTTATTGGTGCTTTGAAGTTCTACATGGTTAACAGCATTGTTGGCTCTAATACCTGCTACCAATGGCGGTGTTGTGTTACTCGTTACAAGTATTGTAACGGTTGCAATATCGGTTACATTACAATTACCAACGGTGCTTAAGCGATAGGTTAGGGTATAGGTACCAGGTGCTGTACCAGCAGGAACGGTGATAAGACCAGAGCTGTTGATTGTTGCACCACTAATTGCTATAGGAGTAACTAGTGAAAAGGTAACATAAGGCAACGATGCCGAGGTAGATGCGGTGCTATTATACAAATCGTTGGCATAGACACTTGTTGTAACACCACCCGTAACACCGTTACTTTCTTTGCTTATAATTTCTACATTTTTTTGTCCACCCTGAAAAAGGGCTAATAATGTTAATATTCCAGTAAAGATTGGAGTTAAGAAAAACAACCAATCAATTAGGTTGACTAATCCATATTTAACATATAAAACTTTAATTGAATAATATTCAAATAAAAAAGGAAATATTAAAAGACCAATAAAGGTTGGAAACCAAAATAAGGCTAGCACACATCCCATTTTTCTTGATTTGACTAAAATATGATTGTATACTACAGATTTAGTTATTGAAAAAGGTTTTAATCTTTCATTTAAATAAGATTCATTTTCTATAGACAATAATTTTGAGGTGAGTAGTTTATAAATTATGTTTTGTTCGTTCAATTCTATCCAAATTAACGCATACTTATAATAGCAAAATGAAAATATTGAAGGTATAATTGAAATTGCAAATGTATTGTCTTGAAGTTTAAAAGGTCCAATTGAAATTTCACTAATTTTGGTTTCAATAATTAAAGGAAATGCAAAAGCAGTTATTAGCATTATTGTTAATATGGTATTCAACGATTTTCTGTTTTCTTCTATTCTCAAGTGTAGTAATTCCAAATACTTAGCTTTTGAGTCTTTGGTATTTAATTGATTGTTGATAATGAATGAAATTTGTTTTTCTTTGGTCATTTTTTATATTGTCATTAAGTAATTTTTTGTTTTATGAAGAGATGCTTGAGTTACTATTACTAGACGAGTTTGCAAAACTTAACTTTCAATCATTTTGTTTAGTTTTGGTTGAATTATCCAAATTCCTACTGGGTAAAACCAAATCATAAAAAATTCTCCAACAAAATCTGAAAAACGTACTTCTCTTTGTAACTCGACGGTTTTGAATGTTTTGGCTACAAAATACAACGTATAGAAAATACAGAATATAGAAAACAAATGTAATGGAATTATAATTACCATAAAACTAGCTACTAATCCAATACTTGGAGGGTTACCACTTTGCATGATTTGATTGGCAAAAAGTCCCATGAATATAGAAATAAGTACAATGTAAATAAGTGGAACAAAAAAGAATAGCTTAAATTTTTTGACTTTCATGGTTACATTTTCTGGAACTTTGGGCTGAAGTCCAATAGCTATTGACCAAAGCCAACCAAATTGCATAGAAATAAAAAGCAGCATAACAATTGGGAAAAATGCCATACCAAATAGAATGGAACTAGGATCTGTACCATTGCTGATAGAAATAAATATAGTAACCATCATTACGGTATAAAAAAGCATTGGTAGTCCAAATACCAGTATGAATAGTTGCCAATGTTTTGCTTTTAGGAATTTTTTGATCATGGGTTGGGTTATGTAGCTTGTATTGTTGAATCTTTGGGTAGTTTTTTTCAAATGTCAATAGTTCCATTTTTAATAAACATGAAACTCTTACAGACTGCCCAAATGCTTCTACAATATTATTACATCATATTTATATTCCGTTTGTGAAGTTTTAATAGGGTTCCGATAACAAATATATTTGTCTTATTAATCATAGAAAATTATTTAATTCATTTTATGATTTTCATAATAATTATTCCTCAAATATACCAAAACATTCAATAGTTCTTACTAAAGTTTATTAACAAAACAAGAAACATTTCAACACTATTTACGGTTTACCGTATAGGAAGTAAAAAATAAAGTAAAAAAAAGAAAATTGAGCAGAAGTTGTCTGTTTATCAAGCTGCTAAATGCTTGTAGTTTAAAGGCTTTTCAAAAGCAACGCTTCCATTACTTTATAACCTTCAAGATTAGGATGAACGCCGTCTTCTCCGTATTTTTTTAGCAAGCCTTTTTCGTTGTCAACCATTGAACTGTAATAATCAACAAATCGTATTTTATTTTTATTAGAGTAGTTTTGAAGTAGCGAATTCAACGCAATTACCTTATCAGCTGGTTGTAGTTTGGGATTCCAATAAAAATGATTAGCAGGTAAAACCGAACACAAAACAACTTTGATTTTGTTTGCTTTTGCCAATTCAACCATTGAGATAATATTGCCCATAATTTGGTCAATTGTAATTGGACCTGTATTCTCAGCAATATCATTGATTCCTGCCAAAATTACAACTGTAGCAGGTTTCAAATTAAGTACATCTTGTCTAAATCGCAAAAGCATTTGTGGTGTTGTTTGCCCAGAAATGCCTCGATTGATAAAAGGGTTTTCTGTAAAAAAATGTATGTCATTCACTTTCCAAAACTCGGTTATAGAATCGCCCATAAAAACGACACTTTTAGTAGTTGGTTTTAGGGTTTGATTTTCGGTGGCATATTTGGTTAAGTTGGGCCAATCGTTATTCATGGTATTTTGACTGTAAGCTGATAATGATAGTAGCGCTAAGCTTAGTAATAATCGTTTCATTTGATGAAAGTATTTCAAACAAAAATAAGATTTTTTAATGGATAGTATAGGAGTATGTACAAAAAATAAAAAAAATGAATTTGACTTAAAATGTAACTAATTATAAATCAATATCTAACAAATTAGTTTATATGGTTTTTAAAACCTACATTTGCACCCAATTTTAAAATACAATATGAATAAATTTGAACAATTAGGTCTGAATGAGTCGTTACTGCTGGCGATCAAAGATCTAGGATTTGAGAATCCGTCAGAAGTGCAAGAAAAAGCCATTCCAGTCTTATTGGAACAAGAAACAGACTTAGTCGCTTTAGCACAAACAGGTACAGGGAAAACGGCAGCTTTTGGTTTTCCACTGATTCAAAAAATTGATGCTGATGACAAAAGTACACAAGCGTTAATTTTATCACCAACGCGTGAGCTATGCTTACAAATCACCAACGAGATTAAACAATACTCAAAATATGTAAAAGGTTTACATACAGTGGCAGTTTATGGTGGTGCAAGCATTACAGAACAAGCCCGAGAGATTAAACGTGGAGCCCAAATTATTGTGGCTACTCCAGGTAGAATGCAAGACATGATTAATCGTGGTCTTGTAAACATCAAAAACATCAATTATTGCATTCTTGACGAAGCAGATGAGATGTTGAACATGGGTTTTTATGAAGACATCGTATCGATTTTGTCCGATACTCCAGACGAAAAAAGCACTTGGTTATTCTCGGCAACAATGCCAGCAGAAGTAGCCAGAATTGCTAAAAAATTCATGGTTTCGCCAGCCGAAATTACTGTTGGAACTAAGAACTCTGGTTCTGCAACCGTTTCGCACGAATTTTATTGTGTAAACGCACGTGATCGTTATGAAGCATTAAAACGTTTAGCCGATGCTAATCCAGATATTTTTTCGGTAGTTTTTTGTAGAACAAAACG
>CAZLEU010000155.1:0-5473 GCA_964558625.1 uncultured Flavobacterium sp.
GCACCTAGTTGAGTACCAGCTCCATCATATGCATAAAATGTTGCAGGTGTATAAACTCCCATATTTCCATATGGAGCAACAATAGCACCACCTAATGGTGAATATTGGCCATAACCACCTTTGTAATCAGCGATATTATGAGAAAGAACTGTTTTGTCATGTTCCCAAAAATATGCTATACCATTACATGCAGCATTAGCAGGATCAGATAAGAATGCTTTTAAGTCTATTGCAGAAGGATAAGGATTACCTGTTAACGTTTCTTGTCCTGTAGCAACTGGTATTGAGATATCGCCACTATTGGGTCTACCTCTAAAATCATATCTTTGTGCATTACCTGGGTTATTGGCAACAGTTTCTCCTACAGCAGTTACAAGAGCTGCTGCATTATCAGTACCCCCAGTTCCTTTCATTGAAAAACCTCTTCCCGGAGGAATTGTACTTGCACCTCCAACATAATCCCATTCTGAATAAGCTGTTCCTGGATCGTAGGTGTATATCCATCTAGATGATATTTTTAATGGGTTTGCGGTACCGTTATGATCATTAAAAGCTGAAGCAACTGCTACTGTTGATGCAGTGTTAGTTGTTGGTCTATTCATCATTGTTATTCCAAAATCCCCAATATTTGTTACAGGCGGACCTGCTAATGCTACATTGCTTCCTACTGGAGCACACCAATAATTATAAGCATATTGACCAGAAGTTCCTTCTTGAAAAACAGATACTTTTCCTAATCCTAAATTAGCATTTGCTCCAGATCTTCCTTGTAAAAGTTGTCCCTCGTTTCTTAGATAAATTATATTGTTATTGGTTTGTAGATTAATTCCATCTTTAACAAATACAAACGAATCTTTTACATACATATATGATGTTCCTCGAACAGTCATAGATGTCTGTGCAAAAACCGTACATGATAATAATCCTATAATAAAGTATAATTTCTTCATAATTGTTATTGGTTTATGTTTGGAAATCTAGTAATAGAATTCAAAATAATCAACAAAAATAAGGAAAAAAAGAAATAAATCTACAACCTATTTCGTTTTTTTTAGCATAGGAATAAATTTTAGTATTAAAAATACTTTAAAAAACACCAAAAAGGCCTTTTCTCAATATAGTTGAGGTTTTTTTCATTTGTATAAGCTTCTCTTTCGAATGAGATGTTATAGTATGCTTTTCTTCTGTCTTTATATTGAATCAATCGAAACAAATATTCTATGAAATACCATATGTAGAAGGGGACAATCAGTAGCTCAATTTGTTGTCTAATATGTATTCGTTCATGATTAATAAAAATATTGTTCAACTTATCATCTTTGTCAGCTAAGAAGATAAAAGGAAAAAAAGTCAAACCTCGAAAACCTCTTGGTGTTAAATATTTAAAAACGATTAGAATCATATTATGCAAAGTTGCTAAATTTTTCTTTTAAATTTTATTTTGCCAAAGGAAAGAAGTAATCTTGGTTAAAAATATTTAATTTTGAAGAAAAATTCAAAATGTAATTTTTTTAAGTCGACTTATAGCTCATGAATGAAGGATTAAACTCAAATAATTTAAAAGAAGGAGAAGATTATTATATTACACCTGAAGGTTACCGTTGTTTTACAGAGAAATTCCACTTAAAAAGAGGTTACTGTTGTAAAAGTGGTTGTCGACATTGTCCTTATGGATTTGACAAAAGGACAGGAACAACCAAAAAATAAAAAAATACTATAAAATTATATTGTAAAACGACACAAAATACAATACGCAACAAAACATATACAACAATACAATAAATATACAAAATGACTTTTCAAGAACAAATACTACAAGGAATTCCATCGGTTTTACCGAATCCAAAACTTTATGAAATTGAGATAAATCATGCGCCAAAAAGAAAAGAAATTCTTTCTGATGAGGAAAAGAAGTTGGCGTTGAAAAATGCTTTACGTTACTTTGAATCTAAACATCATGCCGAATTACTTCCCGAATTTAAAGCCGAATTAGAAATCTACGGAAGAATTTATATGTATCGTTTACGTCCTGATTATAGAATGTATGCAAGACCAATATCAGAATATCCGGGGAAATCTGAACAAGCAAAGGCTATTATGCTCATGATTCAAAATAATTTGGATTATGCTGTAGCTCAACATCCTCATGAATTGATTACTTATGGTGGAAATGGGGCTGTTTTTCAAAACTGGGCTCAGTATTTACTAACGATGAAATACCTTGCCGAAATGACCGATGAACAAACTTTGGTAATGTATTCGGGTCATCCAATGGGATTATTTCCATCACATAAAGAGGCGCCAAGAGTTGTGGTTACCAATGGAATGGTTATTCCAAATTATTCCAAACCTGATGATTGGGAAAAAATGAATGCTCTAGGAGTTTCACAATACGGGCAAATGACAGCAGGAAGTTATATGTACATTGGGCCCCAAGGAATTGTTCATGGTACAACCATTACGGTACTAAATGGTTTTAGGAAAATTAAAAAAACTCCAAAAGGAGGTTTGTTCGTTACTTCTGGGCTTGGTGGAATGTCTGGTGCACAGCCAAAAGCGGGAAATATTGCTGGTTGTGTGACAGTTTGTGCCGAAGTAAATCCAAAAATCACACAGATTCGCCATTCGCAAGGGTGGATAAATGAAATCATTGAAAGTATTGACGATTTGGTACCAAGAGTAAAAAAAGCAATTGAAAGTGAAGAAGTAGTTTCTATTGCTTATCTAGGAAATGTAGTAGATGTTTGGGAACGTTTTGATAAAGAAAATCTGCACATCGATTTAGGTTCAGACCAAACTTCGCTCCACAATCCATGGGCTGGGGGTTATTATCCAATTGGATATACCTTTGAAGAATCAAATGATTTAATGGCTAATAACCCAGATAAATTTAAAGAAGAAGTTCAAAAAACATTGCGACGTCATGCAGAAGCAATCAATAAGCATACTGCAAAAGGAACCTATTTCTTTGATTATGGTAATGCATTTTTATTGGAAGCCTCTCGAGCTGGAGCAGATGTTTTTGCAGATAATCATATAGATTTCAAATATCCAAGTTATGTCCAAGATATTATGGGGCCGATGTGTTTTGATTATGGTTTTGGGCCATTTCGTTGGGTTTGTGCTTCGGGGAATCCAGATGATTTAGAAAAAACAGACAAAATTGCTTGTAATGTTTTAGAAGAAATAATGAAAAATTCTCCAGAAGAAATCAAGCAACAGATGTCTGATAATATTCAATGGATAAAAGGAGCACAAGAAAACAAACTAGTTGTTGGTTCTCAAGCAAGAATCCTTTATGCCGACGCTGAAGGTAGAATTAAAATTGCAGAAGCTTTCAATCAAGCAATTGCAAGAGGAGAAATTGGTTGTGTGATTTTGGGACGTGACCATCATGATGTTTCAGGCACCGATTCACCTTATAGAGAAACTTCAAATATTTATGATGGATCCCGATTTACAGCCGATATGGCTATCCAAAATGTTATTGGTGATAGTTTTCGAGGGGCGACATGGGTTTCAATTCACAATGGTGGAGGAGTAGGTTGGGGAGAAGTAATTAATGGTGGTTTTGGTATGGTTCTTGATGGTAGTAAAGAAGCGTCGAGACGTTTACAGTCGATGCTTTTCTGGGATGTAAACAATGGTATTTCAAGAAGAAGTTGGGCTAGAAATGAAGGAGCAATTTTTGCTATAAAAAGAGCTATGGAAACGCAACCCTTGTTGAAAGTTACAATCCCTAATGTAGTTGATGAGGGACTTTTTAACTAAAAAAAATATACTATGAAATCAATTCAAAAATTAGCTTTGGTTTTTGCTATCTTTCTTTTTGCATCTTGTGCTTCAGTTAGAGTAGCTTCGGATTACGATAAAAGTGTAGATTTTACTAGATATAAAACCTATGCTTATTATAAAAACGGGATAGATAAAGTAGAGATTTCAGACTTAGACAAAAAAAGAATTCTACGTTCAATTGATGAAGTTATGATATCTAAAGGATTTGTAAAAAGCGAATCACCGGATTTATTGGTCAATATATTTACAAAAGAGCGTGAAGAAGTAAGTGTTAATCAGTTCAATGCTGGTTGGGGTTACGGCTGGGGCTGGGGTTGGAATCCTTTTGGATTTGGAATGCAAACTTCTGTTTCTAGAAACACAGAAGGGACTTTGTACATCGATTTAATTGATGCGGCAAAAAAAGAAATGATTTGGCAAGGTGAAGGTGTTGGCTATCTTACTAAAAATACAGCTAAAAAAGATGAAAGAATTAAGGAATTTGTGTCCAAAATTTTAGAACAATATCCACCAACAATTCAAGAAAAGAAATAAATTTTGTAATATCAATAAATCCTCAATTGGTTATCAGTTGAGGATTTTTATTTTATGTAAGTATGAAAACTAAATTAATCGTAAGTTTTATTGTTGTATTTATTTCAATGCAAATGTATTCGCAGACAATCGAGCCATTAAAGGCTGAAGTTGAAAGAATTTATCAAGCAACTGTTGTCTTGGATTATGATACAATACTTGACGTAACCTACCCTAAACTTTTCGATTTAGTTTCAAAAGCGCAAATGAAAGAAGTTTTAAAAGCAACTTTCAAAGGTGATGAAGGAATAAAAGTAAAGCTCTTGCCAATCCAACCCGAATTCACTTTTGGAGAAATTTTCAAAATTGACAATCAATATTTTTGTTTAGTAAATCATAATTTGTCAATGCAGTTAATAATGGATGAGAAAATAGAAGATGTTGAAATGATGATCTCTATTTTCAAAAGTACGATGGAAACCGATAAAGTTACTTTTGATCAATCTGCTAATACTTTTACAATTCATAAAAGATCAACCATGATTGGGATTTATGATCAATTTACCAACAATACATGGAAGTTTCTTAATAAGGATAAAAGTAATGTATTGGCAAACAAACTCTTGAGTGAAAAAGTTATTAAAACACTTGGTCTTTAGTTTTTGTGTTGAATTAAATTTTTATACTCTTTAGCAAACGACTATCTTCGCAACCTAAAATAAAAAAATAAGTTTTGATATGAATACAACAGAATTGATAGGTTATGTGGCTTCGGCAGTTTTAATGGTTTCTTTTTTAATGAAAAACATCAACACCTTGCGATTAATAAACTCCATAGGAGCTATTTTATTTATTGTATATGGTTTTATGCTCGCTACTTCTTGGCCAGTGATTATAACAAACGCATTTATACTTTCTGTTAATATTTTTTACTTAGCTAAAAATTATTCTTCAAAATAAGCGGGATAAATAATTCTACTTTTCTTAAAATAATCATAAAAAAGTATTAAATTCGTAATTAAATAACTAAATAAATTTAATTATGAAAAAACTTTTTGCAGAATTTTTTGGAACGTATTGGTTAGTTCTTGGCGGTTGTGGTAGTGCCGTTTTTGCAGCAGGAATTCCAGATTTAGGGATCGGATTTGTTGGTGTTTCACTAGCT
>CAZLEU010000156.1:0-5471 GCA_964558625.1 uncultured Flavobacterium sp.
ATGCCAAACTTTATTTTTTAACAGATTCTTTTATTTTTTTTGCACCTTCTTCTACTTTTTCGGCTCCTTTAGCAATTATTACTTTGGCTTTTTCACCAACTTTTGTTGAGTCTAAAACTTTTTTTGCTTTTACTTTAGCTGAATCAGCAGCTTGTTTTAAGTCGGCACTCACAGCTTTTGTCGCCTCTTTTACTTTTTCGGTCGTTTCTTCTTTACAAGAAATTAAAAGTGTTGCGAATAGTAATGATAAGATTATTTTTTTCATTTTCTAATATTGTTTTGTGCTATTTTCAAATGCAAGTTGTAAATATATAAAAATTCCTCATAAACAATTGTTTGTGAAGAATATATTTTTATTTAAAAAGGAGGTATGATTATGCCGAAATAGTTTCAACTTCTCTATCAATTTTAGAGACCAATCCTACTAATACTTTTCCAGGACCGACTTCTGTAAAACTTGTCGCTCCATCTTTAATCATTTGTTGTACCGACTGTGTCCATTTTACTGGCGCAGTCAATTGAATAATTAGATTTTTCTTAATCTCATCGGCATCAGATACTGCACTGGCAGTAACATTTTGGTATACTGGACAAATTGGAGTTGAAAAAGTTGTTGCTTCAATTGCTGCTGCTAATTCTTCTCTTGCTGGTTCCATCATTGGTGAGTGAAAAGCACCTCCAACAGGTAAAATTAAAGCACGTTTTGCACCAGCTTCTTTCATTTTTTCGCAAGCCAATTCTACCGCTTTGTATTCTCCAGAAATAACCAATTGCCCTGGGCAGTTATAATTGGCAGCCACGACAATACCATCAATAGAAGCACAAATGTCTTCTACTATTTTATCATCCAAATTCAAAACAGCTGCCATTGTGGATGGTGTAATTTCACACGCTTTTTGCATAGCCATAGCTCTTTGTGAAACCAATTTTAAACCATCTTCAAAACTCAAAGCTCCATTTGCAACTAACGCCGAAAATTCACCTAACGAATGACCAGCTACCATTTCTGGTCTGAAATCTTCTAGTGTTTTGGCTAGAATTACCGAATGTAAGAATACAGCAGGCTGTGTCACTTTGGTTTCTTTTAATTCTTCTGCTGTTCCTTCAAACATGATATCTGTGATTCTAAAGCCTAGAATCTCATTAGCTTTTTCAAATAATTCTTTTGCTAATGCAGAATTTTCATATAAGTCTTTGCCCATTCCTGTGAACTGCGCGCCTTGGCCTGGAAATACGTATGCTTTCATAAAATTTGTTTCAAGTTTAATGTTTCAAGTTATTTCTTGAAAAGCAAAAATAACATTTTTATTATAATTCGATTGTGTTTACAATTCCTAATAATTGGTTTTTTAAATCTTGATTGATGATGCCATTTATAGCGTCAAAATTTTCATAAAAACTTGGCAAAGAAAAACTTCCTTTTATGGTGCCTCCTTGAAATGGGAACCGACTCTTTGCAATTTCCAAAACAGAAGCTCCACCGCGAGCACCTGGAGAAGTTGCGAGTAGAAACATTGGTTTGTCCTGAAAAGTCTTAGCATTGATTCGAGATACCCAATCAAAAATATTTTTAAATGCAGCCGAATATGCACCATTATGTTCAGCAAAAGAAATTACGATTAAGTCAGCCGTTCCCAATTTTGTATAGAAATCTTTGGCTTTTTGCGGTATTCCTGTTTCGGTTTCTCTGTCTACTGAAAAAAGAGGCATTTCATAATCATTTAAATCTAAAACTTCTATCGAAGTATTCTGAAAGAGATGAGCTACATATGTTGCCAACTGTTTGTTGATCGAAGTTCTACTTGATGATGCTCCAAAAGCGATAATTTTTTTCATAAATTTATTTTTTTAACCAATTACCTAATATTTTACCTAGAAACGGAAGTAAAACAAAAACCATAAGCGGGACCAAAATGCCTGTCATGATTAATGTTTTTATAGGCAAGGGTAATGTTTTGATGTAATCTCCAATTAAAAAGTTTACTATCGTAATTGTTGGGTAAATGGCTATCCAAACCATTACGGCAAACTTCCATCTAGGGGGTTGTTTCATTGTTTTCTTCTATAAATTTTTTTGTTTTTAGTACAGCGTCTTTTACTAACTCTTGATTGTTGATTTCAGTTTGAGTGGCTTTGTCAAACCAATTGATTGTGAAGGTCATTTCGGTTTCTGTCTCAGAAATGAATTTAATATCATTATCTACATAGCCTTCCATAGAGGGATGCTCCAATAACAAAAACCGAACTTTGTAGGGAACAAAAGTTATTTTCTCCTTTAGGATAGTTGTGTTTTCTGATGTAGTTACCATCATTTCTCTTAAAACAAAATCACTATTCCTTTCAGAGATAATGACATTGCTAACGCCAGGAACAAAATGTTGAGGATATTCTATTTTATAATTTAAATGTGCCCAAACGTTCTCCAATGAAACGTTTACTACTGTTGTAAATTGAACCATTCTATTTTTCGTTTATATAATATGTTAATGCACCCGATGGGCATTTTTTAACGGTTTCAATAATCTTTTCAGAGGTAGAATTTTCAGCGTGAATCCAAGGTTTTTCTTTTGGCTTAAACACATCAGGGTTGTTTTTGACGCATTCGGCTGCGTGTTTGCACAGGGCGTTTTTCCATACAATGGTAACTTCACCATTGGTATATTCTTTGGTCAAATCTTTTGAGTCCATAATCGATTTTTTAAATTATAAAACGTCTCTAAATTCTGGAGTTTTATCAAAAACACTTTTGGCAAATGGGCAAAGTGGAATGATTTTAATTCCTTTTTCTCTAGCAAATTCAACTGCTTTTACAACCATTTTTTTTCCAAAACCTTTACCTTCATTTCCAGGATTTACTTCGGTATGATCAATGATAATTTTGTCTACACCTGCAAAAACAAACGTCATCATTGCTTCGTGTTTTCCGTTAACATCAATGTAAAAAGCACCGTTTTTATCATTGATTTTTAGTTTTACTTCTGTTTCCATTTATTGTGTTTTGTTATTTTGTACAAAGTAAGAAATCACATTATATAAAGCAAACTTAATGAGATTTCTTTCTTTGTTCAAAATGATAAAGTAGTTACTGTTCCATAGGAATTTCCATTACCAAAAACTTCGAATTAATATTAGCTTTGATTTCAATTTCATTGGTTTCCCAAATACCAAGTGCATCTCTTTTTTTTAGTTTTTCTCCGTTTACTTCGATTTCACCTTCAATGTTCATAATGTAAAAACCATTTCCTTCTTTTTTTAAATTCAATTTTTTAGAAAAAGTGGCATCAAAATCACTCAAATAAAACCAAGCGTCTTGATAAATCCATACACCTTCATCATCGGCATTTGGAGAAAGGATTTGTGCGAAATCATTTTTTTGTTTGACTACATCCAAAGTGATTTGTTGGTAACGAGGTTCCACATTTCTATATTTAGGAAATAACCAAATTTGAAACAACTTGGTGTGTTGGTCATGATTTGGATTGAATTCGCTGTGTTGAATTCCTGTTCCAGCACTCATCACCTGAACATCACCGGTTTTTATTGTTGCAGCATTTCCCATACTGTCTTTGTGAGCCAAATCACCTTCTAACGGAATTGTGATAATTTCCATATTATCATGTGGGTGCATTCCAAATCCCATACCAGCGGCAACAGTATCGTCATTTAAAACACGCAACATTCCAAACTGAATTCTATCGGGATTGTACCAACTGGCAAAACTAAAACTATGATAAGCATTAAGCCAACCATGATTGGCGTGGCCTCTTGAATCAGCTTTGTGTAAAACTATATTTTTCATAATGTATAAATGTATTAATTATTATGATACAAATTTACATCGATAAAAAACAGTATGTACTTAATGTAGATTAAGAAATTTAAAGGTCATTTCTTCTTTCATGACATAAAAAGACCATTTTATGACATTTTTTTATTTCTACGTTTTATTGTGGAATACTTTTGAAGTACAAAAATAAAAGTATAAATAATCTCTAAAACTAAGAAATCATGGATGAATACATGGGAATAATCAAATTGTTTGCAGGTAATTTTGCACCTCAAAATTATATGTATTGTAATGGTCAAATATTATCAATAAGCGCTTATACTGCTCTTTATTCCCTTTTAGGGACAACTTATGGAGGTGATGGTGTTGCAACATTTGCACTGCCTGATTTAAGAAGTAGAATACCCGTTGGCGGAGGTATGGGAGCTAGTCCTTCGCTTAATGATACAACTAATTTGGGTCAAGTAGGTGGTGAAATTAATCATACTCTTGTTAGTAACGAAATGCCACAACATAATCATAGTTTAGTTGTTAATAATGGAAACGCTACAGATTCTGTCGGTGCGAATAATTTAGCAATAGCCACTCCTGGAGCAATGAATGGAAGAGCTTTTGTACCTACTTTAGGTTTTAGCAATCAAGCTCCTAACACTATCATTAACCCTGCAACTATAAACGCAGTAGGTGGAGGTCAGCCACACAATAATATGCAGCCTTATTTGGGATTGAGTTATATTATTTGTGTACAAGGTCTATATCCTTCAAGACCGTAAAAGTAATTAATTGCTTTTAAAACGATAATTTAAAACAGCAAAGATTATGACTAAAAAATTATTTTTTCTAACACTGTATTTAGTCTTGAGTACTTTCAAAATAAATGCTCAGGTAACTAGTACTGAAACATTTGAAACAGAACCAAACGGTGCTACTTTTTTTACCGACAATGGACAAATTTTCAATATTTCATCGCAATCAGCAGGGCCTTTCGCTATTCAAGGAAATTATCCAACATTAGGGTGGAGTGGAACAGGTGCAGATAATAAATTTATTGACAACGATGGCTACGCGTTTTTAGGTTTAAATGCACAATTTACAGTATCTTCATCAGGGGCTACACCATTTAAATTAAATAGTATGTGGCTTTATTTAGGAAATAATGCCGCTAATGTTAATGTTTCGGGATCGTTAACTATTGTTGGGAAACTAGGAGGAGCTGTTCAATATACTGCTACTGCAAGTTCTGGATTCAATACCCTTACAAGTGTAGCTAATGGGTTTAGTCTAATAAACTTAAGTAGTTTTGGAGGTCAAAATAACGCTAATACAACAATTGATCAAATAGTAATTAGTACAGGAGGGAACTTTGTTTATGTATCACTTGATGCTTTTACGTGGACATCAGTTCCAAATATTACGGCAACAACATCGCAAACGAATGTGTCTTGTAATGGAGGTTCAAATGGAACAGCATCAGTTACTCCTTCAGGTGGGACAGCTCCATACACTTATTCATGGTCACCAAGTGGAGGAACAGCTGCAACGGCAACTGGTTTAGCCGCCGCAACTTATACGTGTACAATTACTGATGCAGTAAATAATTCAATTACTAAAAGTGTTACTATAACCCAACCAACATCTTTAACAGCAACAACATCACAAACGAATGTATCTTGTAATGGTGGTT
>CAZLEU010000157.1:0-5390 GCA_964558625.1 uncultured Flavobacterium sp.
AATAATTTGGAAATAGCAACAGTTTTCGGTGTTGGAGAAGCAGATGTAACTTATATTTCTCCTTTTGTTGCTTACACAAGAAAGTTTTCCGATAAATTTTCATTAACCACAAGAATTACATTTTCATCCGCAAAAGGTAGTTTTGGAACAAGAGCTAGTTTTGGTGATGCATTTCTAATTGGGAATTATGCCTTTAAAGAAAAAGATAATAAACAATGGAGTTTTGTCGGAGGATGGAAGTTTCCTTTTACAACATCAAATCTTAAAATTAATGAGTATTCATTACCATTAGATTATCAAGCTAGTTTAGGAACTTTTGATTTGTTTTTAGGAACTAATCTTAACTATAAAAATTGGGGTTTTAATGCAGTTTTTCAGATACCAGTTTTCAATAATAATAAGAATTCTTACTTTAAAGAGTTTTCTGGAACCAATGATTTTCCGACTACAAATTTATTTAAAAGAAAATCAGATGCTTTAATTAGGACAACATACACTTTAAAAACTAAAAATGAAAAATTTGTATTTAAACCAAATGTATTATTAATATATCATTTAGGAGAAGATAGTTTTGAAAATTTATTTAGTGTTAGAGAGAATATTAAAGGTTCAGATGGATTAACTATTAACGTAAATTTAATTTCGTCCTACAATTTTAATAAAACAAATTCAATTGAATTTTCTCTAGCTACACCATTTTTGGTAAGAGAAATTAGACCTGATGGACTGACAAGAAGTTTTGTTGCTGGATTAAATTATAAAATTTCATTTTAATTGATGTCAAATGTAAGCTAACTGACACAATGACTTTTAGAATCACCATATCTTTGACTTAAACATTAATATTAATATAGTTATAAAATCATGAAAAAAACATTTTTATTAGTCGTTGTTGCATTATTTTCAATAGCAACTTTAGCTCAAACTTCTGCTAAAAGAGCCAAGGAATTCAATTTAGAAAATAAGGTTGCCATTCAAGGGTATGATCCAGTTGCTTATTTTGCTCAGAAAAAAGCAGTTAAAGGAAAGAGTTCACTTTCATCGTCTTACGAAGGGGTCGTCTATTACTTTTCATCACAAGCGAATAAAGATTTATTTCTAAAGAACCCTACGACTTATGAGCCACAATATGGTGGTTGGTGTGCTTATGCAATGGGTGAAAACAACGAAAAAGTAGAAATCAATCCCGAAACTTTCAAAATAATTGAAGGTAAATTATATCTCTTTTATAATGCTTATTTCAATAACACACTAAAGAGTTGGAATAAAAATGAAACAAATCTAAAAAAGAAGGCGGATACCAATTGGAAAAAAAGAATCAATTAAATTTTACAAAATGAAAAACACAATTTTTATCTGGATTGTTAAGCTAGTTGCCGTTATAATCCTTGTTCAAACATTATATTTTAAATTTTCAGGTGCAGAAGAAAGTATATATATATTTTCAACTTTAGGTGTTGAACCAGTTGGTAGAATAGGTTCAGGTATAATCGAATTAATTGCTTCCATTTTAATCCTAATTCCTCGTACAACACTACTTGGAGCATTAATAGGACTAGGTACAATGGCTGGCGCAATACTTTCACATATTTTTATTTTAGGGATAGAAGTAAAAAACGATGGTAGTACACTTTTTATTTTGGCAATTATTACGTTTCTTTGTTGCTTAGTGTTGATTTATAATCAAAAAAATAAAATTTCTGATTTGTTGAAATTTAAAATTTGATATAAATTTAAAAACCAAATTATATAGTTACATCGTATTTTAAAAAAATATTATTTGTTCTTATGCTTGTCCCATCTATTCAAAAAACACTTAAAGAACTTTCAGATTTGTTATCTCAATTAACAAACGATGATTTTTCCTGTCCATGTCATGGATTGAGTAATGCAACTATTGGTGAGCATACACGTCATATTATAGAACTTTTCCAATGTTTAGAAAACCAATATGAAAGTGGCGTTATAAATTATGATAGCAGAAAAAGAGATTATGCTATTCAAACCTGTACAGAAACGGCCAAAAAGGCAATTGAATCTATAAGTAGTAATCTTGAAAAACCTAATAAAAAATTATTTTTACAGCAAATGATAGATGGAGAAATCCTTGAAACAGAGAGTAACTACAACCGCGAATTATTATATAATTTAGAACATTGTATTCATCATCAGGCATTAATAAAAGTGGCAGTTTTGCAAAATGATGCCCTAACAATTGATGAAAATTTTGGTGTAGCTCGTTCCACTATCGAATACAGAAAACAATGTGCACAGTAAGTTTTGTTTTTTCTGACGAAAAGGTAATTTTTACTCATAATCGTGATGAAAAAGTAGCACGCCCAAGTGCAATTGAACCGCAAAAATACTCTATAAACAAGAAGAACATCTATTTTCCAAAAGATCAAAAAGCGGGTGGTACTTGGTATGCTGTTTCCGAAAATGGAACCGTTTTGGTTTTGCTAAATGGCGCAGAAGAGAAACACCAACTCAAATCTTCTTACAGAAAAAGTCGCGGATTAATTGTTCTCGACTTAATAAGTTCAAACTCTCCAATTGAGGAATGGAAATCCATAAGCTTACTAGATATTGAACCTTTTACTATTGTATTGTTTCAGAATAAAAAACTCTATCAATTGCGATGGGATGAAATTAAAAAAACGACTTTAGATTTAGATATAAATCAAAAACATATTTGGTCGTCATCTACTTTATATCCAAAAGAGATAAGGGAATACAGAGCAAATTTATTTTATCAATATGTGACTACAAATGAAATTTCTCCCGAAAAATTATTCCAATTTCATCGCTATACCAAACAAGAAGATTCCGAAAATGGACTAGTTATTAATAGAAACGATGAATTAAAAACGTTGAGTATAACACAAACTGTGATTCAAGAAAATAAAGTTGTACTTTCGTATTTTGATTTACAAAATCAGAAAGAATTCATCAAGTTAATTACTATAAAATAAGTTGAAACTTTTTTTTCATAAACTTTTCCGTTGGGAATATTGGCCATTTCAAATTGTTTATATTCCTATTTATTTTTTGTGGGCATTTTACGCTTTAAAATCGCGTACAATCTTCTTTTTTAATACATCTAACCCAAAAATAAAAAATGGAGGTTTTATGGCAGAAAGTAAAAAAGAAATTTACGATTTAATTCCCCAAAAGTATTATCCCAAAACAGTTATAATCCATGAAAACAATGATTTTCAAAATGTAATTCCGATCATTCAAAATGCAGCTATCCAGTATCCATTTATTGCCAAGCCAGATATAGGTTTGAGAGGATCGGCAGTAAAGAAAATTCATAATTTGGATGAATTAAAAGTATATAATTCCAATGCAAATTTTGATTATCTAATTCAAGATTTAATTCCTTACAGTAAAGAGGTTGGTATTTTTTATGTTCGTTACCCAAATGAACAAAAAGGAAAAGTAACCGGAATTGTTGCCAAAGAATATGTCATAGTTAGAGGTGATGGCAAAGCAACAATTGAACAATTAATCAAAGAAAATCCGCGTTATGAATTACAGATTAATAACATAAAAAGAGAGTATGGAGCTCGATTCAAAGAAGTTTTAGAAAAGGATAAAATCTTAAACCTTGTACCCTATGGAAATCATGCTAGAGGAGCAAAATTTATAGATGTAAGTAATTTAATCACCAATAAATTGAACGAGACCATTGATGCTCTGTGCCAAGAAATTCCCGAATTTTATTTTGGAAGATTGGATATTATGTACGATTCATGGTCAGATTTAGAACAAGGAAAAAATTTTGCAGTTGTAGAAGTAAATGGCGCTGCAAGTGAACCAACACATATTTACGATCCAAAGCATTCTATCTTTTTTGCTTGGAAAGAATTAGCGAGACATATCACTTATATGTACAAAATAAGTGTGCAAAATCACAAAAGAGGTTTTCCATATTTAAGTCACAAAGAAGGAATGCGTCAATATAATTTGCATTTAGAACAAAGTAGTAAAATTGTTAATTTTTAATGCAAATTCTAAAGAACATATTCGTCGGATTTCTAATTAGTTTTGTTGGTTCAATTCCCCTTGGTTATTTGAATATTGTGGGATACGAAGTCTACAAAAGTTTTGGATTATACCAAACTATTTTCTATTTACTAGGAGTGATTTCAATTGAGTTTTTTGTAATTTATTTCACATTATTATTCGCAAATAAGCTGATTTCAAATAAAAAATTGATAAAATTTATCGAAGGTTTTTCAATTGCTTTTATGTTTTTCTTGGCTTATGTTTTTTTTTCAAGTGCATCAAAAGAAGCAACATCCCCAACAGTTATAGAAAAGTATGTAGATTATGCTCCATTTGTTGTTGGAGTAATGTTGAGTTGTTTGAACTTTATTCAAATTCCGTTTTGGACGACTTGGAATCTATATTTGTTAAATGCAAACTACATAGAAGTTTCTAAGTCGAGAAAGTATTTTTACGTTTTTGGAACCATTTTTGGAACCTTTTTTGGAATGCTAGTTTTGATTTTATCCCTAGATTATGTAACCAGTCAAACCGATTTTTTAGCAAAATACCTAATCAAAGTAATAATTCCTTTAGTATTCATCGGTTTAGGATTAATGCAAGGAATTAAGTTTTATAAAAAGTATTCTAAATAAGTTTTTTATCTTTACCATCAAGTAAAGTAACAAATGAAGAACATAATTATAACAGGAACATCCCGAGGTATTGGCTATGAACTGGCATTACAATTTGCAAATGAAGGGCATCAAGTCTTAGCAGTTTCTAGAAAAACCCCACAAGAGTTAATTGAAAATCCAAATATTACTTGTCTTTCAATAGATGTTGCTGTAGAAGACGAAATGCATATCATTGATAAATTTATAGCCTCTACATGGAAAAAAGTAGATATTTTAGTCAATAATGCAGGTTGTTTAGTCAATAAACCATTTTCACAATTGACACAATCAGACTTTGAAAGAGTCTACAAAGTAAACGTTTTTGGAGTAGCCAATTTAATTAGAACTAGCTTACCTTATATGCAAAAAGGAAGTCACATTGTTTCCATAAGTTCCATGGGAGGTATTCAAGGGAGTATGAAATTCCCTGGATTAGCTGCCTACAGTTCTAGCAAAGGGGCAGTAATTACACTTTCTGAACTATTGGCCGAAGAATATAAGCAACAAGAAATAGCTTTCAATGTTTTAGCACTTGGAGCCGTAAACACCGAAATGTTACAGGAAGCATTTCCTGGTTACGAAGCCCCTCTTTCTCCAAAAGAAATGGCTGATTATATTTTCAATTTTGCCCTAACAGGAAATAGATTTTATAATGGAAAAGTGTTACAGGTATCTAATTCAACTCCTTAAAATGTTTTAAAATTGAGCGAAGTCCTATCAAAA
>CAZLEU010000158.1:0-5309 GCA_964558625.1 uncultured Flavobacterium sp.
GGTGAAGATGGTTATCATAGATTAAATATTTTAGATGTACAGCGACTAATTCGTTTTATGCCAAAAGCAGTAATTGCAGTTGTACCAGGGTGGGCAGTTGGTGGTGGACATAGCTTGCACGTAGTTTGTGATTTGACATTAGCAAGTAAGGAACACGCTATTTTCAAACAAACCGATGCTGATGTAACCAGTTTTGATGGCGGTTATGGCTCAGCTTATTTGGCTAAAATGGTTGGACAAAAAAAAGCCAGAGAAATTTTCTTTTTAGGTAGAAATTATTCAGCACAAGAAGCTTTTGATATGGGAATGGTAAACGCTGTAATTCCGCATGATGAATTAGAAGTAACTGCCTACGAATGGGCACAAGAAATTTTGGCAAAATCACCAACATCTATAAAAATGCTTAAATTCGCTATGAACTTGACCGATGATGGAATGGTGGGACAACAAGTTTTTGCAGGTGAAGCCACAAGATTAGCCTACATGACAGACGAAGCCAAAGAAGGAAGAAATGCCTTTTTAGAAAAAAGAAAACCCGATTTTGAAAAAAAATGGTTACCGTAAATGAGTTAGCAGTTTAAAGGTTTCAATTTTCAGCAATCAAACCTTAAACTTTTAAACTCATAAACATTTAAACTTATAAACTTTTTTTATGAAACACTGGATAGAAGCCGCCCGAGTTAGAACCTTACCATTATCCGTTTCCGGAATATTGGTAGGATGTTTTTATGCCATGTCACAAGGTCATTTCAATTGGAAAATTGTCATTTTAGCACTTTCCACTACATTGGGTTTACAAATTCTTTCCAATTTTGCCAATGATTATGGTGATGGTGTAAACGGAACCGATAATGAAGATAGAGTAGGGCCAAAACGAGCTATTCAAAGCGGAACAATTTCTCCTGGAACTATGCGTTATGCTATTTTTGTAACTGCATTTTTAACATTAGTTTCGGCAATGCTTCTTATTTATGCCTCTTTCAAAGGAAAATATTTTCTTTACTCTATTATTTTCTTTGTACTCGGAATATTAGCAATCGCTTCCGCAATTCGTTATACAGTTGGTAAAAATCCATATGGCTACAGAGGTTTGGGAGACGTTTTTGTTTTCGTTTTCTTCGGACTCGTAAGCACATTCGGAATCTATTTTATGTTCACCAAAGAAGTCGATTGGTTATTGTTTTTACCAGCAACAGCAGTCGGATTTTTAAGTGTAGGTGTATTAAATCTCAATAATATGCGTGATCAAGTTTCTGATGCAAAATCGAACAAAAATACATTGGTAGTTAAATTTGGTGGTGCTTGGGCAAAAAAATACCATTATTTCCTTATCTGTTCTGCAATGATTTTGCTAGTTGTTTTTGCTTATATTAACGATATGCGAGATGGAGTTTTCAATTTTGATCAATATTTTTTCTTGCCGTTTTATTACCCACTTCTTGCACATCTTAGAAGAGTATACAATAACAAAGAACCAAAACTTTTAGATCCTGAATTAAAAAAACTAGCACTTTCAACATTCTTTATCTGTGTAGTACTTTCTATGGGATTAATTTTCCTATTTTCTGATATAGCATTGTATGTAATTGAAAATATTTTAGAGTAAAATGTAGGTTGTTGGAAAAACATCCAAACATCAATCACCAAAAATCCAACATAAAATGAAAATAACATTCTACGGACACGCAAGTTTAGCAATCGAAGTCGGCGGAAAAGCCATTTTGGTCGATCCATTTATTTCCGCTAATCCAAAAGCTAGTCATATCGATATCAATTCATTGGCAGCAGATTATATTTTACTCACGCACGCACACCAAGACCACATTCTTGATGTTGAGGTTATTGCCAATCGAACCAATGCCGTAATCGTTTCAAACTACGAAGTAGCAACACATTTTGGCAACAAAGGCTTGCAATACCATCCTATGAATCACGGCGGAAGCTGGAAATTCGATTTCGGCAAAGTAAAAATGGTAAACGCTATTCATTCAAGTTCATTCCCCGATGGTTCTTATGGTGGCAATCCTTGCGGTTTTGTAATCGAAAGCGAACACAAAAACATCTATATCGCTGGCGATACAGCACTTACTATGGATATGAAACTTATCCCAATGCGCACCAAACTCGACTTGGCAATCCTTCCAATAGGAGACAATTTCACTATGGATATCGACGATGCCATTCTCGCATCCGACTTTGTTGAGTGCGACAAAATTCTTGGCGTACATTTTGATACATTCGGTTATATCGAAATCAATCACGACACCGCTATCAAGAAATTCTTTGATGCCGGAAAAGATTTGATGTTGCTCAAAATTGGCGAAAGTATTTATTTGTAGCCAATCCAGCTATTCGTTGCAATCTTTGTCGTTCGACTGTTTTTTTCTAAGCTTTACAACGAGCTTCTGTTGGTCGCTGTAGTAAGCCAAGAAAAAAATACAGCCCAACGACAAAGGATTTCCACTACTATCTGGGCTAGGGTAATCGATTGTAAATCACGATTAATCTTAAAAATAGAAGCTTAATTAACTTAACTTTCTAAATGATTTAAAAAAACAATATTACATGAACAAACCTACTATAGTATTCGCACTTCTTTTTTTATTGAACACTTTCTCTGTTTCAGCACAATCCAAAAGCGGCTTTTGGGACAAAGACAGAGCAACCACCAAAGAAATAGTCGTTTCAGCAAGAGATAGAATCGTCGTAAAAACCGAAGATTTACCACTAGGAACTACCGAAATTGTCTACCGAATCACACTTTTAAGCGAAAATCAAGAAATGGCTTCCAGTTTGGTTTCAGTATTGAAATCTATTCCTGATCCAAGCGGCATTAGTCAAGGTTCGGCTGGAGCAGTCTTTTTGCTTTCAAAGGTTTCGGGTGATGATAAATGCAAATATGCTATATTCTCATCAGAAAAAGCGAGCTCAGATTATGTAGGTTCTGGCGAAACTACAAGAGCCTGTTTGTATCAAAACAATCCTGTAAACAAAGATGCTAAACGAATTTCAATAGGAAAAACAACTTGTTTCAATGCTAATTCCGAAGCACTTTGGTTTGCTTTTGAAAGCAAAAACTGGATTATGAACCAAAAAATTGTTTTAGAAGTTGTGCCATGGGTTGATACGAAACTAAGTAGAGGCTGGTCAAAAGAAAATAAAAAAACAGTAATCGATTTGTGTAAATCATCCGATTTTGCACAACTAATGGTTAACTCAGACGATTTTTGTCTTTGTGTTTTAGACAAATTTGAAAAAGAAAATACATATAAAGAATTTCAAGACATGCTAGCTATCGAAAAATCAAAAGATTTCAAAGATTTTGGTAACGCATGCCTAACAGAAAAGCCTAATAACAAAACCATCTTAAACGGCATAAGAAAAGACGCAGCAACACATTTCAAAAACAAAAAATACAATGATGCCATCGACTTGCTAAACATTGGTATAATTGATAACGGTAATGCAAGCATTTTAGACTACAATTCGCTAGCAACTTACTATTTGTATTCCAAACAATACGATAAAGCTTTAAAAGCCATCAATAAAGGAATTGAACTTGATGATTCCGAATTGCGTTTGCAATTAAATCTGGCGCATTATTATATGCTTACCAACCAATTTGGTAAAGCCAAAACCTTGCACAAAAAATACCAATCGCAAAACATAACAGCCAAAACCAGTTGGAAAGCACAAGCCAAAACTGACATTCAAGAATTCAAAAAAACAGGAATTCAATCAAGTGATTTAGATAAGACTCTTGACGTTTTGGAAAAATAAAAGGTATAAATGAAAGCAACCTACCAAAAATACATTCTCAATTTCAAGAATCCTTCGGGCACTTCTCGCGGTATTTTAACTACCAAGGAAACTTGGTTTTTACTACTCGAAGATGGTCAAAAAAAGGGAATAGGCGAGTGCGGTATTTTGCGTGGTTTGAGTCATGATGATCGACCCGATTATGAAGAAAAATTGCAATGGACTTGTGCTAATATTCACTTAGGAAAAGACCAACTATGGGAAGCACTTTTAGACTTCCCTTCAATTCAATTTGGAGTCGAAATGGCATTTCTATCGTTGGCTTCATCAACTCCATTTTTGTTATTTCCTTCTGCGTTCACTGAGCATCAAAAAAGCATTCCGATAAACGGTTTGGTTTGGATGGGTGACGAAGCTTTTATGAAAGCTCAAATAGAAGAAAAACTAGCGCAAGGATTCAACTGCATAAAACTAAAAATTGGCGCCATAAATTTTCAAAAAGAACTCGATTTAGTATATTATATTCGTCAAAATTTTGATGTCAATACAATAGAAATACGTGTTGATGCAAATGGCGCTTTTGATTCAAGTGATGCTTTCGATAAATTAAATCAATTATCTGGTTTAGAGATTCATAGCATAGAGCAACCTATAGCAAAAAATCAACATGACAGGATGTCAGAATTATGTAAGATTACCCCAATTCCAATAGCTTTAGATGAAGAGCTTATTGGCGTTGTAAATTTTGAAGAAAAAGAAAAATTATTACTCAAAATCAAGCCGCAATACATCATTTTAAAGCCAAGTTTTATAGGTGGTTTTCGAGGTGCAAACGAATGGATTTCATTAGCAGAAAAACACAAAATTGGTTGGTGGATTACTTCTGCATTAGAATCAAATGTTGGGCTAAATGCAATTTCACAATGGACATTTTTAAAGCAAAATCCAATGCCGCAAGGTTTAGGAACTGGTTCACTTTATACCAACAATTTTGATTGTCCGTTGCAAGTTTCAAATGGTCAATTATGGTATAACAATGCACTAAATTGGAACTGTGATTTAATTTGATTTTGAATATAAATCATCTACTAAGTTTGATTTTTTAAACTGATTTTTTTTTCAAATTTTCAAATAAAACTATTCAGTAACTTCAGCTAATTGCAAAAAAAATATCGCCCTTAGAGCGATACTTTTTTAAATTTGCTTTTAAGCTTTTTCTAAAACTTTATTCGGGTCAAAACCAAAAAGCTGGTCTTTCTTAATCATTTCTGATATTCCTTCGGGTAACATTTTTTCCCAACCTGTATCGCCATTAGAAATCATTTTTAAAACTTCTCTTGAAAAGATTTTTAAGTTTTCTTTATCAAAAACTTCTATATCTACAACCTTTCCATTATAGGCAAAGAACTTGTACAATTCTTTCATTCTCGGATGCACTTTCAAATTTTGAGAAGTGATCAAATCACCATTTTCATCCAACATTGGATATAAGAAAACTTTCAAATCACGATAAAATAATTTACCAAAAGCTTCTAATATTCCCCCACTCA
>CAZLEU010000159.1:0-5301 GCA_964558625.1 uncultured Flavobacterium sp.
GTTGTAGTAGGTTTGGATCCGATAGCAAATATAAACCAGTGTACTTATGTTTTACCACAACCAAGTGCTGGTAATTACTATTCGCTTCCTGGTGGAAATGGAATTCAATATCCTGTAGGGTATAATGTTGAGCAAAGTATGACAGTTTACTTATATGTTGAACCTCCTGTTGGTGAAACATGTGCAACTGGTCAAAATGAAACATCCTTTACTATAACTGTGACACATCCTCCAGTTGATCCAATTCCAGGTTTTGCCACTCCAAATTGTGGGGATTTTACATTACCTTTATTAACAAATGGAAAATACTATACTGAGTCACATTTAAATGGGGGAACTGGTGGAACTGAAATTCCAGCTGGTTATGTTGTAAACTCAAATCAAACAATTTATGTTTATAATTTTACTCCAGGTTCAGTTCCATTATGCGATTTTGAGGTGAAGTATGATTTTGTTATCAATCCTATACCTCCAATCGATTTATCTGTAAATACTTTGATTGATTTATGCAATATAACATCATACACTCTTCCTCCGCTAACAGATGGTAACTATTTTACTGGTGTAGGTGGAACAGGACAATTACTAAATACTCCTGAGTTGAGAGTTATCAACGGGCCTTTTCCTGTTACACTGTATATATATAATATAGACACCACAACAGGATGTGAGAATGAAAGATCTATTAGAATTACTTCTTCGACTACTGTTGCTGATGACCCTGTAAATCCAATTGAAGAATCATGTTCAACTTTTAACCTACCCGATTTGGTTGTGCCTGGTTCAAGATACCATAGAAGTTATTGGGATCCAACTGATCCTAACAATATCTCTTCTACTCCACCTTCTGGTATTGTTATTCCTGATCCTTCTGTTTGGGCTATGCCAGACCCAACTCAACCCTATTACGATCACACTATTTATATATACAATTCCACACTAGATGGTATAAGAGAAACATGTCCAATAAACAAACCAATTAGGATTATTTTATACAGACAACCTAATATAACCAAACCGGGTGATGTATACCTTTGTGGAAGTGATTATGTATTACCAACACTTCCTGCTGGTCAAAAATATTATAAAGAAAGTCATTTAGCTGGAGGTACAGTTTTTACTGAATTAACTGGAACTATTTCTGAAAGCCAAAGAATTTACATTTATGAAGAAAATAATTCGATTCTTCCAAACTCAACTTTTAAATGTTATGATGAAGAGTTTTTTGATGTTTTTATATTCAAAATTGATACTGGAACTAATTTATCAGATTGTGGAACTTTAACATTACCAACATTAACATCGGGAGCTTATTATGAATTATCAGGTGGAGTTTCGCCATTGGCTTCTAATACCATTACAAATAATACAACAGCCTTGATTACAAAGACTATATATATTTATGGTGCGACAGGTTATCCAGCAGGTGAATGTCAGTTTTTAGAAAATAGTTTTCAAGTAACTGTTAATCCTATTCCAACTTCTACATCAATACCATTATATGATGCAAATCCATCTGTAATAGATCGAACATATTGTGATACAGACACTACTAATGATGGTGTTCTAAATATAGATTTGACACAATATAGTGCAACAATATTAGGAACTCAAACTAGTAGTGAATTTAGTGTAACATATCATAATAGTGAAAGTGATGCGCTTGCTAATCTGAACCCAATTACCGAATCATTATCGAATAACCCTACACTTTATGCTGTAGTTAGAAACTCTAACTTCCAAACATGTAGTAGTGTTCCAGTTAAGATTGATTTTGTTATAAATAAGTTGCCAGAACCTATGCCTGAAGACCAATTTTTATGCATGAACAATATTACAGGTTTACCTATTTCTTATGTTACTCTTGATGCGGGCTTATATGGTAACTATATCTATGAATGGAAAGATGAGAATGGAGTTGTTGTAGGAAATTCAAATCCATTGTATTCAACTAATGTTCTGGGAGATTATACTCTTACAGTTACTGACGCTGATCCAACAAAAGGTTGTGTTTCAACTATAAAAACGGTTTCAGTATTACCATCATCAATAGCTATTACTGGATATACAGTATCTCAAGATTTTGATGACAATCAAATTATTACTGTAATTCCAAGTGGTTTGGGAGAAAACTATATCTATCAAATCGATGGCGGATTGTTTCAAGAAAGCAATATTTTTACAAATGTACCTTCAGGAAATCATCAAATAATTATTAGAGATAAAAATGGTTGTGGAGACTCTGAACCAATTAATGTTTTAGTGCTTAAATATCCTAAATTCTTTACTCCAAATGGTGATGGTTATAATGATTATTGGAATATTTTTGATTTGGATGAACTTGGAGATCCTAATGCAAAAATTTCAATTTTTGATAGACAAGGCAAACTTTTGAAACAAATTAGCCCTTCTGGACAAGGATGGGATGGGATGCATAATGGCAAACAAATGCTAGCAGATGATTATTGGTTTGTTGTTAATTACACAAGAGATAGCATTTCAAGAGAATTCAAAGCACACTTCAGTTTAAAAAGATAAACAGAGCGTTTTTATAAAAAAAAAGTGTCACCTATTTAGTGACACTTTTTTTATTTGGAACTGGATCATAACCTGATTTTCCCCATGGATGACAACTCAATATTCGTTTTACTCCAAGATACGTTCCATAAAATAATCCATGTATTTTCAAGGCATCCACAAAATAGTGTGAACAAGTTGGTTCAAAACGGCAGGTTGCTGGTGTAAATGGCGAAATAGCACCTTGATAAAAGCGAATAAGAACAAGTAAAGGAAAGATAAGCATTCTTTTTAGCATATCATTATGCGTTTTGCAACTTAAACCATACTAAACTCTGTACCGTCTTTTCCGTCTTTCAATTGAATTCCAAGTGCTAACAATTGATCTCTAATTTGGTCAGACATTGCAAAATCTTTATTGGCTCTAGCCGTATTTCGCATTTCGATGAGCAATTCTATTAAACCGGTAACTTTTTCCAAATTGTCTTCAGAACTAGTTTCGCTAGCTAATCCTAAAACATCAAAAACAAATACTTTTATCGTTTTAGAAAAATCATCTAAATCAGAAGCAGATAGCGTTGCCGAATTATCTCTTAACAAATTTACAAAACGAACACCTTCAAATAAATTTGCAATTAGAATCGGTGTATTAAAATCGTCATTCATTGCTTCATAGCAAGCATTTTTCCATTCAGCAACATTCAAAGTTGAAGTATTTGATGCTTTTATTGAATCCAATTGTTTGATAGCTTCCACCAATCGATTATATCCTTTTTCGGCTGCAATCATGGCCTCGTTAGAAATATCCAAAACACTTCTGTAATGTGCTTGCATAAAGCAGAAACGAACCACACTTGACTGGAATTTTTTCTCAAAAAAATCATTATCACCATTCACTAATTGCATTGGCAAAATATAATTTCCTGTCGATTTACTCATTCGCAAACCATTCATGGTAAGCATATTGGTGTGCATCCAGTAATTTACAGGCGAAATATCATTACATGCTTTTCCTTGAGCCACTTCACATTCATGATGGGGGAATTTTAAATCCATTCCGCCACCGTGAATATCAAATTTCTCACCTAAATATTTTGTACTCATAGCAGTACATTCCAAATGCCAACCCGGAAAACCTTCTCCCCAAGGCGAATTCCATCTCATAATATGTGCTGGTGATGCCTTTTTCCACAAAGCAAAATCTTGAGGATTCTTCTTTTCATTTTGTCCATCCAAATCTCTTGTATTGGCAAACAATTCTTCTATATTTCGGTTACTTAATTCACCATAATTGAGACCTTTTTTGTTGTATTCATAAACATCAAAATAGACCGAACCATTACTTTCGTAAGCAAAACCTTTTTCAATTAATTTTTCAATTAATTCAATTTGTTCAATAATATGACCAGTTGCCGTTGGCTCAATAGTTGGAGGCAACAAATTATACACTTCCAAAACCCTATGAAAATCAACAGTATACTTCTGAACGACTTCCATCGGCTCCAATTTTTCCAAACGTGTTTGCCTCACAAAACGATCATTATCTACATTTCCATCATCTGTCAAATGTCCAGCATCGGTTATGTTTCGCACATAACGCACTTTATATCCCAAATGAAGTAAGTAACGATACACCATATCAAAACTCATAAAAGTTCTTACATTACCAAGATGAACATTACTATAAACAGTTGGTCCACAAACATACATTCCAACATTTCCATCATGTAATGGTGTAAATAACTCCTTCTCGCCCGAAAGCGTATTGTATATTTTTAGACTATTGGTTGTATATAACTGCATTTTTTATTTTATTTAGAAGCTAATCCCGCTATTCGTTTCAATCTTTTCTTAAAAAAAAAGAAAAGGATTTCCACTACTATCGGGGCTAGTTAATCCATTTAATTTTAAAATTTTGTATCAAATTTAATATAATCCAAAAACTCTCTTTTGGTATTCTCATCTTTAAACTTTCCTCCAAATTCAGAAGTAACGGTACTGCTTTCAATATCCTTTATCCCTCTAGAATTCACGCACAAATGCTTGGCATCAATTATACAAGCTACATCTTCTGTTCCAAGCACCTTTTGCATTTCTTGAACAATTTGCATTGTTAACCTTTCTTGCACTTGAGGTCTTTTGGCAAAATATTCAACTATTCTATTCATTTTTGAAAGTCCAATTACTTTTCCATTCGAAATATAAGCTACATGAGCTCTACCGATAATAGGCAACAAATGATGTTCACAAGTTGAATAAAGTGTAATGTTTTTTTCTACCAACATTTCACCATACTTGTAATTATTTTCAAAAGTAGAAGAACTTGGTTTTTTCGAAGGATTAAGACCTCCAAAAAGTTCTTTAACAAACATTTTTGCTACTCTATTTGGTGTTCCTTTTATACTATCATCATCCAAATCCATGCCAAGAGTAAAAAGAATATTCTCAACATCTTTTTTGATAAGTTCAATTTTTTGTTCATCAGAAATATCAAATGCATCTTTTCTTACAGGATTTTGCGCAGAAGTTGCTATATGACTTTCTCCTATTTCATCATTATAATCTGATGTAATACTCATGTGTTGCTAATTTTAAAAATGAAATGCAAAGGTAAATAATTAATAGTTTATTTATTTCTGATACTAATGAATATTTAAAAAAATAATTTTTTAAGATAATTATTTGTGAATTTTATGTAAATTTCGCTCCACAAAAAACTATACCAAATGAAAAAACTACTATTATTAACTCTAGCAAGTTATCTATTATCCAATGTCTTAACAG
>CAZLEU010000160.1:0-5243 GCA_964558625.1 uncultured Flavobacterium sp.
GTAAGTAGGAATACCATAGTTTGCAGCATTGTGAGTTGGTGTATCAGCAACTAAGTCACTACCACATGTTGCATCACCCCAAATGTGACGTAAATTCATCCAGTGTCCAACTTCGTGAGTAGCTGTTCTTCCTTTGTTAAATGGTGCAGTAGCAGTTCCAACTGTTCCTAGATATTTTGAGTCAATAACAACACCATCAGTTGCAGATGAGCCACCTGGGAATTGAGCATAACCTAAAATTCCACCACCAATAGTACAAACCCATAAGTTTAACTTTGTAGTTGGAGATGTAGGAGCTATACCACCACGATTTGCTTTTTTCATTGCATCGGCAGTACCCCAAGAGGTTTTATTTGTTGATTTTCTTATAACTTGGTCTAATACAAATGAAATACCAACATTTGCTTTAACTCCAGAAAACAAAGCTGGTACAGAGTTGTAATCTGGATTTGTAGCATTAAAATCTTGGTTTAAAACATCTATTTGTGATTGAATTTGTGCTAATGAAATATTTTCGGCAGCAGTTCTGTATAATACATTTACTACTACAGGAATTTCTATTTTACCGTTTACAAGTCTACCTTGCGCTATTGCTTCTTCAGTAAATGTTTCAATTTGATTCATTTTAAGAGCTAATTCTGGATTTTCTCTTAATTGTTTTTCGAAAATTTCATGCGAAACGCATCCTCTATGGACAACAGCTTCTCCTTGATTTTCAGTTGTTGTTAACGACGTGTCTTCATTTTGACAAGAAAAGAGTACCATGGCTAATGATACAAACAATAATTTTTTCATATTTTTTTGGTTTTATGGGTAAATAATTTCACAATTTTAGCAATAAAAAAAGAACGATAATCGGTTTTTTTAATAAGTTATTAACAATTTTTATAAAGAATTGATAATTAATTATTGAAAATATAATATATAATGTTAGCACCCATTTTTAAAGCTTTGGTTCTTGCTTCAAGGGAATCATTATGAACTTCTTGATCCTCCCAACCATCTCCCAAATCTGTTTCGTATGTATAAAGTAATACCAATCTCGATTCGATAAAAATGCCAAAGGCTTGTGGTTTTTTTCCATCATGCTCATGAATTTTTGGAATTCCTCCAGAAAAAAGATTTGGTTTTTGGAAAAGTGCATGATTGGCAGGAAGTTCAACCAAATCATTATTTGGAAATATTTTTTTTATTTCTTTTCTAATAAACTCGTCCATTCCATAATTATCGTCTATATGCAAGAAGCCACCAGAAAACATATAATTTCTTAGATTTGATGCATCAGCATCGCTAAAAACTACATTTCCATGTCCTGTCATGTGGACAAAAGGATATGAGAATAAGTCAGGACTACTTGGCTCAACTGTAGAAGGTTTGGTTTTTATTTTGGTATTAATATTTTGATTACAATATTTAATCAAGTTGGGCAAAGAGGTTGGGTTTGCATACCAATCGCCACCGCCATTGTACTTTAATAGTGCGATTTCTTGTGCAAAAGAAAATGTTGAAGTAAGAAAAAAGAATAATAGAATGCTTCTCATTGTTTTTTATTCATTTATAAAGGCAACGCTATGACATGCCACAATTGCTGCCGTTTCCGTTCGTAACCGAGTATTGCCCAAAGATACAGGAATATAATTATTTTCTAAAGCCAATCGTATCTCTTTTTCTGAAAAATCCCCTTCGGGACCAATTAATACAATTATATCGGTTAATGGTTTTATAGAATCTTTCAACATTTTTTTTGAAGTTTCTTCACAATGAGCAATAAATTTGTCGCCATTGAACTCTTTTTTTAGAAACTCTTTTAGAGCAATTGGTTCATTCAATACAGGTAAAAAAAGTTGATTTGATTGTTTCATCGCAGCAAGGATAATTTTGTCAAATCGATCAGTTTTAATTACTTTTCTTTCAGAATGATCACAAATAATAGGTGTGATTTCGGTTATCCCAATTTCGGTTGCTTTTTCAAGAAACCATTCATATCGGTCGTTCATTTTGGTTGGAGCAACTGCTAAATGTAATTTGTAGCCTGATTTTTGTATTTTATCATTTGATAAAATCTTAACAGTACATTTAGAATCAGAAGCTAAAGTTATTTGAGTTTTGAATAGATAGCCTAATCCATTAGTAACGAATAAAATATCGTTTTCTTTTTTACGCAAAACTTTAATAATATGTTTGCTTTCTTCTTTGTCAAAAATAAAAGAACTCAAATTTTCATTTATAGTGGCGTCGTAAAATAATTGCATTTTTGGGAGTATATGATTCTATTTATTTTGTTTTTTTAATGTAAGATGCTCAAACGAATAGTTATGATTTTTGAGTGATGGATTGGCTTTTTGAACATGCTTCTTAATTTTAGAGTGCATTACAGATTTCACCAAATTGATTTCGAATAAATCTTTTTTATTTTCGTTAATATGATTGGTTAGAAACTCTTTGGTAAAATTCAAATTTTCATCTATTAAACTATATATGGTTTTTTTTCCTTGTGTTCTTAATGAAACCAAATTAACTTTTTTAAGCTCTAGTAAATGTTTAGATACTGTTGATTGAGCGAGTGGTAGCTCGTCTACAATTGTTCCGCAAGTGCATGCTTTTTTAGCTAATAAGATTTTCAATATTTGAAGTCTAGCTGGATGACCTAATGCTTTGAAAATTTCAGCAATTTCATTGATATTATCGTGAAAACCTATTTTTTTTGTTACCCCCATAGCAAAATAATTTATCGCAAAAATACGATTATAAATAAATTATGCAAGTAACTTAATTATTAATTTTGTATAAGTAATATTAAATTTTTGTTGAAATCGAATTAAAAATCGTAATATTTTGAATAATCATGCTAGAATTCTATTCTTGCTTTAGAAATTACATTTTGTGATTCAAAATATTCAGAAAGATATTTCTGGTATCCCACAATTCCAATCATAGCGGCATTATCGGTGGTATATTCAAATTTTGGTACAAATGTTTTCCAACCAAGTTTTGTTTCAGCATCTTTCATTGTTTTTCTTATTCCAGAATTGGCAGAAACTCCACCGCCAATAGCAATACGGTTAATACCTGTAGATGCCACCGCCATTTTTAATTTATCCATCAAAATTTCAATGATAATATTTTGAATTGAGGCGCAAATATCATTTAAATTTTCTTCAATAAAACTAGGATTTTCGGCAACTTTCTTTTGAATGAAATACAAAATTTGAGTTTTCAATCCCGAAAAACTAAAATCTAAATTAGGAACTTTTGGTTTAGTAAAACTAAAAGCATTTGGATTACCCAATTGCGCATGTTTATCAATTAATGGGCCTCCAGGATAAGGAAGTCCGAGTATTTTCGCGCTTTTGTCAAATGCTTCACCAACAGCGTCATCTGTAGTTTCACCAATTATTTCGAGATCAAAAAAATTATTTACTCTTACAATTTGAGTGTGACCACCAGAGATTGTTAAGGCTAAAAAAGGAAAAGTTGGTTTATCGTAGCCTTCTTCATCTATAAAATGAGCCAATATGTGGGCATGCATATGGTTAACCGCTATTAATGGAATATGTAAAGACATAGCCAATGATTTTGCAAATGAAGTACCAACTAGTAATGAGCCCATCAACCCTGGACCTTGTGTAAAAGCAATCGCATTTAACTGTTCTTTTTTTATTCCCGCTTTTTTTAAAGCAGAATCGATAACAGGAACAATATTTTGCTGATGTGCTCTCGATGCGAGTTCTGGAATAACACCACCGTATTCATTATGAATTAACTGATTAGCAACAATATTAGACAATACTTTGTCATTATGTAAGACCGCTGCAGCAGTATCATCGCATGAACTTTCGATTGCTAGAATAAAAACTGACTTATTTTGCATGAAAAGGCACGAATTTTGAGTTATATTTGACAATTCGTTCTAAAAAAATTATTTTTACAACGATTACAAAAGTATATAATTTATTTAAGCTAATTTGTTCAAAAAATCTTAAATAATTTTCAGATAAATTTAAAAGCATACACTATCAAAAAAATCGGAAAAATACTGCTTCGTTCCCTGTTGGTAATTCTGTTGCTTTTATTATTTTTTGCAATTGCCTTAACAATTCCCAAAGTACAAACATACTTTGCAAAAGAGCTCACAGAAAGAATCAACAAGGATTATAATACAAATATTCAGGTTGATGAAGTTGCCATCACTGTTTTTGGCGGTGTCAAGCTTAAAAAAGTGATGATTCGAGACCATCATAAGGATACTTTAATTTATGCTAAAACCATTAACACTAATTTACTAGATGCCTATAAATTATATGAAGGCGATTTGCTTTTTGGTACCATCAGAATAAATGGTTTGGTTTTTAACATGAAGAATTACAAAGGCGAAAAAGACAATAATCTTGATGTTTTTATCGCAGCTTTTGATACTGGAAAACCATCAACAAAGAAGTTTTTGATGAAAGCCAACAAGGCATTTATAACCGATGGAAGATTTATATTGACAGATGAGAATAGAGAAAATCCTAAAGATTTAGATATAAAAAACTTGAACGCATCTTTAAGTGATTTTCAGATTTATGGACCTGATGTTACCTTAAACATTGATAAAATGTCGCTTTTGGACCATAGAGGATTAGATGTAAAAAACCTTTCATCTAAGTTTACTTATACTAAGAAAAATATCATTCTCGATAAGCTTGATTTGGCTACAAATGAATCTTTGGTTAAAGGAAAAGTTACATTAAGTTATGATCGAAAGGATTTTACCGATTTTAACAACAAAGTTCTTTTTGATATTCAACTAGATTCCGCATCATTGTCAACCAATGATATTAGATGCTTTTATAAAGAACTTGGCAAGAACAGAAAATATAACCTTAATGCTACTATAAAAGGAACATTAAATGATTTTGTAGCAAAAAACATGGTCTTAATTGACTCCAATAACTCACAGATTATAGGTGATGTAAACTTTAGAAACCTTTTTGGAAAAAACGGGCAAGAGTTTTATATGAAAGGTTCTTTTGACAAAGTTGCATCGAGTTATGATGATTTGATTGCAACTTTACCCAATGTTTTAGGCAAAAAATTGCCAAGTTCACTCAAAAAATTAGGGAAGTTTAATTTGAATGGCGATGCCGAAATTACCACCAAAACGATTGATGCCGATTTTTATTTAAAAACGATTTTAGGAAACGTAAAATCAAAACTAGAAATGTCTAATATAGATAATATTGACAATGCAAAATACAATG
>CAZLEU010000161.1:0-5221 GCA_964558625.1 uncultured Flavobacterium sp.
AACCGCAAAAGAGGCTTCTTCTCCTTTTCTTATTATTTCTCTTCCTTGATCAAAAGAAATTACATTGTATGCGGAAATATCAGGTTTTATATAAACATCTGTTTTATTTATATTCTCCTTCATCCTTTCAATCATCTGTAAATTAGATATTTGAACTAGAATCCTAGTTGCATCTTTTAATGAGTTTCTGTCTTTTAAATCATCCTGTACATCAACTCCAATAATGATATCTGCACCCATTTTTCTTACTTGATCAACTGGATAATTATTGGTAACACCGCCATCTATAAGCAATTTTCCATCAATTTCTACTGGTGAAAAGAGGGTTGGAAATGCTGAACTGGCCAACATTGCTTGAGGCAGGTATCCTTTGTCTAAAATTACTTCTTCACCTGTCTCTATATTAGTAGCAATGCATAAAAACGGAATGGGTAATTTATTAAAATCTCTTATATGTCTTACATTATGAGTTAGTTGGTTGAGTACATTATAATTGTATAATCCTTTGGATAATGCTACTGGAATTCCCAAACTCCATTTGTTAAATGGTAATGAAATTGCATACATTTCATCATTTCTTTTTTCATAAAAACTTTTTGAGGTTCTCGGACTATAATCTTGAAGTAATTCATCGAAATTAATTTTTTGAAAAATAGAGTCTATTTGAGTTGCATTGTATCCTGATGCATACAATCCTCCAACTACTGCGCCCATACTGGTTCCTCCAATATAATCTATTTTTATTCCAGCTGCTTCGATTACTTTTAATACTCCGATATGAGCAAATCCTTTTGCGCCACCACCACTTAAAACTAGTCCAATTTTTGGTTTTTTTATAGTGTCTTGAGCCAAAGTTGCAGAAGGCACAAAAAAGAAGGCAGAAAGCAACAATAAAAATGAGAATTTGAAAACTGATTTTGACAAAAGACCATTGCCAACTAGCCCCGATTGGAATGGAAATCCTTTTTCTTTTCTTTTTGAAAAGAAAAAGATTGGAATGGATAGCGGGAATAGGGTCTGAAAGTATGTCTTAAACATTCGCTTCAAATATTAATTATCTAAATTATGGTAAAAGTCGTAAATTTTTTTGGCTTTTGATGCGCCGACTACGTCAGAAATTTCTTTTTCTGTGGCTAATTTTAATCTTTTAACACTTTTGAAATGTTTTAGTAACATCAACATTGTTTTTTCGCCAATTCCAGAAATAGTTTCTATAGAAGAATTCAATGCAGATTTGCTTCTTTTATCACGGTGAAAAGTAATTCCAAAGCGGTGTGCTTCGTTTCTCAAAAACTGAATAACTTTTAACGTTTCCGATTTTTTATCTAGGTATAATGGTGCCGAGTCACCCGGATAATAAAGTTCTTCCAATCGTTTTGCTATTCCGATAATAGCAATTTTTCCGCGTAAACCTAAATCGTCGATGCTTTTTAGAGCAGATGAAAGTTGTCCTTTTCCACCATCGATAATGATAAGTTGTGGCAATGGTTGGTTTTCGTCTAAAAGACGCTTGTATCTTCGGTAAACAACTTCTTCCATTGAAGCAAAATCGTTTGGTCCTTCGACCGTTTTAATATTAAAATGACGATAGTCTTTTTTGGATGGTTTCCCATCTTTAAAAACAACGCAAGCTGCAACTGGATTGGTTCCTTGAATATTGGAATTATCAAAACATTCTATATGTCGTGGCTCGACAGAAAGACGTAAATCTTTTTGCATTTGCGCCATAATTCTGTTCGTGTGACGTTCTGGATCCACAATTTGAATTTGTTTTAATTGGTCTAATCGATAATATTTTGCATTTCGCTCTGATAGTTCCAATATTTGTTTTTTGTCTCCTAATTGCGGAACGGTTATTTTTATTTTATCTCCAAAATCAAGTGGAAACGGCAAAATAATTTCTTTTGTTGTCAAATGAAAGCGCTCTCGAAGTTCGACAACGGCCAATTCTAAAAGCTCTTCATCGGTTTCGTCTAATTTCTTTTTTAATTCTAAAGTATGTGAACGAATAATAGCTCCGTGGGCTATTTGTAAAAAATTGACATACGCCATGGTTTCATCGGAAACAATTGAAAAAACATCGATATTGGAAATTTTCGGATTTAAAACTGTCGAACGTGACTGATAATTTTCGAGAACTTCTATTTTTTCTTTTACTTTTTGAGCTTCTTCAAATTGCATGTTGGCAGCAAATTCGTGCATTTTTGTTTTGAAATCTTTCAAACTTTCTTTGAAATTTCCTTTCAATATTTCTCGAATTGCATCGACTTGTTTTTGATAATTCTCCAATAATTCATAACCTTCACATCCTCCTTTGCAATTACCTATATGAAATTCTAGGCAAACTTTATATTTTCCTTTTTGAATATTAGTTTCTGTTAAATCGTAGTTGCAAGTTCGTAGTGAGTATAATTCTTTTACTAAATCTAAAATGGTATTTACGGTTTTGAAGTTGGTATAAGGACCAAAATATTCGGAACCGTCTTTTATCATCCTGCGTGTTGGAAATATTCGAGAAAAAGGTTCTTTTTTAATACAAATCCATGGATAGGTTTTGTCATCTCGCAATAAGACATTGTAGCGAGGTTGGAGTTTTTTTATCAAATTATTTTCTAGTAAAAGTGCATCTTGTTCTGAAGAAACGACAATGTGTTTTATAGTTACGATTTTGCGAACTAGAACATTGGTTTTTCCGTTATCATGCACTTTATTGAAATAGGAGGAAACTCGCTTTTTGAGGTTTTTTGCCTTTCCTACGTATAGAATTTTACCTTCTTTATCGTAATACTGATACACTCCGGGATTATCGGGAAGGGTTTGTATTTGAAGTTCTAAAGATGGGTTGGTCATTGTTTTTAAGAAAATAGAGCAAAGAATAAAGAAAATAGATTTGAAAAATTAGCCACAGATTAAACGGATTATTTATTTTGCAAATTATCTTCAAACAAATTTAACTTTTAATTCTACACAAAGCAAATTCCGATTGGCAATCTTTAAAACTAACAATTATCATGTTTTATATTAGCATGTTAAAGTAGTTTTGGCGAAAATTATAGTTATGCTTTATTGGAAAAAACTCCCAAAAGAAGAACGAAAAAGTAAGATTCAGCAGGCTTTGAATACAAATGTCAATTTTGCAAAAGATACTTCGTTGGGTTATCCTGCGTCAAAATTGGATGGAAAAGTGTTTTTTGATGCCGATTTTTTGAAAGAAGCACCAATTTTACAGACATTTGTTTCCAATCCAAATCATATTGGTTGCCATACTTTGGGCGATTCTGAAAGTGCTTTTAAAGGCACGCATGAGTTAGAAAAAGAAGTTTTGAATGTTCTTGCGGTTGATGTTTTTAAATCAAAACCCAACGATTTTGATGGCTATATTTCTCCAGGAGGAACAGAAGCTAACATTCAAGCCATTTGGATGTATCGCAACTTTTTTATATATAATTATGAAGCAAAATTGGAGGACATTGTGATTTTGGCCTCAGAGGACACTCATTATTCGATTCCAAAAGGTGCTAATTTATTGCAATTGGATTGGTTGAAAATTCCCGTTTTATTTGAAAATAGAGAAATTGACAAAATGGCTTTAGACAATATTGTTTTGAAAGCCAAAAATGAAGGTAAAAAATACTTCATCGTGATTTCAAATATGGGGACAACCATGTTTGGTTCAGTTGACAATCCAAATGATTATATTACTGTTCTTCAAAAATACAATTTAGATTTCAAGCTTCATATTGACGGTGCTTATGGCGGATTTGTTTATCCGTTTAGCAATCAAGATTCTATGCTAAATTTCAGTAATCCAAATATTAGTTCGATTACTATTGATGCTCATAAAATGCTTCAAGCTCCTTATGGAACTGGAATTTTTATTTGCCGAAAAGGGTTGATTGAAAATGTGTTGACCAAAGAAGCGCAATACGTAGAAGGAATGGATTTAACGCTTTGCGGAAGTCGCTCTGGCGCCAATGCGATTGCCGTTTGGATGATTTTATTTACTTACGGACCGCACAAATGGTTTGAAAAAGTTAGCATTTTGCAAATGAGAACGCAATTTTTGTGTAATGAATTGGACCAATTAGGAATTAAGTATTTCCGTGAACCGTTTCTAAATATTGTTACTATTCATGCAGAATTTATACCACAAAAGATTGCCGAAAAATATGATTTAGTTCCTGAAACTCATAATCATGAAAATAAATGGTACAAAATCGTGGTTATGAATCACGTTGAAGTACAACATTTATCTATTTTTATTGAAGAATTGAAAGCGGCTATTTGCGTTAAAATTTAAGAAACAAATTCTTTTACTAACTGGTATGCTTCTTCTTTGGCAATGTCTAAATCGTAGTTTTTGATAATTTTATCAAATTGTGGTGCGGTTGCTAGTTCGACATGCGCTTTGGCAATACGCATATTGATTTTTTCATCACTTTCGGTTGAACGTTCTTTTAGACGGCGTTTTAGTTCGTCAACACTTGGTGGTTTAACAAAAACGGCTAATGTTTCTTGCGGGAATTTTGATTTAATTCGCAAGCCACCAGCAACATCAATGTCAAATATTACATTTTTCCCTTTTGCCCAAATACGCTCAACTTCACTTTTTAAAGTTCCGTAAAAGTTGTCGCGATAGACTTCTTCCCATTCTACAAAATCTTCGGCTTTGATATGTTTTTTGAAATCGGTAATCGACATAAAATAGTAATCTTTTCCGTTAACTTCTTCACCGCGAGGATCACGAGTTGCAGCCGAAATTGAAAACTCCAAATTCAAATCGTCTTGTGCTAATAAATGTCGTACTATAGTTGTTTTTCCCGAGCCAGATGGCGCTGAGAATACGAGTAATTTTCCTTTGTTCATTGTTTAAAAAAGCATTTAGCTTGGTTACTATCACTATTTTTATCAATTGGGATTTCTATAAAATAATCCAATTGCCATTTTTGTGTTTTTTGAGCTTGAGAACTTTCCGTTTTAACCCAACTTGGATAAACTCGAAAAGCTCTTTTCCCTTCTTTTGTGTTACTAATAATTCCTTTTTGGAATAAAATTGATTTTGGAAAAACAAATTGTCCAAAATAATTTTCTTCTTTCACATTTATTAAAACAAAATCAAAATCATCAGTAAACTCTAAAGGTTCAATTTGACTTTTCTCTGTTTTTCGCTTCCATAAAGTTACAAATTGACCCATTTTAGTTGGAGTAATTTTGGCTTGAC
>CAZLEU010000162.1:0-5173 GCA_964558625.1 uncultured Flavobacterium sp.
GTTCGCGACCTGGTACTTTTTATGTTCCAATTCCAGATGTAACGAAATACAATTTTTATGCAGATGAAGATTTGTTTTTACATGAGGCAATTCCTGGGCATCATTTTCAAATGTCTTTGCAACAAGAAAATCAAGCATTGCCCGATTTTAGAAAATTCAATTGGTTTGGAGCATATGGAGAAGGATGGGCTTTATATACTGAGAGTCTTGGTAAAGAGTTAGGTTTGTACAACGATCCATATCAATATTTTGGGATGTTAGGGAGTGAAATGCATAGAGCTATAAGATTGGTAGTTGATACAGGTTTGCATTCTAAAAACTGGACAAGAGAACAAGCAATTCAGTATTCACTCGACAATGAAGCAGAAAGTGAATTGAGTATTATTTCGGAAATAGAGCGGTATATGGCGGTTCCAGGACAAGCTTTGTCTTACAAAATAGGACAACTTAAAATTTTAGAATTACGCAAAAAAGCAGAAGTAAAAATGGGTTCAAAATTTGATATCAAAAAATTTCATCAAATTGTATTAGAATCGGGAGGTATGCCATTGGCTCTTTTGGAGAAAAAAGTCAATGCATGGATTGAGAAATAGATATAAAATAAAAAACCCTTCACATTGTGAAGGGTTTTTAAAATAGTAGAAATTAATTTCTAATTATTTTTTTTCTTCAGTAGCTGGAGCAGCAGGAGCTTCAGTAGCAGGAGCAGCAGTAGAATCAGTAGCTACAGTAGTAGAGTCAGTAGCAACAGCCTCTTCAGCAACAGGAGCAACTTCTTCAGTTACAACTTCTTCAGCAGGAGCTTCTTCTGCTTGTTTACAAGATACTACAGTTAATGCAGCGATAACAGCTAAACTTAAAAATACTTTTTTCATCTTAATTTAATATAAAAGGTTAATTATTAATTCGGAGCAAAGATATAAATTTTTTTAATCGGAAAAACTTTTAGTTAAACTTTTTTTAAATTTTTCTCTCTGAATTCCGAAAATACATTTAACAAACATCGTGCCAAACTTATTTTTTATTAGAAATTATTTTCTTTTCAATTGGATAAATGATTTTCAATTCGTTAATAATATTTTTTGCACCAGCATATTTATCTATTACAAACAATATGTATCGAGCATCTACCATTATGTTTCTACAAATCTCTGGTGAATAGTATATATCACTCATGGTTCCTTCCCAAACTCTATCAAAATTTAAACCAATTAAATTTCCGTTGGCATCCAAAGCTGGGCTCCCAGAATTTCCACCTGTGGTATGATTAGTAGCGATAAAAGCAACAGGCATTTTTCCGTTTTTGTCGGCATATTTTCCATAATCTTTTGTATTGTACAAATCAATTAATTTTTTTGGAACATCAAATTCGTAATCACCAGGAACATATTTTTCAATAACACCATCTAAAGTAGTAAATGGTTCATAATACACAGCATCATTTGGTTTGTAACCTTTCACTTTTCCATAAGTTACTCGTAAAGTACTGTTGGCATCTGGAAAAATTCGTGCCGACTTAGGACTCAACTCCAAAATTCCTTTCATATACGTTCTTTGTGCTGCGATGTTTTTTAAATTAATTTCGTCATATTTAGGTGCGACATTTTTGGTGTAACTCTCCGCCATCATTTTAATAATCTGAAAACCAGAGTCATTATTCATTTTTTCCAAAACTGTTTTGGTTTCGCCAGTTAGAAGCTCTTTGATTTTGTCAAAACTAACAAGCTTAGAATTGGCATAAACATTGGTCGAAAGTGTTTTGGCATCTACATTTTCTAATCCGCTTGGTAAAAATTGTTTTGGATATTTTTTTGAG
The DNA here is from genome assembly GCA_964558625.1 of uncultured Flavobacterium sp. Lineage (GTDB taxonomy): Bacteria > Bacteroidota > Bacteroidia > Flavobacteriales > Flavobacteriaceae > Flavobacterium. Next base: position 1,817 of record CAZLEU010000162.1, read on the forward strand.
TAAATTCCAATTAATTGTTCAAATACTTTTTCATCAACAGTAGCATTAAAGTCTTTATAAAAGTCACCCAATCCGTTTATTAAATTGTTTCTTCTATCGTTAAACGCTTGCTCGCCTTTGTTGGCTAAAATTTGTTCTAATTGGTATAATTTGTATCCAACCGAAAGCAATTCGGTGTTACGAAGTGCAATTTCCGAAAACAGATCTCTTGCCAATGCGTAATCTTTTATCTCAGTATAATTTTTTTGAAAATCGGCTAATAAGTTTCCATATTCGGCTTGTTTTCCTGATTTTGTAACTTTTTCTTGAAAGTCTTTTTCAAATTTTTGTTTAATAGCAATTGCATTCGATTTTTTTAAACCTTTAGTTTCCCCAATCCATTTCTTCCAATAATTGGCTATTCCTGCATATTTTGATGCATATTGAATTTTGATTGCGTTATCTTTTCGCATAAAACCATCTTGTACTTTCAATGCAGCATCACGAACTTCAATCTTGGCAGGATTTAATTCATTTACAATTTGTTCCACAGCGTATGAAGGCAAATATTCTTGCGTTCTTCCTGGGTATCCCATAACCATTGTAAAGTCATTTTCTTTTACACCTTTGGCCGATATTGGAAAGAAATACTTTGGTTTATAAGGGACATTCTCTGTAGAATATTCGGCTGGTCGATTGTTTTTATCGGCATAAATTCGAAATAATGAAAAATCACCCGTGTGTCTTGGCCAAACCCAATTGTCGGTATCTGAACCAAATTTTCCAATAGAGCTAGGTGGCGCACCTACTAATCGAATGTCTTTGAATGTTTCGGTAACAAAGAGAATATACTGATTACCATCATAAAATGTACGAATACTATTTTCTTGCCAAGACTCTTTGGGAAGTGTTTTGGTTAAATTAGAAATGTTTTCTTGAATTTTCTTTTGCTTTTCGGATTCTGATGTTAGTGTTGCGACACCATCTATTACTTTTGTTGTAACATCTTCAATACGAACCACAAAGCTAACCACAACACCTTTATTGGGTAATTCATCTTCCATTTTATAAGCCCAAAAACCATCGGTTAGATAATCGTGTTCAACAGTAGAATGACTTTGAATATTATCATAACCACAATGGTGGTTGGTCAAAATCAATCCTTTGTCTGAAATCACTTCGGCTGTACAACCACCGTCAAATTGTGGAACAGCATCTTTTAGGCTCGACTTGTTTACCGAATAAATTTGGTCGGCAGTAAGCTTCATGCCAAGTGTTTTCATTTCGTTTTCGTTCATTCCTTTTAGCAATGATGGAATCCACATACCACCTTGTTGTGCTTGGCTTTGAATAACGAATAAGACTAGTAATAATTTGATCAATCTCATTTTTATAATAGTTTATGTTTTAATAATTTGCGATTATGAACTTCAAAATCGTTGGCAAGATACAATTTTTGTGCGTTTTGATTATGACTTTCAACTTCAAGATAAATCAATTTAACATTTTGATTTGAAGATTGCTCTTTTATAAAATCAAGAGTTTGTTTTCCAATTCCTTTTCCGCGAAAAGTTTTTTTGATGTATAATTCATCTAAAAATGCAATTCTTCCTTTGTATTCAAAACTAAAGATGTAGGTTAGAATTACATAACCAACTACCTCTTCATGCGAATAAATTAACCAAGCTTTTCCAAGCTTTTCATTGGAAATAAATTCCTCAAATAGTTTTTGGGTTACTTCAATCTCAATAGGATAATGGTCTATTGCATAAAAATCTTGCATCATTGAAGTAATGATTCCAATTTGAGAAGTTTCTATTTGTTCGAATCTAATCAATTATTGCTTGTTAATCTTGTTGCTTTTTTAACTAATTTGTCTTAATTAAATACATTACGTTACTGTAACTATACATGTTTTCCTTTTTTTGCCAGTTTATCGCGTCAAAAAGCACTTTTATTTCATAATTATCTATCACAGTAGTTACTGATAAATCATCAACCAAAACATCTTTCGAAGCATTCTTATACTTGTCACAAATTGCTTTTATGAGTGGTATAATATCTTTTGATGTATTATTAATGCTAATTTTAAAAGTTGAATTTGTACTATAAGAATTGACAATTTTTAAGGTGTCATTGTTTAGCTTAACTTCAAAATTACCTTCATATTCGGGGTTTATAACAAATTGGTATCCTTGTATTGGACGTGTTTTTAATTCAGTATAAATTCGTAAGTAATAGTTTGTGTCCTTATCATATGTATATATTACATTTTTAAACAAATTGGTATACCAATATTTATCATGTTTAACTTTTGCTTTTATAGTATCATTTAAAAGAGGTTCTATAAATTTAGTGTCAAATCGTTTACTTAAAAATTGAAACTTGTCTTCAATTTCATATTTTACTGAATCTACAATTGATTTGTTAAAATCTATCTTACCTTTTACTAATAGATTGTTATGTAGTAAAACTTGAGTTAACTCTTTTTCTTGACTTCGTTTTGAAACAGAAAAGGCATTAAAATAAGGAAATGTTAGGGCAAAAGTTCCAAATAAAAATAGTGAAATGGGGATAAATTTTATAGAGTCTTTTTTAGAAAAAACAAAATACAAAACGACAGTTGTAAGCCATAAAGAAATTAGTAACACAAAATACCTTGCCTCGGTATAACCATACTGTAATACTCTTGTAAAAATGGCGGTGAACAACAAAAAAATCAATGGGATTAGTGTATAGTAAAAAACTTTACTAAATATAATTATCCATGATTTTACTTTAAGTTGCTTTAGCGGATGAACTAATAAAAGAGCTAAAATTCCAACAATTGAATAGGCTAATACTAAATATGATACCCAACCACGAGGCAATTCCCAATGGATAACAATTTTTAATGAATAAAAATACAAGATGACAACATAAATAATCAAAAGAGGAATTAAGATAAACTGTGTGAAAAATTTTAAAACGACAGGATAGTTTCCTTCTTTTTCGAGGTAATCAAGCCCTGTTTCATTAAAAAGTAAAAATATAAAAGTACTCCCAAAAACAGCCAATCCTAAGAAAGTTTCAGCATAAACTTCATTTTTGATATCCCAATTAAAAAGTTTTTCAACTGCCAAGATTGCAAGCTCAACTCCGCCAATGAGAACGCCTGTAAAAACACCAGTTAAAAAAAGATTTACAAATAAATTTTTATTAAACTGCCAAAAATTGTATTCTGAGTTTTCCTTTTTAGTATAAGCAATAAATGAAACAAGTAAATGTGAGAGCACAAATGTTGGAACAATTATAAAGGCATAATAATCTGAAAAATCGTCTTCTTTTTTTGGGAAAATAAAATAAAATCCAACTAAAAAAAGCAATCCAATAGTTTGC
>CAZLEU010000163.1:0-4920 GCA_964558625.1 uncultured Flavobacterium sp.
AGATGTATTGGACATTAGAATTAGCATCCTATTTAAGTGATGCACCGTGGCCTGCAACCAAAGATGAACTTATTGACTACGCTATTAGAGCTGGTGCTCCTTTAGAAGTTGTTGAAAACCTTCAGTCTATAGAAGACGAAGGTGAAATATATGAATCAATGGAAGAAATTTGGCCAGATTATCCAACTGACGAAGATTATCTTTGGAACGAGGATGAATATTAAAAAAAAATAAACAAACACAACATTGAAAAGTCTCTCGAGAGGCTTTTTTTTATTAATTTTGAACACTTTTATTTTAACGATTAAACATTGTTAACATAATTTACTATTAACAAATATCTAGTTACTAATCACCAGTTACTAATTACAAAAAAAAGATGAGTTTCATAAATAGCATACTTAAGGTTTTTGTGGGCGACAAGTCACAAAAAGATGTAAAAGCATTACAAGGAAATATTGCCAAAATTAAATCATTCGAAACAGCATTAGCTGCATTGTCAAATGATGAATTGAGAGCTAAAACCCAATTTTTCAAAGAGAAAATCAAACAAGCGCGACTTGAAAAAGACAGCAAGATAGAAGCCCTAAAACTAGAAGTTGAGGAAATCGAAGACATCGATAAAAGAGAAGATATCTATGCTACTATTGACTCATTGGAAAAAGAAGCTTATGAAATTTCAGAAAAAACATTAAACGAAATTTTACCAGAAGCATTTGCTGTTGTAAAAGAAACGGCAAGACGTTTCAAAGAAAACGAAACAATAAGAGTTAAAGCAACTTCAAAAGATAGAGAATTCTCAGCTACAAAAAGCTACGTTCAACTAGAAGGTGACGATGCAATTTGGGCAAATACATGGAATGCTGCAGGAAAACAAATCACTTGGGACATGATTCATTACGATGTTCAACTAATAGGTGGTATGGTTTTACATGGCGGTAAAATAGCCGAAATGCAAACAGGTGAAGGAAAAACATTAGTGGCCACTTTACCATTGTATCTCAACGCTCTAACAGGTAATGGAGTACATTTAGTAACTGTAAATGACTATCTAGCAAAACGTGATAGTGCATGGAAAGCCCCATTGTTTGAATTCCATGGTTTAACAGTTGATTGTATCGACAACCATTCACCCAATACAGCCGAACGTAAAAAAGCTTACGACGCAGACATCACATACGGAACTAATAACGAATTTGGTTTTGATTACCTAAGAGATAATATGGCACATTCGCCATCAGAATTAGTACAAAGAAAACACAATTTTGCTATTGTCGATGAGGTCGATTCAGTATTAATAGATGATGCAAGAACACCATTAATTATTTCTGGACCAGTTCCGCAAGGGGATCGTCATGAATTTAACGAATTAAAACCAAAAATTGAGAATCTGGTAAATATTCAAAGACAAATTGCTAACGGATTTTTAGCAGAAGCCAAAAAATTAATCAAAGAAGGAAATGCCAAAGATGGCGGCTTCAATCTTTTGAGAGCCTACAGAAGTATGCCCAAAAATAAAGCTTTAATTAAATTTTTGAGCGAAGAAGGAATCAAACAATTGCTTCAAAAAACCGAAAACCAATATATGCAAGACAATAATCGCGATATGCACCTTATTGATGAAGCCTTGTATTTTGTTATCGAAGAAAAAAACAACCAAGTAGAATTAACAGATAATGGTATTAAGTACCTCTCTGGTGATACCGATGCTAATTTCTTTTTGCTTCCAGATATAGGAACCGAAATAGCTCGCATCGAAAAATTGAATCTAGAAAAAGATGCCGAAGCAGAAGAGAAAGAAAAATTATTCCAAGATTTTGCTATCAAGAGTGAGCGTATACATACTTTAACGCAGTTGCTAAAAGCATATACCCTTTTTGAAAAAGATGTAGAATATGTAATTATGGACGATAAAATTCTTATTGTCGATGAGCAAACGGGTCGTATTATGGATGGACGCCGTTATTCTGATGGTTTGCACCAAGCAATCGAAGCAAAAGAAAATGTAAAAATAGAAGCAGCAACACAAACGTTTGCAACGATTACACTTCAAAATTATTTTAGAATGTACTCTAAACTAGCTGGTATGACAGGAACTGCGGTAACAGAAGCTGGTGAGTTGTGGGAAATCTATAAATTGGATGTGGTTGAAATTCCAACCAACAGACCAATGGCCCGTAAAGACAAAGAAGATTTAATTTATAAAACAACACGTGAAAAATTTAATGCTGTAATTGAAGATGTAACCCAACTATCGCAAGCTGGAAGACCAGTATTGATTGGAACAACTTCTGTTGAAATCTCAGAATTATTGAGTAGAATGTTGAAAATGAGAGGAGTTACTCACAACGTTTTAAATGCAAAAATGCACAAACAAGAGGCGCAAATCGTTGAAGAAGCTGGTAAAGCAGGTGTTGTAACGATTGCAACTAACATGGCTGGTCGTGGTACCGACATCAAACTTTCTCCAGAAGTAAAAGCAGCTGGCGGATTAGCAATAGTGGGAACAGAACGTCATGATTCTCGTCGTGTTGACCGTCAATTACGTGGTCGTGCTGGTCGTCAAGGTGATCCTGGAAGTTCACAATTTTATGTGTCTTTAGAAGATAATCTGATGCGTCTTTTTGGATCAGAAAGAGTGGCAAAAGTGATGGACAGAATGGGATTGAAAGAAGGAGAAGTAATTCAGCATTCCATGATGACAAAGTCTATAGAACGTGCTCAGAAAAAAGTAGAAGAAAATAATTTTGGAACACGTAAACGATTGTTAGAGTATGATGATGTAATGAACGCTCAACGTGAAGTAGTTTACAAACGTCGTCGTCATGCTTTACATGGTGAAAGATTGAAATTAGACATCGTAAATATGCTTTATGATACATGCGAATTAATCGTAAGTGATAATAAAAAAACAAATGATTTCAAAAACTATGAGTTTGAATTAATTCGTTATTTCTCAATAACTTCTCCAATAACAGAAAATGAATTTGCAAAACTCAATGAACTTGAAATAACAGGAAAAGTTTATAAAGCAGCATTACAGTTTTATACCGAAAAAACGGAACGATCAGCTAGAGAAGCATTGCCAATTATTAAAAATGTATATGAGAATCCAAATAATCAATTTGAAAGAATCATTGTTCCTTTTTCTGATGGTGCTAAAACATTAAATGTTATTACCGATTTGAAAAAAGCGTACGATTCTCAAGGAAAACAACTGGTTGCCGATTTTGAAAAAAATATTACACTAGCAATTGTTGACGAAGCTTGGAAAAAACATTTGCGAAAAATGGACGAATTGAAACAATCGGTTCAACTAGCCGTTCATGAGCAAAAAGACCCATTACTTATATACAAGTTTGAAGCATTTAACCTTTTTAGTTCCATGTTAAACGGAGTGAATAAAGAAGTAATATCATTCTTGTTTAAAGGCGATTTGCCTCAACAAGTAACTTCAAATATTCAAGAAGCCAGAGAAGAAGTTCGTAAAAAAGAAGAATATACCACTTCCAAAGACGAAATTCCTAATAGCGATGAAGCTGCGGCTCAAAACCGCGAAGCTGGACAAACACAACAACGTCAAGTAACTGAAACAATTGTTCGTGATGCTCCAAAAATTAACCGAAATGATACAGTTACGATAAAACATGTTCTAAGTGGTAAAACAGAAACCATGAAGTACAAAAAAGCCGAAAGCATGATTGCTAACGGTGAATGGGTTATTGTTCAAGAATAAATTTTCAAAATTTAAAATAGAAAAAAATACCATCTTTTCAGAATAGAGAAGATGGTTTTTTATTTTTTAAATAGTTTATCCTTTTTTAAATTTGATATTCATAAAATCAAATGTTATTTATACTTTAAATTATAGAACTAGTTTCCCAAATAAATTATCTTTGCAAACCCTTACAAAGGAAATTATAGAAAGATAGAAAAAAGTATGAAGTTTGATTTAGTACAAAACGATCCAAATTCCAAAGCCAGAGCAGGAAAAATTACAACCGATCATGGTGTTATAGAAACGCCAATTTTTATGCCCGTAGGAACTGTAGCTTCGGTAAAAGGAGTTCACCAACGAGAACTAAAAGAAGAGATTAATCCCGATATTATATTAGGAAACACCTATCATTTATACCTACGTCCACAAACTGAAATTCTTGAAAAAGCAGGTGGATTGCATAAATTTATGAATTGGGATAGAAATATCTTGACCGATTCTGGTGGTTATCAAGTGTATTCGCTCTCAGCTAACAGAAAAATAAAAGAAGAAGGGGTAAAGTTCAAATCCCATATTGATGGCTCATATCACTTTTTTAGCCCAGAAAGTGTGATGGAAATTCAACGAACTATCGGGGCCGATATAATCATGGCATTTGATGAATGCACACCTTATCCTTGTGACTACCGTTACGCTCAACGGTCTATGCATATGACGCATCGTTGGTTGGATAGATGTATCAGTCATTTGAATAAAGTTCCATTAAAATATGGATATGACCAAACTTTTTTTCCAATCGTACAAGGGAGTACATACAAAGATTTAAGAATGCAATCGGCCGAATATATCGCAAATGCGGGTCAACAAGGAAATGCAATTGGAGGATTATCAGTTGGAGAACCAGCCGAAGAAATGTATGCCATGACCGAAGTGGTTTGTGATATATTACCAAAAGATAAACCACGATATCTTATGGGAGTTGGAACACCAATTAATATCTTAGAAAATATTGCATTAGGTGTCGATATGTTTGATTGTGTCATGCCAACTCGTAATGCACGTAATGGAATGCTATTTACAGCAAATGGAACCATAAATATTAAAAATAAAAAATGGGAATCCGATTTTTCACCAGTTGATGAAATGGGAATCACTTTTGTAGATACCGAATATACAAAAGCCTATTTAAGACATCTTTTTGC
>CAZLEU010000164.1:0-4890 GCA_964558625.1 uncultured Flavobacterium sp.
TAAAAGTCAGTTTTACAGTGTGTATCATCGAATGTCTATTTGGTTATTATATGTCATTTTTATTTTAAAACTCAAAAACGTACTATTTATTTTATTTAATTGTGAAATTGTTGATTTTTTGTACTAAAAAAAGCATGCCATTCCTTTTAGGACATCATCTTCTTTTGGGCACAAAGCTAAAATCTTGTTCTCAGAAAAAAATCCCCATCAATAGGGATTTTTATAGCGCATATTATCCCTTTATAAACAATCTAATAAATGTAATTTCCATCTGCCCTATTATGATAATCTCTTTCTGAAGCGAAAAGATTACCCATTATAAAAACAGATCGAAGTAAAATACTTTAGCCTTTTTGGAAAACAAAATACCGTCTTGATTTGTATACCGACAAAAATGAAATTATTTTTCTTATTAATGATACCGATTATTGATTTTACATTCCTAAAATTGATTTTATTTACCCAATCATTAAACTTGGTTTCTCCTTAAGCTGGGATTTTGAATCCTAATATTCTCTTTTTTAACCAAATAACTCAACCACGAGAATTACATAAAATAACCGTTATATTCAAGAGTAGTATCTGCAATACTCTTTATTAGTTCATATTAAATTCATATTAACGCCGTATTAACACCCAATATAAGCTTAGATTGTGGTACCTCAACCGTTTTTGTAGTATTGATTTGGATTGTGCGATTCTTTTTAATCTTGTTGGAAAATTAGTATAAATAATTTTAATAAAAATAGGACATCACATCCTTTTTTATGTAATTTTACCCTCGAAAAATCGTGAAGCACTCTTGAAAAAATTTGGTTTACTCCTATTTTTATTTCTTTTCCTTTCTTGCCAAAAACAAGAAAAGCCGGCAATTTCTTTTTATTACTGGAAAACGATTTTCAAATTCTCCGAATCAGATAAAACAATTCTAAAAAACAATGGAGTTCAAAAATTGTATGTTCGTTATTTTGATCTTGATTTGATAGAAAAAACAAACGAAGCATTTCCCAAAGCACCCATTCAATTTGAAGAAAAAACTACTGGTTATATAATTGTTCCTGTGGTATATATCAAAAATAAAGTTTTTCTAAATTCGAAAATGAATCTAGTAGAACTAGCCAACAAAACCAATTCGCTTATCAATCAAATAAATGCTAAAAACCATATTTCTATAAATGAGGTACAATTGGATTGTGATTGGACATTAGCAAGCAAAGACCGTTTTTTCAACTTTATTAATGCTTTCAAAAAAGTAGCCAAGGTCAAAATTTCGGCGACAATACGATTGCATCAGATAAAATATTACAACAAAACAGGAATTCCTAATGTAGACAAAGGGGTCTTGATGTATTATAATATGGGGAAAATAGCCCCCGATTCGCTCAATTCTATTTATGACAAAACGATAGCTAACAAATACCTGCAAAGCATTCAAAAATATCCTTTACAACTAGATATTGCGCTTCCTATTTACACATGGGCAATTCATATAAGAGAAGCAAAAATAATAGGGTTAAAAAGTAAAATTGACATTGAAAATATAAAGAAAGATACTCATTTTGTTCAACTCAATAAAACCTTCTTTAGAGTAAAAAACCCATGTTTTAAAGGAGGTACTTACTATAAAAAAGAGGATTTGTTAAAATTTGAAGTCATTTCAAAAGACAACCTATTGGAAATGACCGACGATTTGAAAGAAAATTTAAAACAAAATCCAAACGAAATTATTTTTTACGACTTAGACAATTTCAATACACAACAATATGAAAACGACATTTTTACAAAAATTAGCAATCGGTTTTAGTACCATTGGTTTATTTTCTTATACCCTTATATATGCCTGTGCAGGTGGTGACTGGGATTTTTGGAATGACAGCTCCAATTTTGCACCCGAAGTGTTTGTGGAAAAATCATATTCGCCTTTGTTTCTATCCCCAGATGTGTTTTATACCCGAGATTATTACGGATTTGATAACGCTCATAATAGCCGTTTTAACGACGAAATACTTGCCGATTGGAACAATTATCTCGATAAAAAAATAGACATCGAAACGTTGTCATTTTTTGTAACTGTCGATTCAAGCGCTACAGAATTAGCAGGAATTAGCAAATTTATTTCGACCAAAAAACCAAATGAATTTTCCAAAAAATGGGAATCGAAAATAGACTATAAAGACAAGAAAATTAAAAATTTTATCTCGTTTTTGGAAGCCGCGAAACAACTTGAAGAAGCATCGACCAAGCCAAACTATTGGGATTATGATACCAATCTAAATCAAAAGAAAGTTGACAACAAGTTGATTGCTCTTTTTGAAAAAAGATATAATTCTGAAAATGATGCTTTTCTCAAAAATCGTTATTGGTTTCAAACTATTAAGGCTCTTTTTTACCAAGGTGATTACGAAAAAGCAATTGCTTTTTTTAATAAAACACAAAATGATACTCCCAAAAACACCTTGTTTTATAGAGGTTTGTCTTATATAGCCGGAATAAACTATAAAAATAAAAACTACGCACTTTCCAACTACCAATACAGTCAAGTCTTTGATAAATGTCCTACTATGCGTGTTGTTACTGCTTATTGCTTTCATCCTCAAGAAGAAACCGACTGGAACCAATCATTGGCAATGGCAAAAACAAACGAAGAAAAAGCAGCTTTATGGGCTTTGCAAGGCTACTATAATGATGAAATAAGAGCCATCGAAAAAATATACGATCTAAAACCCGATAGTGAACATTTGGATTATCTTTTGACAAGATTAGTCAACATTCAAGAAGGTAAAGTTGACTCTTCTTTTGAAAATAAAACAATTGAAGAAAAGAAAAAATCAAACAAAGAAGCACTCAATGCAACAGCAATAGCCTTGGTTGACAAAATTGCAAAAGCAGGAAAAACAACTACACCGCATCTATGGAATTGTGCTGCTGGCTACTTACAAACGTTGACTGGAAATTATAGCTTGGCCGAAAATTATTTTGACAAAGCCGAAAAACAAATGCCAAAAACAAAACTGGCTATCAATCAATTACGCTTATTGCGTTTTATAAATAATGTAAGTAAAACCGATAAAATAAATCCAAAAAGCGAATCACTTCTTGTACCCGATTTAAAGTGGATATACCAAGAACTAACATATGATAATGCGGGCGAATTGAGATACACCAACGCTTCGGCCTGGAGCAAAAAATACTTGTCTGCTTTGTACAAAAATCAAAAAAACATAGTAATGGCAGAACTTTTTGATAGAAATAATGATTTCTATGACAATCAAACCAATATAGAAGCAATGAAAACCTTTTTGGCAAAAGAAAATAAATCTGAAATTGAAAAAATTGCTGCCAATGTTTATAATGTAAAGCTTCCCGAAATTTATAATTATGAAGCTGTAAAAGCAACTTTTCAAAATAAAATCCCAGAAGCAATTGCTTTTATGCAAAAAACCGATAGTATTCAACACTATTTATTTTTAGGAAATCCATTCAATGGAAACATTAAAGATTGCCATGACTGTGATCATGCTGCATACCAAAAAAGAAAATATTCTCAAATAGAATTTCTTACTATTCTTAAGGAAATGCAAGACAAAATAGCAAAACAAGAAGATGTTTACACAAACGCATTGTTAACGGCTAATGCCTTTTACAACATTACCCATTTTGGAAATGCACGTTCGTTTCATGAAGGAAATATTGTTGGATATGGTTCTTCACCATATGAATTTCGGGATTCTTCAAAAAAAATGATTTCTGATTGTTCATTGGCAAAACTGTATTATGAAAAAGCTCTTGCTGCAGCAAAAACAGATGAACAAAAAGCAAAGTGCCACTATATGTTGGCCAAATGCGAACGAAATGAGTATTACAACAAAAAATATTATACTACCTATACCAATTGGTACGAACAAGAAGAATCTGAAGTGAATTTTCTAGCATGGAATGGTTTTAAAAACCTAAAAAAATCCTATTTCAACACCAAATATTATCAAGAAGTTATTCGGGAATGTGGCTATTTTGACACTTATATTAATGGTCCAAAAAACTAATGTGACATTGCCATACAAACAATACTAACTTTTGCACCTGGAATTTTAAGTAATTCTCTTGTACAAGCCTCCAAGGTTGCTCCTGTTGTCAAGACATCATCAACCAAAAGAAAATGCTTATTGTGGTCTTTTTGAGAAAAAGTAACACCAAAAGTAGTTGAAGAAACAGATGTTCTACCCAAAAGATTTTTGTATACCTGTGTATTCGAATAGGTGTTTCTGCATAACATATTGGTATTGTATGGTTTGCCCATTTTTTTGCATATAACCTCTGCAAAAGTAGTAACTTGATTATAACCACGGTCCTTAAGTCGTTTACTGTGTAATGGAACAGGTAGAACTTCATCGACAGTTTGAATAATAGTGTTGTCTTTTATATCTTCTACAAACCAATTTCCGAGAGCAGTTCCTATTTCTTGATGTCCTCTATATTTTAGGTTATGAATTAGTTCTTGAACAATTCCTTTTTTGTTATAATAAAGGAAAGTAGCTACAAATTCAACAGGAATTTTTCCGTAAAATTTCATTTTTGCCTCATTTTCTTGCTTCAAATGATGATAGGTCAAAGGAATTTCGTGACGACAAACGGTACAAATCGTAATTTCATTATTGAGTAAAAACGAATTACAACCCATGCAAACCTTAGGAAAAAAGAGATTTATAAGACTCTCAAACATACATAACTACTTTTGAAAACATAAATATATAAAATTGATTAATTGAATTTAGAATAAAGTTATTTTTTAAGTTCACTTTTTATATTTTTGCACCATTATGGAAAAACAAGAAGATTTATTTAAAAATGTAGTTTCGCACGAAAAAGAGTACGTATATATTTTTCCGTCAA
>CAZLEU010000165.1:0-4885 GCA_964558625.1 uncultured Flavobacterium sp.
TCTTGTAAAAAAAGAAAAACCGCCTCAATAAGAAGCGGTTTAGTTAGAATATATAATGTAGCGGAATTATTTTTTCAATAAATCTCTGATTTCTGCTAACAATTGTTCCTGAGTTGGTCCTGCAGGTGCTGGAGCTTCTGCTGGTTTTTTCATTTTATTATATGCTTTAATAATCATAAACATCACAAAACCAATTACAACTAGGCTTACTAACGTGTTTATCCATGCACCATATCTTACTGCATTTTCTGGACTTGTTACTACACCGGCAGCATCTTTAACCTCTGGAGAAAGCACATATTTAAGTGCTGAAAAATCAACTCCACCTGTTAACATTCCTACTAATGGCATTGCAATATCAGCCACAAATCCATTAACGACAGCACCGACAGCACCTGCCATGATTACACCGACAGCAAACTCAATAACGTTTCCTGTCATAATAAAATTTTTGAATTCTTTTAACATAATTAATTTGTTTTAGTTATTTATTTATTTTTAATAAATCAAAGATATAGAAAATTTTAACATATAATTTAACTTTTGTGTCAAAATTTATCATTTTTTCAAAAAATTACTACTCAAAATGCCTTTGTCGGTAATCACTTTTACAATATAACTTCCTGTATTTAAACTTGAAACATCAATTTTACTGTTTGGTTTAGCAATGGTTTGTATTTGTTGTCCTAGAAGATTATAAATCGTCAAACTGTAAATTTCTGTATCTTGTTTTGAAGTTAGATTTAACACTTCATACACTGGATTTGGATTGATGGTGAAGTAATTATCAAACTCAAAAGCATCATTTTGTAAAACTGAAAACGTAGAAGTTGCCGTATTGGTAACTATTGGAAAATTATAATCAAAATAAATATTGGCTGAATTACTAATTGTACTTCCAACAACCAACGTTGGTTTTGTTTTGATTTTGAAAACTACATAACCATCATTACTGGTATCATCAAAAGGAAGATTGATGTTTTCAAAGATAAACTCTACTTTATTTGGATTGGTAATTCTGGTTACGCAACTATGTGAAGCATCTGTCATTTGTAGTGTTGCTAAATCAAATTTTGTGGTATCAATCATATCTTTCACTACAATGTTTTGAGCCGCAAATGTTCCAGTGTTTTCAAAACGAATTTTATAATGCACATATTTACCAATCATGCTTGGGTTAATGGTGCTACCTTCAAGACATGTTTTATCATTTGGATCGAATGAATTTACAACCTCTTGACGTAATGCAAAAGTATTATCATCTGGCGTTTCATCTGTGTTTAACCCATTTACCGATGCTGTATAGTTTAAAACATAACCGTTATTAACCGGTGGTGTTTCTGTTGGAGAATTCAAATTTAAAGCTACAACATATTCTCCTGATTGAAATGGTGCAAACATGCCAACATTCCAAGAAAGTGTTCCAGTTGTTTGCGTAGTTGGTGTAACACTTGAAGAAACATAATCTAAAATAGCATCGTTGTAATTGAAATTGATTGTTGCATTTTCAATTTGATTTCCTTTGTTTTTGTATTTGATTTTATAACTAGCGTCAAATCCAGGACGGGCGACGTCTAAAGGAATAACAACGACTTCTAAATCGTGATGTGCACCATTAGGAACAATGCAAAAATCTTGAATAGACGGACTTGTTGTTGCAGGAAAGGTTACAATTGCACTTGTAGGAGATGCTGTAAAATAAGTTGGATTTTCTAATTGTGGTGTTATAGTGTGTGTGCCTGCTTGAACAGGTATATTATAATTGCCAGATGAATTTGAAATTAAACTTCCTGAAACTAAACCATTGGTAATGTTGTATTTTAAGTTTTGATAAATTGAATCGTTAGTATCGCATCCGTTATTATCTGTATCAATTTTATTATCTCCTTTAATTGTGTAAAAAGTTCCGCCTGGTGTGAAACTGCAATAACTGTTTGCTTGACAGGTTGCAGAATACCCATATTGATTTATTTTATTTTGAACATAGGTTAAGTCTTCTTCATCTGCACAAATATAGATTAAATCGGGGTTTCCATTTATATTCAAATCTGTCCAACTTGTTGTAAAACCATTTTTAATAAAAAGTGATATCAATTGATTATTTCTACAATCCAAATTATTCAATTTGGTAGTAATCACATCTAATGTTGTTAATTGATTATTATTACATTCCAAGCGTTGCAAATTAGTCAAATCACTTAGATTTAAACTTACTAATTGATTATTATAACAAAATAAAGATTGTAAATTGGTCAAACCATTTACATTTAAACTTGTTAATTGATTAGCATAACAATTCAAAGATTGTAAATTGGTTAAACCACTAACATTTATACTAGTTAATTGATTGTTTCTACAATTTAAATCTTCCAAATTAGTCAAATTACTTAGGTCTAAAGTTGTAAATTGATTGTTATTACATTCCAAACGTTGTAAATTAGTCAAACCATTTGTATTAAAACTGGCTAATTGATTATAACTGCAATCCAAAGATTGTAAATTGGTTAAACCACTTACATCTAAAGTTGTAAATTGATTATTATTACATTCCAAACGTAGCAGATTAGTCAATCCATTTACATTTAAACTTGTTAATTGATTATTATAGCAATATAAATATTGTAAATTGTTCAAACCACTTACATCTAAACTTGTTAATTGATTAGCAAGACAATTCAAAATATGCAAATTGGTCAAACCATCTATGTTTAAACTCATTAATAGATTATTAAAACAAGACAAAGATTGCAAATTTGTCAAACCACTTACATTTAAATTTGTCAATTGATTATTATAACAGGACAAAGATTGCAAATTAGTCAAACCGCTTACATTTAAATTTGTTAATTGATTGCTATAACAGGACAAAGATTGCAAATTAGTCAAACCGCTTATATTTAAACTAGATAATTGATTGTATTCGCAATTCAAATACTGTAAATTGGTCAAATCATTTACATCTATATTTGTTAATTGATTATCATGACAATTTAAAGACAGCAAATTAGTCAAACCACTTACATTTAAATTAGATAATTGATTGAATTCGCAATTCAAATACTGTAAATTGGTCAAACCACTTATGTTTAAACTCATTAATATATTACTAAAACAGGACAAAGACTGCAAATTAGTCAAACCACTTACATTTAAATTTGTTAATTGATTACTAAAACAAGACAAAGATTGCAAATTAGTCAAACCACTTACATTTAAATTTGTCAATTGATTATTAGAACAGGACAAAGATTGCAAATTGGCCAAACCACTTGCATCTAAATTTGTTAATTGATTATCATAACAACTCAAATATCGTAAATAGGTCAAACCACTTACATTTAAACTTGTTAATTGATTATATTCACAACCCAAATATTGTAAATTTGAAAAACTACTTATGCCTTCCATACTGTAAATATTTGAAAATCTAATATTTAAATATTTGATAGCAATGGCTTCGCTAATTTGAATTTCTCCATCAGCATTTGTGTCAATAACAGTATAGTTAGTAACATTACCATTACTGTTTGGTATTTCAACAGATGCAAAATCATTACTTGAATTAGCTGCCAACAAACTTGCCTTAAAGACTGGATCGGGAATATTCACAATCTGCGCATTGGCAACCGCAAAAAAAAGAAAAGTTACTAAAGAAAAGTAGAGTTTTTTCATGAACTGTAAGTGTTTAGAAATTAGAGATACTTTTTTCTTATCAAAAATATTATTTTTTTAAATTTATTATAAATTGTAAAGTTCTCGATACTTTTTTGTTTCGTTACTCTGCACAAAAAAAACTCGAACTGACGCTTGTGAACTATTCCCTATAAAAAACCCTTTTCACACGTTGCGAAATGCTGGTTAACACTTCATAAGGAATGGTGCCTAAAAGTTTTGCAATGGCTATTACTGTTGGGTTTTCGCCAAAAATAATGACTTCGTTTCCTTCTTTGCAGTCTATGTGAGTTATGTCAACCATTAGCATATCCATGCAAACGCTTCCTACAATAGGTGCTTTTTGGTTGTTAATCATCACATAACCAATGCCATTACCCAAATGTCGCGAAATTCCGTCGGCGTAACCTATTGGGATTGTCGCAATTTTGGTGGCTTTATCTGCCATATAGCGTCGTCCGTAGCCAACACTTTCGCCTTTTTGGATAGTTCGTATTTGGGAAATAACCGATTTTAAAGTTCCAACATTTTCAAGGTATTTTTGTTCTTCTTCATCGTTAGAAATTCCGTAAAGTCCAATTCCTAATCGTACCATGTCGTATTGTGCTTGCGGATAGTTGGAAATTCCCGAAGTATTCAAAATATGTCGAATTGGATTGATTTTCAATTCTTTTTGTAAGGTTGAAGATAATTTTTCAAACAAACTAATTTGCGAAAGAGTAAACTCGTTGTGTTTCAAATCATCGCTAGTTGCCAAATGTGATAATATTGATTTAACTTCTACTACTTTCGTTTCTTTGAGTTTGGCAATCAATTCGGGTAAATTGGCTTCTTGAAAACCCAATCTATGCATTCCTGTATCTAGTTTTATATGAATTGGAAAGTTTTTCAACCCGCGTAGTTTGGCAATTTGTAAAAAAGCATTCAATCCTTTTATCGAATAAATTTCGGGTTCTAATTGATGCTGAATGATAGCCGAAAAACTCGTCGTTTCTGGATTTAAAACCATAATCGGCAATTTAATTCCAGCATTTTTTAGCAAAATTCCTTCGTCGGCAAAAGCCACGCCCAAATAATCTACTTTATGATGTTCGAGCAATTTGGCAATTTCAAAACCGCCGTTTCCATAACCAAATGCTTTTACCATTACCATCATTTTGGTTTGTGGTTTCAATTTAGATTTGAAGAAATTCAAGTTATGACTTATGGCGTT
>CAZLEU010000166.1:0-4873 GCA_964558625.1 uncultured Flavobacterium sp.
AATGGACAATGAGTTATGTTGATGACTTATTCCATGATATAATAGAACTAGCTGAAAATGGCTATTTAGATACAGTTACAATTACTTTGAATAATTCTAATACTGGAATAGCAATAAGAGCTGCAAAATTTACCGTAAATTCTAACGGTACGGCGACATCAAGTGAAAGAGCAGGAAGTAATAATGATTGGGAAAATTTAAGTAATACAAATTTATCAGTCATTTTGTCTTACACTTCTAAATGGCATAATTTGTCCGCGAGTGATAAAAGTAACTTTCAGAAAAATCATTCATTTAAAATCGGCTGGGTATCATCAAGTGTAAACACGAGTTTCCCTCACTTAAATAGTAATAACGCGCAACTATATGCCAGTAAAGGGTATGAACTGCAAAAAACAAATTTTAAATAATGGCTTCAATATTTGATAATGCGACTGTACTTCCAAGTGCATCAATACAAGAAAAAACAAAAAATCTAGTTGGATTTGAAAAAAAATTTAATCGTATTTACACTAATCTTAAATTATTGCTTGACCAAGAAGGATTAATAAATTGGAGTAAAAAGTTCCATAATGTTCAGTTACCAGTAATTGATCAAATAAAAGATAAATATCCACTAATTATTTTAGCAGGAGATGCTGGAACTGGAAAAACTATTGCTGCTGAATCTATAGCTGACCGAATGGTTAGAGAACTAAAGAAAGAAGGCCATTTTCTGAAACTAAGCACAAGAGTTCGTGGAGAAGGTTTACATGGTCAGATGGGAAATTTAGTAAATGATGCTTTTGCAGAATTAAAAACACAAGCCGGTAAAAAAAGATTGGCATTTTTACTAATTGATGAGGCTGATGCTATTGCAACAACTCGTTCAACAATGCAAATGCACCAAGAAGAGAAAGCAGCTGTAAATACACTAATTCAAAAGATTGACGAAATTAGAGAATTAGAAGGCAGAGCTATTGTGTTTATGTCAACAAATAGATTACATTTTCTAGATGAAGCGATTCTCAGAAGAGCTGCAATAATTTTAGAATTTGAAAGACCCGATAAAGAGGACAGAATTGAATTATTTGAAATGGGATTAAAAGGAATTGATTTTTCAAAAGAACAACTTGAATCATTAGCCGATTTAACTGGTCCAGAACAAAATGATGGTTTAGGACATTCCTTTTCAGATATTAGATTACGTGTTTTACCAGAAGCTTTAGCTAATTCTTTTCCTGATAAAGCTTTAACTTACGAAATTTTAAGTGAAACAATAATTAAGATTCAACCAAGTCCAAAAATAATATGATACGATATATAATTAAATTTTGCTTAGGTATAATATTAATAATTGTCGGATGCTATTTTGTGTCCGACAATTTACAACCAGAAATTATTGGAGCTGGTATTCTTTTATTAGTTGACTTACTAATTTTGGATATTTTTTATGATATAATCACTAACTGGAAAAGAGTTTTTTTAGTAATTAAATGTAAATATTTAAGTATTAATAATCACTACATAAGATTTTCAATGTCTTACTTGTATCGTATAAAAGTTAAGGATAAATACCTATTAGTAAAAAGTTCAAATTTTCCTCATTATCAACTTGTAGGAGGCAAATACAAAAGATTGAAAGGAACACAAAGTTTATTAAGAAAAGAGTTTGAAGCTAAAGATGATGCAAAATTGGCTACTAGTGGCCTAATGAAACACGACTATGCGTTATATGTACCTGCAAAAAATGCAATTAAATTCTTAGATTGGTTCAATACGAAGCAAGATAGGGAAATTTCCCATTGGAGAGAATTTTATGAAGAACTTGTGGCTGGTAAAGGAGAAATCTTATCAAGAGAAAATTTTCCTTATGTAAATTATAATTATGTAGGTACTGTAACTACTCCAGTCAAACGAACACCAGGTTGGGACACTTATGAGATATTACAGTATGATATTTTAGATTTAATTCCTACTCCAAAACAAGAAAAGGAACTTGAAGAACTTTTAGAAAAAGGAGATACTGAATATTTAAAATGGGCAGATGTGGAACTTATAAATTCATTAGGTCATTGTAAAAGAGAACAAAAGCAATTATATAAAATTGGAGAGCATACAAAATGGGCATTAAATATTAAGTGGTCAAAAGAGTAAAGTAAATAACTAATAAAGATTATTTTTCTGTTCGTTAGTTCAAATTGGACTATCATCAATTTTAGATAATGACTAGATCTACTAAACAATAAATTATGATAAACTCATTAGATACTATAATAAAAAACACAAATTTTGCTCAAAAAATCAATAATCAGTTGGGGGTAAGCAACTCGATGATGAAAATGCTAAATGCACAAGAGCAATGGCAAAATAAATTAAGTGCAATGACTATGAACGATGCAGTTTCAAAAGTCATTGCGCAGCAACATAACTATTTTCCAAAGGATATTTCAGGTCTTAATTCGTTTTCAAAAACTCTAGCAATACAGACAAAATTATTTCAAATTCCACAACCCACATTAGATGTCATTAAAGGAATTAGTCAAATGCATGAAAGCATATTTGGAAATTTAAAAGGAATTACTTCAATTTTGGAAAGTCACAAACCTTATTTGGCACAAATTAATAGTTTGCAATTTGCGATGACTGGGATATCGGGGCAAATAGCAGCAATTGCAGCTAAAAATAATCAATGGAACTTATTAGACGAGTTTGAAAACATTAATGAGCAAGCATTTGAAATAACAAATAATTTCACATCGGATATTACTTTAACCGAGGAAGAAAGTATAAGATTTGAACAACTTATAGAAAAGATTATATCATTCTACAACAAGAACAAAAAATTTGGTGTGAATGCATTATTATTTATTTCAGTTATGGTAAATTTAATGAACATACATCAATATTATGATTTTGTAAAACCAAAGCATGAACCTATTATAAAAGAGGATTTAATAAAATTCGAGCAAAAATTACAAAAATCAATAGAATTAAAACTCAAAGAAATAAAAGAATATAGGACTACTAATCGTGTTTCAAAAGTAATGTTAAAGCCAAAGACAAAAACGATTATAATAACCTCACTTCCTAAAAATTTCGATGTAATCGTTTTACAGATTAATCATAAATGGGCTTTTGTAAGCTATATTAATCCTAATGACAATCTAATGGAAACTGGTTGGATTATGAAAAAATATTTAGATAAGAACAAATAATTTAAAGGCACAATAACTTACATACTTATAAGATTAAGAAATCTTAATAAAAGATTACTTTTACACTTTATGAAAAACTAAATTTAGCTTTAGTTGCTTTTCTGTGGTTTACTATTAACTCGTATGCCTCATTAATACGAGCAGAAATTTTTGTTCTTTTTTCTTTATCAGTTATACTGCCATCTGGATGAAATTCTTTTTGCATACTTTTCCAAGCCTTCTTTACTTCCTCATCGCTTGCAGATTCAGATACCTTTAAAAACTCATAAGCCTTTTCTATTTCATTAAGAAAAATTCTTTTTTGCTTTCTTAAAATGTCAACCTCATCTTTTGATTCTAGCACTTCTTTAAAAAATTTAGAAATATTCATTCCAGTACTTGCATCCATAGTGGCTGAAAATGTTAATAAGGCTGATGCAAAACTATTATTCGAAAAGCCAGCAATTACTGCAAGAGCAACGCCAGTCCATAATGTTGCTTTTTGAACCTGTGGATCTAACTTTGAAATATCAAACGTTCCTGGATGATAGGCAACTAATCTTGAATTTTTAAACAAATAATAACCCGGCGACATCTTGTCAGAACTTTCCAAGCCAATATTTATCATTTTTTCACCGATTAAAGACCGTACAAATTCATCAGTATAATCTAAACTTTCAATATTTATATATCCAATTTTTATGGTGTCTTTATAAAATTGATTTACTTGACTGTTTAAAGTTGCATTAAATTCTATCACTTCTTCAAGTCCTGCCTTAATTACAGTAATTTTATTACTATTAATAAAATGAAAAAAATCTGCTGAGGAAATTTGTATTGGTTCGGTTTTCATAATTATGAGTTTTTAAAAGATTGTACTAAAATCATTCCAAAACTTATTAACTAAAATCAACTGACATAGTAGCAGTACTTTAAACATTTTCATAGTATATTGGAAATAATTTTAGTAAAATCTTAGTTTTAATCTATACATTTAAGAGTTGATTTTCTTTAACAAAAGTAGAAACGGTAAGCCTATGTGCACCCAAAATCCTACCTATTCCACTATATGAAATCTTCTTCTTTAATAATTTCTTTATTTCTTCTTCTTTACCAGTAAGTTTTAAGGTTGATGATTTACTTCCTACAGGTCTACCTAAAATTACTCCTTCAGCTTTCTTTCGGGCTAAAGCTTCTTTAGTTCGTTGCGATATTAAATTACGTTCAATCTCAGCAGATAATCCAAATGCAAAAGCCAAAACCTTTGAGTTAATATTGTTACCTAATTCATAGCGCTCTTTTATAGTAAATACCTGTATGTCTTTTTCCATACAATCATGAAGAATTTTCATTATCTGCATAAGATTTCTTCCCATTCTAGATAATTCGGATACTATGAGCGTATCGCCTTTCTTCATTTTTTTTAGTAATTGACCAAACTTCCGTTGCTCTAATTTTTTGGTAGCACTTATTGTCTCTTCAATCCATTCATCAATGATAATCTCTCTTTCTTTAGCATAATTTTTGATTTCAAATTTTTGATTTTGCGTAGTTTGTCTATCTGTACTCACGCGTATGTAGCCGTAATTCATACTGAATAAATTAAATGATTAATAGGTTTTAAATGTACAGATTCTGGAATAAGTAAGTATATACTTTTCATTTATAATATTTAATTATGTCAATCCAGCGATTAT
>CAZLEU010000167.1:0-4806 GCA_964558625.1 uncultured Flavobacterium sp.
ATAAAATAAAGAAATTGCTTAAATAATTAAATCAAAATTATTAACCATGCCAACAATCAAAACAAAAACAATCTTTTTAGCTTTTTTTATATTGTTGTTTTCTAATTATTTGAATGCACAACCTAAAGTTGGTGAATTTATAAATGCTTCCATTGGTTATGGTATCAGTGCTGTTAATGACTCCAATGATGATATAACTGCAAAAGGTATTGTAACACATATTCCATTTTCACTAGGATTATCATTGGGTAAAAAGCATAGTTTAGACATAGCATTTACTTATTATTTTCATCCATCTGTTAATCAATTTTCGGGTGCAGCTGCACTAGGGTTTGCATTTCCCATAAATAATAAAAAATAAAAATTTGGATAAAAAAGACCTACATTATTTCAAAAATGTGCAAGAATGGCGAGAATGGTTGCATGAAAATCATGCTACTTCTAGTGGTGTGTGTTTGTTGTTTTACAAAGTAGGCAGTTCGCAAGAAAGCATGCGTTGGGAAGAAGCTGTTCAAGTTGCTATTTGCTATGGTTGGATAGATTCGACTGTAAAGAAAATCGATGACGAACGTAGAAAACAAGTTTTTACACCTAGAAAAGACAAAAGCGTTTGGAGCAAACTCAACAAAACCTATATAGAAAAACTCATTGCCGAAAACCTAATGCACGAAAGCGGTTTAAAGAAAATAGAAATCGCTAAACAAAACGGTTCATGGCAATCACTAGACGCTGTAGAAAACCTAGAAATTCCGCAAGATTTACAGAATGCTTTTGACAATAATGAACAAGCATTTGAAAATTATAAAAACTTTAGTTTTACCTATCGAAAAAGTTATTTGTATTGGCTCAATCAAGCTAAACGAGAAGAAACACGTAACACAAGAATTTCAGAAATAATTCGTTTGTGTGAGAAAAATATAAAATCGAGACCTTAAAATTCTTCCACTTTCCCAAATTTATATAGCTTTGCATTTCAAAATAAGGCTATGATAAACCCATCAGCAAACGGTTGGATTGATAAGTATTTTGTGGAGCAAAAATCATTGTTCGACCAAGCTGTTATGGATGACTTATCCTTTTACAAAAGCATTCGACAAACAGGTTTTATCTACGGACACATCATTTCGATACATTCTAGTCCTAGCATTGATATTTCGCAATGGAAATCGGATGAAATTTCAAAAGTAGCTTTATTGACAACACTTTACGATGTATATCAATTTTGTAAAAAAGAATCTAATTCGGATGATTTTATCAAAAAAGTAGTCGCTTTTTACAAAGAAATGACACCATCCAATTTTGATTTTATCCGCAAAATCATTTCCTCTTCGACAAGTTCTAAATTGGAAACTTTGATAAACGAACGCGTTCAAACGAACAAAGATATTATCAGTAAAAACTTTTCACATATTGTCACCAATGCCTTATTATTTGTGGATGTTTTAGCATTTCAGCAA
Source organism: uncultured Flavobacterium sp. (assembly GCA_964558625.1). Taxonomy (GTDB): domain Bacteria; phylum Bacteroidota; class Bacteroidia; order Flavobacteriales; family Flavobacteriaceae; genus Flavobacterium. The sequence goes on from CAZLEU010000167.1 coordinate 1,458, forward strand.
TATTTACTAAAAGGCGAAATTCCAGAAAAATATCTAAAACGAATGGAAGAAACAATTATGAGCATTGTTTCTCTTTCATTAAAAATAAAAACGGTCAAATCGCAACACGATGATTTACTTATCAAACTTTTTGAGGCCTCTGTTCGTTATACCAAATTTTCAAAAGTAAATATTCGGAATCTCGATGAATTGCCTTTGGATTATTTTTCTAATAATTTAGAGAAATATTATCTGTTAGATTTAGCCGGTATAACACTTTGGAACGATGGAAAGGTAGAAAATGATGAGGTGTATTTTCTTCATAAACTAGCAGAAGCCATGGCCATTTCGGATGATTTTGTAAACGAAAGTGTATGGACAACCAATGAATTTATAACAGTACACAAAAAAGAAATACAATATTTTAATTATTCCAATCCTGTAAAACATTTTTATGATCAAACTACAACTGGTGTTCAGGTTTTGATAAAAAGAAATCAGAAACGTTTGACCAAAGAAATATCCGAAAGCAAGGAACTAATGCAACTTTTAGCCAAATCGACTCAAAAAGACTTGAGTTCGGAAGAAAAAAAGAAAGTAAAAAAACAGTTACTCGACATTTGCAAAAGCATCCCATCATTGACTATCTTTTTACTTCCTGGTGGTGGTTTGTTATTACCTATTTTGATAAAATTTATACCCCAATTATTGCCTTCCGCATTTAATGAGAACTTGGAGGATTAGTTCCCAAAATACAATTGATTAACTTCGTCTAAATCTTTATTGCTACTAAAATTTACATTCAAATCGGTTACATAACCATCATTTAAACCATAAACCCAGCCATGTAAAGTGACTTGTTGACCTTTTTTCCATGCAGATTGCACAATGGATGTTTTGGCTAAATCTAACACTTGTTCACGTACGTTGGTTTCTACAAATTTATTAAATCGTTCAGTCTTGTCCTCAATAGCATCCAACTCGGTTTTGTGTAAACGATAGACATCTTTAATATGGCGAATCCAATTGTCTATTATGCCAATTGAGTTGTTTTCCATAGCAGCTTTTACACCACCACATCCATAATGCCCACAAACAATAACGTGTTTAACTTTCAAAACATTAACGGCATAATCCAAAACACTTAACATATTCATATCGCTATGAACCACCATGTTAGCTATGTTTCTATGAACAAACACATCACCTGGTTTTCCACCAACAATTTCGTTGGCTGGAACACGACTATCCGAACAACCAATCCATAATAATTGTGGATTCTGACCTTTAGCCAAGTCTTTAAAAAAATCTTTATCGAGTGCTAATTGACTCTCAACCCACTTTTTATTATTATCTAATAATTTTTTGTAAAACTCGCTCATTTTATATTAGTGTTTTCAACAATTTTCAAATATATAAAAATTAAAAACCATTAACGAGTATGAAGCTAATGGTTTTATAAAATTTTAGTGTCTCAATTCGGCTACCGTAAAGTTAGGATTTTGTTCATCTTTTATAAATTCAACATCATCATAAAAAACAACTTCTCCAGTTTCAATATTATGCATTGCTCCTACTATACCAATTTGTCCACTTTCGACCATTTGTTCTAAAATAAAACTTCTTTCGATAATATTCTTTACACTTCTTTTTACATTTATTTCGGCAACATTTTCTACAAATGGAGAATTACTAGCATTTCTATCGATTAAGGTTTGTTTCTCTTGATAAACTGCTGGTTGAATTTTAGATAACAACTCGGTCAAATTACCCATTTCTACATGATCACAGGCCCCTTTTACAGCACCACATTTGCTATGTCCAAGAACTACAATAAGTTTTGAACCCGCCACTTTACATGCAAACTCCATGCTTCCCAAAATATCGGTATTGACTATATTTCCCGCAATTCGTACCGAAAAAATATCGCCTAATCCTTGATCAAAAATTAATTCGGCAGACGTTCTACTATCAATACAACTCAGAATAGTGGCAAATGGCCATTGACCATCACGAGTATCATTTACTTGTTCTAGTAAATCTCGATGCGCTTTAAGATTATTTACAAATCGGTTATTTCCTTCTTTTAAAATTTCTAATGCTTTTCTTGGTGTAATTGATGCTTGTAACTCTTTATTTAGTGTTTTCATACTTTATTTTTTTATTTGTGTTCAACAAAAACGTGTTTTTCTTCCTCTCCAGAATTCACTAAATCATACGCTTTTTTGAAACCAACTAGTTTTACTTTAATATTTTCTTCTTTTGAACGGATTTTTTTGAATTCTTTTATCAAATCCAATACATCATGTGCAATATAAACAGTGTCTGATGCATTAATAATCACTTTGGAATTTTCAGGAATTGAAGCCAATGTTTCTTTAATTGCAGCTTTGTTTAAAAAAGAAACCTCCTGTGCCAAATCGATGTGTATTACATCACCATCATGGTATTCTTCTTTTCTAAAGTTGTAGGCACGCTTCATATTCCCTTTTAAAACAAAAATAACGCTAATAATCATTCCTAATGCAACACCTTTGAGCAAATCGGTAAAAACAACTGCTCCAAAAGTGGCAATAAAGGGAATAAATTGATATTTTCCTTTTTCCCAAAAATGCTTGATTGTTTTAGGGTTAGCCAACTTATAGCCTACTAATAGCAAAACTGCTGCCAACGTCGCTAGTGGAATTTTGTTTAAAATGAAAGGAATGGTCAAAACACTAACTAATAATAATACCCCATGAATAATAGCAGACATTTTCGATTTTGCACCAGCTGTATTGTTTGCTGTAGTTCTTACAACAACAGAAGTCATTGGTAAACCACCTAAAAGTGAGCTAACAATATTTCCAATTCCTTGTGCTTTTAGTTCAACATTAGTGTCGGTATATCTTTTTTGCGCATCCATTCTGTCGGCTGCTTCAATACATAGTAATGTTTCTATAGAAGCCACAACTGCAATTGTAATGGCCACAACCCAAACTTTAGAATTAGAGATAGAAGAAAAATCTGGATATACAATTATGTTTTTAAATTCTTCCAAAGTTGTTGGTACAGGCAAACTAACCAAATGCTCTTTTACAATAGCCAAACTACTTCCAGATTGAATAAAAAATTCATTAAGCAAAATACTAACAATCACTGCTACTAATGCTGGTGGAATTAACTTTATCTTCTTCAGAAAATCAACTTTGTTCCACAATATCAATATGGCTAATGAGATTAATGCAATTACAATAGAACCCATTTGAACATGATTGATAACCTGAAAGAGTTCTGAAAAAGTGTTCTCACCATCAGGCTGAAAGAAAGATAAATCTCCTTCAAAATCAGGGTCATAGCCAAAAGCATGTGGAATTTGTTTTAAAATGAT
>CAZLEU010000168.1:0-4790 GCA_964558625.1 uncultured Flavobacterium sp.
ATCAGATGTGATGAAAATAACATTTTCGTTATTAGGTACTAATACCATTGTTATAGCCATATCATTTTCATAAACTCCATTTACACGAACCATAGTTACATTCATTGCAGCTAAAACAGCTGCTTTCTTTTGTGCCAATGTACCACCACCTAAACCAGCGGCATTAACATGATATGCTGCGTATTCAATTGTACATGCCATTGCTAAACGATATGTTTTAAACAAACCATTTTCAGCTCTTTTAACAATTTCTGTTGTATCAAAATCTAGCGGATTACTATTTTCGTCTTCATTAATATATCCACAATCAAAAACTCTGTTGGTTGTTAAATCAGATTTGCTATACACCATATAATGATTTAAGTCCTTAGAATAAGGATCAATATATGACGCACTTTTATCTGCAGCAAATGTCATGGTGTGTAAACCAAAGATAGTTGTACTAAAACGGATTGTTGTCGTTTTATCATCTACACCTTGGCCTACATATGCTTGAATTTCTGGGTGTCTTGCTGCTAAATCTGGGTGCATTACTGATGCCTCATAAATTCTAAAGTTTTGTAATTCTCCTTCGGCATTAGGAAAAGCTACGATAACATTTGACACTACACCAGATAATCTTTTTGGAGCAGTAGCTAAAACATTTTTTAATTCATTAAAATTTAATGAATACAATTGATATTTAGTTGGATTAGATTCTCTAGGGAGTTTTTCTAAACCAACAACATCTTTTGAGTCAAGTTTTTGCCATAAACTAGACTGACCAAAACTGTTTACAGTTAATAAAACTGTTAGTAAGAGTAATAATTTTTTCATTTTTATAGATAGTTTAATAGAATGTAAAAGTAGCATTTATTTTTTATTTTTATTATTATCATATCATATTTAACAAATAAAGCAGTTTTTAGTTGCTATTTTTGTGTTAATTATCCTTTTTAAAATATATTTTTGCCACAAATTTTAAAGTTTGCAAGTTTTCAATTCTATATCGAGCTATGTTCATCAAAAACAGTCAATTGTTACTATTGGAACTTTTGATGGAGTTCATATTGGACACCAAAAAATTATAAAAAAAATTGTTGAAGATGCCAAAAAAATGGATTGTGAAAGTTTGATTTTAACTTTTTTCCCACATCCAAGAATGGTTTTGTCTCGTGAATCTGGTGTAAAACTTTTGAATACAATAAATGAAAAAATAGGATTGCTTCAAAAAATTGGACTATCTAATTTAATTATTCATCCGTTTGATGAAACTTTTTCGCAATTATCAGCCGAGGAGTTTGTCGTAAAAATTTTAGTTGAAAGATTAAATATAAAAAAAATAATTCTTGGTCATGACCATCGATTTGGAAAAGATAGAAGTGCATCTATTGAAGATCTAATAATTTTTGGAGAAAAATATAATTTTGAAGTAGAACAAATTTCAGCACAACAAATCAATCAAGTTTCAATAAGCTCAACCAAAATAAGAAACGCTTTGCAAGATGGAAATATATCCATAGCAAATCAATACTTAGGTTATCAATATTTTTTTTCTGGAAAAGTTGTAAAAGGAAAACAAATGGGAAGAACAATAGGTTTCCCAACGGCTAATATCCAGATCGATGAAGTAAACAAACTGATGCCTAAAAACGGAGTTTATATTGTGAAATCTACCCTAAATGACAAATCTCATTTTGGAATGATGAACATCGGTACACGACCTACTGTTGATGGGAAAAATTGGACTATTGAGGTTTATTTTTTTGATTTTGATAAAGATATATATAATACTTCTGTAACGGTTTCAATTATAGATAGAATAAGAGATGAAAAAAAATTTGACTCTTTTGATTCTTTAAAACAACAAATTAAAAAAGATAAAGAATCAACGATTGCTTATATTGAACAACTTTAGCTTCAAATGATATTTATCTTTGTTTCTTATTATTGAAATAACTACTTTTGAAACCATTGTTAAAATATATAAAATGACTCCAACTAGACATAACTGGACTAAAGAAGAAATAATAGCTATTTACAACAGACCTTTGATGGATTTAATGTATGAAGCTGCAACAATTCATAGAGAAAATCACGACCCAAATGTGGTTCAAGTTTCCACGTTATTATCAATAAAAACTGGTGGATGCCCAGAAGATTGTGGTTATTGTCCACAAGCTGCAAGATACCATACAGATATTGAAGGTAATGATTTAATGAGTGTTAATCAGGTAAAGGCTCAAGCTTTGCGAGCCAAGTCAAGTGGTTCATCTCGTGTATGCATGGGAGCCGCTTGGAGAAATGTGAAAGATGGACCAGAGTTTGACCAAGTTTTAGAAATGGTTCGTACCATTAATAAATTGGATATGGAAGTTTGTTGTACACTAGGAATGCTTACCGAAAACCAAGCACAACGATTAGCCGAAGCAGGACTTTATGCTTACAATCATAATTTGGACACTTCTGAAGAATATTATAAGGAAGTAATTTCGACTCGAGGTTTTGAAGACAGATTGCAAACTATAAATAATGTTAGAAAAACCAATGTTACGGTTTGTAGTGGCGGAATTATTGGGATGGGAGAAAGTATAGATGATAGAGCAGGAATGTTAGTCGCTTTATCAACACTAAATCCTCAGCCAGAATCGGTTCCAATAAATGCACTTGTAGCAGTTGAAGGAACTCCAATGGAAAACGAAAAACCAGTAGAAATATGGGAAATGATAAGAATGGTTGCAACTACTCGAATAGTTATGCCAGAAACACAAGTTCGACTATCTGCTGGTAGAACTGAGATGAGTAGAGAAGGACAGGCTATGTGTTTCTTTGCTGGTGCAAATTCAATTTTTGCTGGTGATAAACTTTTGACAACTCCAAATCCTGATGTGAACGAAGATATGAAGATGTTTGAAACACTTGGACTTCAACCACAAAAACCATTTATTAAATTAATGCAACCCAAAACAGTTGAAGCTACGGATTCTCAATATCAATCTTTGGGAGAAAAACCAAAATGGTCAAGACCTGATCATAAAATAGAACGTAACTTGGAAGCCTCAATAAAAAAATAGAAAAACAAATATGTAGTAAAGCCCAAACATTGTATTGATAGTTTGGGCTTTTTTTATTGTTAAATAATAATTTTTCGAGTTACAATTGAACCGTTTTCAAGTTTAATTTTCACTATTAAGGTTTGATTCGAAAGGGTCAAATTGTTTAGAGAAATTCCGTTGGTATTTAGATTTTTCTTTGTAACAATTTCTCGACCTAAAATATCGAATACAGTTACTTCGGACATTTTGTCGAGTAACGAATTAATAATTATTTGTTGATTGTCTTTACTAAATACCGAAATGGAGTTTGAAAATTCAATGCTTTCATTGTCCAACAAATTAGTTATAAATTTCACTACAAAACGGTTAGTGATAGCACTTCCAATTTCGCTTTCAAACACATATGGACCGTTATCAAAATCGTGTATTGTATTTGTTAAATTATCCTGAAGATATATTGATTGTCCATTTTCAAAAATACCTTCAACATGATCGATAGAAATTGAATGCATTCCAGATTGTGTGATTTCAAGACCTAAAGGAACAATTTTTCCAGAATCAAAAGAGCCCATTCCTTGAACCGCTAATCGTACTTCTGGGTTGGTTGGAATAAAAGAGAAAAAGTCAAAATTAGTGCCATTCTCTAATCTAACTCCATCATAATAAGGATTATATTCATCTTCGGCACTTTCTATAAATCCAATTAAAACTTGGCGTGATTCTCCGGTTGAAGCATTGAAGTTAAGCCAAATTTTGTTATCGCTAGCGTTAGAAGCATTTCTATAAAAAGCATTATTATTTCCCGTAACACGTTGTGAGTTATTGAATGATACAGTCCCGTTTCCAGTAACATTTGCATAAAATCCTTGGCAAGAATCAACATATCTATCAGGAATAGGACAACCAGAACAGCTACTTGCACTACCACCAGTTCCTACCGTGTAAGTTACATAATCATCATTGGTAAAGTTATATAACCAAGGACCAGGATTTCCAGTTGAGATGGCAGTTTTATGTGTCCAGAAATAAAAAGTTCCTGTTAATATTGTATTATCCGCTTTTAATTCGACTAAGTCAATCGATGAAGCATATGGATTTCCAATAAGATTATTGTTGGTATGAGCTGCATTTGCTGCAGGAGAAACATTCATACCCGAGGCATTGTATAAATCTTGAAAAACATTTATATTGACAATACCATTGTTTAATTGCCCTGCTGCTCCACTAGCATTAAAAATTACGGACTGACCAGTTGGTCCTGCTGCAGTTGGACCCATAATTGAATAGCCTTTACCAGGAGTTACAATGTTTGTTCCTGTTTCTAAAACCCAATCATCACCACTATCATCAAAAGAGTCTGGAATACCTTGTAATTGTGGAAAGCCGGTATCTCCTATTATGGTTTTGTAACTATATAAATCTAAAAATTTTGAAGTGTCAAAACTATATCTTCTATTACTCGGATTGGCGGCAAAAACACTACCAATTGTTTCTCCAACTATAGGTGATGACCAAAAAGTATAATCATATTGAACATAAGGAGTACTTGTTCTATTAATAGTATATGTTCCGTTACCAGTGTTAATTGCCTCATCATTAACCTGTACAATACTTGAACCATCTCCAACTATTATTACACCATTATTATCAATTTTTCCTTGACTTTCTATAAAAGTTTTTAATAATGGAGTAGCGTCGACTGTAATTGTATAAGGACTGTTTAATTGACACTCACAAGATTGAATATTTCCATTT
>CAZLEU010000169.1:0-4718 GCA_964558625.1 uncultured Flavobacterium sp.
CATTTTGCATGGGATGGTCACTACTCTGATGAAGCAAACAATCTAGCTGGTCAAATGCTAAATGCAACTCTTGGTTTAACATACTCTTTAGGAAGTAGTGATGTTCATGGTGACTGGGCTCTTATACAAGATAAAAAGCTAGAAGAAATTACTGAACTTGACAATAGAATTAACGACTTAGAAACATTAATGAACGATACAGATAAAGACGGTGTTCCAGATTATTTAGATGTTGAAAACAATTCTATTGCTGGTGTAGCTGTTGATACAAAAGGTCGTATGATTGATGTAAACAAAAACGGTGTTCCAGATGAGTTAGAAAAATTAGTTACAATGACAACTAGTAAAGATGGTGTGGACGGTGTAAGTGCAGAAGCTAAAACAGCAAATGCAATAAATGCTCAAATGGTCGATAAGTTAATCAATGATGGTTATGTTACAGCTTATTTTGAGTTTAATCAAACTGATCCAACCGATGCTTCAACTGAAGGTATTGATTTTATCTTAACTTATTTGAGAAACAATCCTGATGCAGTGATAGAAATACACGGTCATGCCGACGAGGTTGGTAATTCAGAATACAACAACAAACTGGCAGATAATAGATCTGCAAATGTTAAAAAAGTACTTATCGATGCAGGTATTAACGCAAGTAGATTGATTGTAATTGGAAAAGGTGAAGACACATCTGTTAATCCAAACTCTGCACTTGCTAGAAGATTGGTAAGAAAAGTATCTTTCAAAATTAAAAAATAATTAACAATTAGTTTTTAATAACTTATTAGAAGCCTCTGTTTTAAAAGCAGAGGTTTTTTTTATCTTTAAAATAAAAATGGAAGATAGAAATCAATTTATAGAAAAGTTCCGTGGTGAACCAATTGGAACCATAACCGAACAATCATCGGCAGATGAAATTTTTCAAAATAAAACCTTACGCCCTATCCTAAAATTACAAAATGATTTATTTGTTGAAGTTATTAAAAATCAAATAAGTAAACACAAAACTGACTTTTACCACTTTCCTGTAGAAAAGAAAATGGCATATATTGAGCATATAATAAAAAATGAAGTGAAGTTTAGAAATTGTATGAAAGGTATTATCATAAGTCTTTTCACTGTTGAAGAATACGAAAATTATATTAAGAATTCATCTAATCTAAATAAAAGAATGATGAATATGCTTATAGAAAGAATGAAAAGTCAAATACAGTTATTTGAGCTAGTTGAATCATAAATTACTTATAACATTCCGTTATATTTTCTTATAAACCATTCAGAAGCTAATGAAATGGCAATCAAAATTAGTAGCCAAACCCAGTCAATAATTGGTGTCTTCTTAACAATGGCTTTTTGAACTGCTTTGTAGTCTACATTATCTAATAGTATTTTTACTAAATCATCTACTTGATTTGGGACATAGGCTTTTGCGTTTGTTTGTGATGCTAATTGCCCTAACTTGGTTAAATCTGGATTTACAAATTGCTTTTCAATATCAAAATCTAAAATTTCAAAACCACTTGTATAAGAAACATTTGAGTTTAGTTCTCTAACTATAAAAGTATATTGACCAGCAACTAATCCGCTTAAATTAACTTTAAAAGCATTTGAATCACGCAACAAATCGTATTTTTTTACTTGTTTAGTTTTGGTATTTGTAACCGATATGGTTAAACGCGCCTTTTCATCTAACTCATAATTTTTATTGAAATACTGAGCAGTAATTTCTAATGCATCACCTGAATTATAAAAACGTTCATGGTTGACAATTAATGATTTTTTAGAGTTATTCGTTGCTAAGAATTGGATGGTTTTGTCAATAAATATATCAAAATCAGTAAATTCTTTTTTATCCAAATAGATTTGTCCACGCCATTTCCAGATGTTTTCACCAAACAAAAAAGCACTTCTTGCTCTTTGACTATCAGAAAATGCAAGTAATGGAGAATTTGTTTCAACATTTCTAATTCTCGAAGTTAACAATACAGAAGCTGTTGAATTTGCCGTTATTGTTCCAAAGGGATTTTCCAATGGTGGTAGGTTTTCAAAACCGATATTGTCAAGGGCAAATAGGTTGAAATTGCTATCATATGAGGCTAGAAAATTTTCTTTTTGCGAAGACATTTTAAAATCGAAAACGTCTTGATATTGGTTCAAAATGGTATAATCGGTATTGTTTCCGGTGACAATAAATGTGTTTAATTTTACATTTTTATTGGCTTCGAAAAGTGATTTAAATTCTGTATTTGGCTGGTATAAAATCAAAACATTAAACTTATTTAATTCATTGATTTCTTTCGGTTTAACTATTGTAACTTTACGTGATGCATTCGATTCTATACTTCTTTTTAATGCACCAACATCTGGATGATTTATTGCAGATACAATGGCAACCTCAGTTCGCTGATCAATAACTTCGACCGCAAATTTCTTAGTATTATTGTATTTGTTTTTTTCAGATTCTGAGGAAGAAATAGTTGCCGTAAATAGTTGTAATCCAACTTTATTTGCTTGAATAAGAATGTTTATAACTTGTGATTTTCTTGATGGTGATAATGCAACAGTTTGTTTTGTTACTACATTATTTCCTTGTGAAATACTGAAATTTGCATTAATACTTTTGTTACCAGAATATTGTAAAAATACTTCAACTGGGAATTTATTTTTGTGAAAAGCGTATTTATTGGCATTAACTTGTACAACTTTCAAATCGAGATAAGTAGTTGTATCGCCCACAACCAAAGGATAAACTTTGTTTTTAGTATCAAAACTATACACAAAATCTTCACCTGAAGTTTGGTTACCATCAGAAATTAAAACTGTTGGAAAGCTTAGATTTTTGTTAATGCTTTTTAGATTTTTAGCAACTTCAGAAATTTTAGATTCATTTCCTTTAAAATCGAATTCGTCAGCCGATTGAAACTCGCTATCAAATTTATACGTTTGAATGTCAAACTTTTCTTTTAAGTCAGCGTTAGCATTTAGTTTCTCGAATAATCCATTTGAAGTTTTATCTGCTTTGAGTTCTGCAATAGATTTGGAATTATCAACCACAATGGCCAATGGCGTTTTGATAGTTTCAAATGTTTTTCGAGAAAGAATTGGATTGATTAACAAAAGTAAAATTCCAAAAATTGATAAAAAACGTAAAAAAGCCAGTAATTTAGTCACTTTTGACTTACTACTAACTTTGTAAAAATATTGAAAATACGACAAACCACCAGCGATTGCTAAGGAAAGTAATAATAAAAGAATTGTGTTTGTCGACATTATTTTATTGAATAATTATTCTATTTGTTTAAGAAATCGTTATTATTAGAAACTAATTTAACTATCAATAGTATTGCAGCAACAACTTTTATAAAAACACCTAATATAATCAATAGGTTTCCAGTAAAAATTCCAATTTCTAAATGGGTAATTTTAAATAAAGCTCCTATAGAAGTTACGATAAGTCCCAAAACAAAAAATGCAATTATATATTTATTCTTCATTTAAAAAAACTGAATTTGCTAATTACAAAATATCCCTAGCCCAGATAGCAGTGGAAATACTTTTCTTTTTTTCTTTGAAAAAGGAAAGATTGGAACGTATAGCTGGAAATAGCTTCTAATAAAAAAATTACGTCAACATTCCGCCACAAACATTAAGTACTTGCCCAGAAACATATGCGCTCATATCGGAAGCTAGGAATAAACAAGCATTCGCAACATCTTCTGGAGTACCACCACGTTTTAACGGGATAGAGTCTCTCCAACCTTGTACAACATCTTCGTTTAGTTTTGCAGTCATTTCGGTTTCAATAAATCCTGGAGCGATTGCATTGCAACGAATATTTCTTGAACCTAGCTCTAAAGCAATAGATTTGGTAAAACCAATCATTCCCGCTTTTGATGCCGCATAATTGGCTTGTCCGGCATTACCCTTCACTCCTACTACACTACTCATATTAACTATTGAGCCTTTACGGTTTTTAAGCATTACTTTTTGAACTGCTTTAGTCATATTGAAAACTGATTTTAAGTTGATTTCAATTACTTTATCAAAATCTTCTTCGCTCATTCTCATTAACAAATTATCTTTTGTAATCCCTGCATTATTAATTAGAATATCAATGTTTCCAAATTCAGCCATCACATCGTCAACCAATTGTTGTGCTTCGTTAAAATCGGCTGCGTTTGATTTATATCCTTTTGCTTTAATTCCTAAAGCGTTTAATTCGTTTTCTAAAACCATCGCTGATTCAGCAGATGAACTGTATGTAAAAGCTACATTTGCTCCGTGTTGTGCAAATGCTTTTGCAATACCACTACCAATTCCGCGGCTTGCGCCTGTTATTATAGCTACTTTTCCTTCAAGTAATTTCATATCTAAAATGTTTGTGTTATGTTTGACTTAATAAAAGCCAAATATAGCACTATTTTACTATTTGAAAAAATAGAATTTGACCGCAAGAACTAATTAATTTCGTCGTCTAATTATATAAGCTAGCCTAATAATTAATGCAAAAAACGCACCATAACTTTGAAACCATTTATGACCAATATCGTATTTTGGTTTACAATGTTGCGTTGCATTATCTTCAAAATGTGGAAGATGCAGAAGAAATTACACAAGATATTTTTGTTCAAGTTTATGATTCGTTAGATTCTTTCAAAGAAAAATCTTCTTTAAGAACATGGATTTATCGTATTACAATCAACAAAAGCTTAGATTTTATT
>CAZLEU010000170.1:0-4678 GCA_964558625.1 uncultured Flavobacterium sp.
CACTCACGTTTAAAAAATCAAGTTTTCTATAGACAAGATTATATGGATGAATTTGAAACTATTTGGCAAACACAAGCTGTATTTTATCCTGAATTAAATAATCAATTAAAAAAAGAAGTTAGAGATATAACTATCTTTTACCAAAGAAAGTTAAAATCACAAAAGCACTTAATAAGCCATTGTGAGTTTGAAAAAGGTCATAAAGCCATTCCTAAATCGTCACCATTGTTTCAAAAATTTAGAATATGGCAAAATTTGAACAACATTGTTGTGAAAAATGAAATTACAAAAGAACCATTCTTGTTAAGTGAAGAACTGAAAAAACAGATTGCGGATACCTTAACTTTTAAAGATAACATGTCTGATTCGCAATTAATTGATTTTTGTGGTTTGAAGAAAAATAGTTATACTGTAAATTTTAAAAAAATTGAAGGCAACAGAACTAATACAGCACTATTCAAAGCATTTGAGAAAATATTAATTTATGAAGGCTATGATGAATTGGATTTATCAAAACTTGATGCTGATGATATTGTAAAAATCTTTAAAAGTGCTTTTGAGGATTTAAAATTGCCTACTTCATTATTAGAATTTGACACTTCCATACAAGGAAATGAATTTGACAAACAACTGTATTATCAATTATGGCATCTACTCTACTCTTCTGAAGAAGATGAGCAATTAAAACATACTTTGATTACTAAATTTGGTTTTAAGCCTCAGCACGTTCCATTTTTATTAAATGTTAGTTTGCAAACAGATTACGGCAGTTTAAGCGCTAAAGCTATTAAAAAAATATTGCCTCATTTAAAAGATGGGCATATTTATAATAAGGCCTGTTTAATGGCTGGATATAACCATTCTCATTCATTAACCAAGGAAGATAATGATAAAAGAGAATTAAAAAATAAACTTGATTTAATCAAAAAAAATAGTTTACGTAACCCTGTGGTAGAAAAAATATTGAATCAAATGATTAATGTTATAAATGCCATTATGGAAGACCCAACTATGGGAAAACCCGATGAAATAAGAGTTGAGTTGGCTCGTGAGTTAAAAAACAATAACGAGCAAAGAAATGAAATGACTAAAGCAATTAATAAAAGTACAGCAGAACATGAACAAATAAAAAAATTATTGCATACTGAATATGGGATACATAGAGTAACTCGTAATGATATCATTCGTTATAAACTATGGAAAGAATGTGATGGAATTTCAATATATACAGGAAAACCCATTGAAGCCTCAAAGTTATTCTCTAAAGAATATGATATTGAACATATCATCCCAAAATCAAGATTGTTTGATGATAGCTTTTCAAATAAAACTATTTGTGAACGTCAATTGAATATTGATAAAAGTAATAAAACAGCATATTCTTTCTTAAAAGAAAAATTATCAGATGAAGATTTTAATCAATTTGAAAAGAGAGTAAAAAGTTTGTATGGCAAAATTAGTAGAACCAAACAAAATAAACTATTAATGTCTGACAATGAAATACCAGAAGGATTCATTGATAGACAGTTAAGAGAAACTCAATATATTGCTAAAAAAGCAAAAGAAATATTACTTGAAGTTTCAAGAACTGTAACCTCAACTATTGGTAGTGTGACGGACAAATTGCGTGAAGATTGGGAATTGGTTGAAGTAATGAAAGAATTGAATTGGGATAAGTATCACAAACTTGGATTGACAGTTGAAGAAAAAGGTAAAAATGGTGAACGTTTATACAAAATAAAAGATTGGACAAAACGTAATGACCATCGTCATCACGCCATGGATGCTATAACAGTAGCCTTTACAAAGCCTGTATATATTCAATACTTAAACAATCTAAATGCACGAACCAAAGAAGATAAAAAAGGTGCTGAAATTTATGGTATTGAAACTAAATATTTAAAGAAAGATAAAAACGGGAAATTGCGGTTTGTTGCTCCAATAACAAATTTTAGAGAAGAGGCTAAAAAACAATTAGAAAGTATTTTGATTTCTTATAAATCTAAAAATAAAGTTACTACTAATAACAAAAACATTACCAAAATAAAAGGGGGAACTCTTGAAAAAATACAATTAACTCCAAGAGGACAATTGCATAAAGAAACTGTTTATGGTAAACTGCAACATTACGTTACAAAAGAAGAAAAAGTAAATGCCAATTTTACTGCAGATCATATTGCTAAAGTTGCAAAAAAACAATATCGTGAAGCTCTTTTAAAACGATTAAAGGAACATGATAATGACCCTAAAAAAGCGTTTATTGGAAAAAATATTTTAACTAAAAATCCTATTTATTTAGATGCCAGTAAAACAATAGTAGTTCCTGATAAAGTAAAATTAGTTTGGTTTGAAGATGATTATACTATTAGAAAAGATATTACGCCAGATTTAAAGATTGAAAAAGTAGTTGACATTGGAATCAAAACTATTCTACAAAACCGATTAAATGAATTTGGTGGTGATGCTAAAAAAGCTTTTGTGAATCTTGATGAAAACCCTATTTGGTTAAATAAAGAAAAAGGAATTTCTATAAAAAGAGTAGCCATTAGCGGTGTCAGTAATGCACAAGCATTACATACCAAAAAGAACCATTTAGGAAATGAGATTTTGGATGAAAATGGTAAACCAATTCCTGTAGATTATATAAGTACTGGAAACAATCATCATGTAGCTATATATAGAGATGAAAAAGGAAATTTACAAGATGAAGTAGTGTCCTTTTATGATGCCGTTGTTAGAAAAAATTTGAGATTATCTGTAATAAATAAGAATCATGAAAAAGGATGGGAGTTTTTATTCTCTATGAAGCAAAATGAATTTTTTATTTTTCCTTCGGAAAGTTTTAACCCAAATGAAGTTGATTTATTAAATCCAAAAAATTATCATATAATAAGTTCTAATATTTATAGAGTACAAACTTTATCAATTGTAAAATATGGAAATAATACTATTCGTGATTTTAAATTTAGACACCACTTAGAAACTAATGTTGAAGATAAAAAGGAATTGGTTAACATAACATATAAACAAATAAAGAGTTTAGCTCCTTTAACCGATATTATCAAAGTTAGATTAAATCATTTAGGAAAAATAGTACAAATAGACGAATATTGATATGATAAAAAAAACACTTTTCTTTGGTAATCCCGCTTATTTGAGCACCAAAAATGAGCAATTGGTAGTAACGTATCCAGACAAGGAACAAGAAACCAAAACGGTGGCTATTGAAGATATTGGTGTTATTGTAATGGAAAATCAACAAATTACCATCACTAATGGACTGCTGGAAAAGTTGACTAATAACAATGTAGCCTTGATTAATTGTGATCAATACCACTTACCTATTGGTTTGCTAATGCCATTGAGCGGTCATACAGAACAAACAGAGCGTTTTAGGAATCAAATTGAGGCTTCTCTTCCACTAAAGAAAAATCTATGGCAACAAACCATAAGTGCTAAAATTAGTAATCAAGGAGCGTTACTCAAAGAAAAGGGAATACCAATGCGCAAGATGGAATTGTGGGCAAAGGAAGTTACCTCGGGCGATGCGCTTAACCATGAAGCTAGAGCAGCAGTCTATTATTGGGATAATTTATTTAAAATAGAAGGCTTTACTAGACAACAAAAAGGGTTGCCTCCTAATAACTTATTAAACTACGGGTATGCCATTTTAAGAGGTATAACGGCAAGAGCTATAGTAAGTTCGGGAATGTTACCCACATTAGGCATCTTTCATCGAAATAAATACAACGCCTATTGTTTGGCTGATGATATAATGGAACCGTATCGACCATTTGTAGATTTGATTGTGTGTCATATTATGGAAACAGAAGATTGTATTGATGAATTGACAGTTGATATCAAAAAACAACTGCTAAGCCTTGCTTCTATTGATGTGCAAATTGATGGAAAAAGAAGTCCTTTACTAGTTGCCATGAGCCGAACCACAAATTCATTGCACGAATGTTTTGCAGGAAGTTCTAGGAAAATTTTGTATCCCTTATATGTATGACGAACATTATAGCCGATTAAACCAATATAGAAGTTTGTGGATATTAGTATTTTTTGATTTGCCCACCGAAACTCGAAAAGAACGTAAAATAGCAGGACTGTTTCGTAAAAAGCTATTAGACGATGGTTTTTCTATGTTTCAGTTTTCCATTTATATGCGTTTTTGTGCTAGCAAAGAGAATGCAGAAGTACATACCAAAAGAATTAAAAATAGTCTACCAGAGCATGGCAAAATTGGTGTGATGCAAATAACCGATAAACAATTTGGGATGATGGAACTATTTTACGGTAAAAAACCAGTAGAAACTGACAGACCTTCTCAACAATTAGAATTATTTTAATTTGTGGTAGGATTATAAAAAACAATCATTTTCTCTATCCTGCTATTTTAATCACACCTTTTTTTAAATTCTAACATTACTCACAACTCCCAACATTTCAATCGATTACGACCTAATATGTTGGGAATCATTAGTAAAGATACAATTTTGAAAGCAATTCACAACAACACCCAATTAGCAATAGTATTATATATAGTTGGGAATCATTAGTAAAGATACAATTTTGAAAGCAATTCACAACAATAGCAAATAATTACTATTGGTAAGTTGTGTTGGGAATCATTAGTAAAGATACAATTTTGAAAGCAATTCACAACAATAGCAAA
>CAZLEU010000171.1:0-4676 GCA_964558625.1 uncultured Flavobacterium sp.
AAAGTGTGGTGAAACGAAAAGACAATAAAAACAAATTTTCTACAGCGAGCATCTTTAAGAAGAAAGAGTATCAAGTAAAATACCTTTATGGAGGAGACGCCTATTTTGATAATATGGAAGACTTTTTTGGCGGGAATGGTTACGGGATTGTAGACAAGAAAACATTGAAACCAGAAGAAATTACTTTCTCTAATGTTTGGGGTGTTTGCGATGAAGACATGGCTAAAAAAGCTATCAATGTTATGAACGAGCAAGCCAAGACTGGAAAACCTTTTTTCAATCACTGGATGACGGTTAGCAACCACAGACCCTATACTTATCCAGAAGGTAAAATAGATATCGATTCGCATGCCAAGCTGCGTGAAGGAGGTGTAAAGTATACCGATTATGCTCTAAAACAATTTTTTGCAATGGCACAAAAACAGACATGGTTTCAAAATACTGTTTTTTTAATTGTGGCCGACCATTGCGCTTCAAGTTCGGGGCATGTTCAATTACCATTAGAAAAATATAGAATTCCAGCTATGATGTATGCTCCAGGATTTATCAAACCTTCTGTATGTAATAAACTAGTATCACAAATAGACTTAATGCCAACTTTATTTGGACTTTTAAATTTCAATTACCAAACCAAATTTTTTGGGCAAGATGTTTTGAAAGATGATTACAAACCAAGAGCGCTTATTGCAACTTACCAAGATTTAGGATTACTAAAAGACAATGTTTTAACGATACTTTCACCCAAGCAAAAAGTAAAACAATTTCAGTTGAAGTTACAGCCAAAAGGAACTATTCCAACTGATTTTCAAATTTATTATGAACAGACACCATTAGTCAAGCAACGTAACGACTTAGTAAACGAAACAGTTTCATATTACCAAACAGCGAGTAATTTGTTGAAAAACAAGAAGTTTGAGAAGTAAAAATTATGAAGATGAGAATGCGAAAAATCGATTTCGTTAGTTTATGCTTTTCTTAACTTTTTTTTACGTTATCATTTTTTAACTTTTATTACTTTTGCCCTCGTATGAGGCTAATTACTTTCTTTTTAATCCTTTTTTCCCTGCTAGTGGGTAGCAGTAGCTATTCTCATATCTATTTTTATAAAGAAAAACAATCTTCACAAATTTTTTCGAAAAGCAAACAGATTAAATACGCCAATGATGATCACGGTTTAACTCTAATAGAAGACTCGGAAGTCGATATTGAAGAGGAATATTCAAGTGACGATCACGATAATGACATCAGATTTACATCTATTAAATCTACTTCTGTTATTGCAAAATATTCTTGTGATACTTTAAAATTTGTTTATAAAAATCACATTAACAATTTTAATTACTTTCCGTCTTCTTTCGGAAGTTCAACGTCTATTTACCTACTAAATAGAGTCTTAAGAATTTGATTTTATTGTCAAATTAATTCCAATAATTCCATATAACGTTTCATCGATTGTACAATTATGTGCTTTCTTTTGGGAAAACTATGTCTAATTATTGGTTGACTAATTCTACAAGTAACCACATTAATTCCAAATCAATTATTTTTTAATTTTCCATTTAATTATGAAGAGAAAAGTCTTGTTTGCAGGCATAATTGCCATGTTGTACCTAACAAGTTGTACATCAAAAAAAGAAGAAAAAGAAGAAACAGGTAAATTCACTGTAACCAATCCAATTGCAATTGACACTTCGTTTACCAAAGAGTATGTTTCACAAATTCGTTCGATTCGCAATATCGAAGTGCGTGCTCAAGAGAAAGGATTCTTACAAAACATTTATGTTGACGAAGGTCAGTTTGTAAAAGAAGGACAAGTTTTATTTCGAATCATGCCCAAAATGTATGAAGCCGAATTATTAAAAGCACAATCAGAATCAAAAGCAGCAGAAATAGAATTACTAAATGCGAAAACGCTTGCCGATAAAAATATAGTTTCAAAGAGCGAACAGGCACTAGCACAAGCCAAATTAGAAAAGGCAAGGGCAGAAGTTGCAATGGCAAAACTACATTTATCATTTACCGAAATTAGAGCACCATTTTCTGGAACTATCGATAGAATTCCAAAGAAATTAGGAAGCCTTATAGATGAAGGTGAGTTATTAACAAGCCTATCCGATAACAGTAAAATGTTTGCTTATTTTAATGTTTCAGAACCTGAATATATTGATTATCAGAAAAATGCAAAAGGAAGAGGCGATAGTAATGTAAGTTTACTATTGGCCAATGGAGAGACACATAAGTATAAGGGAAAAGTTGAAGTTATCGAAAGCGAATTTGACCCAGAAACTGGAAACATTGCTTTTAGAGCGAGTTTTCCTAACCCAGACAAATTATTGCGCAATGGAGAAACAGGAAAAGTTTTAATGTCTATGCCTGTTAAAAATGCTCTAGTAATACCACAAAAAGCGACTTATGAAGTGCAAGATAAAGTATATGTTTTTGTAGTTGATAAAAACAACGCATTACGATCTACAGAAGTGACCATAGTAGGTAAAATGCCCGATTTGTATGTAGTAAAAGGAATTACTGAAACAGACAAAATTGTTCTTGATGGTATACAAAAAGCAAAAGATGATGATAAAATCAAATATGATTATCTAAAACCTGCAGATGTCATTGCTCATTTGAAATTAAAAGCAGAATAGTCATAATCTATAAATCGTAAAAGCAATGTTTAATAAATTTATTCAAAGACCAGTTTTATCCATAGTGATATCACTAATGATTGTTTTACTGGGGGTTTTGGCGCTTGTTCAATTACCAGTAACATTATTTCCATCTATATCACCACCAAAAGTAAACGTAACGGTGGAATATCCTGGTGCAAACAATGAGTTGCTTATCAAATCGGTTATGATACCATTAGAAAGAGCACTCAACGGTGTTCCCGGAATGAAGTATATTGCTTCAGACGCTGGAAATGATGGAGAAGGAACCATACAAGTTATTTTTAACTTAGGAACCGACCCCAATCAAGCATCCTTAAATGTTCAAAACAGAGTAGCATCTGTTGTAAACAAATTACCACCTATTGTAGTACGTGAAGGGGTTAAAATTACACGAGAAGAATCCAATATGCTTTTGTATGTAAATCTTTATAGTAAAGACCCAAAAGCAGATCAAAAATTCTTGTTTAATTATGCAGATATTAATATTCTTTCAGAACTAAAAAGGGTTGATGGAGTAGGAGTTGCCGATATTTTAGGAAATAGAGAATACGCTATGCGTGTTTGGTTAAAACCAGATAGAATGTTAGCCTACAAAATTTCAGCCGAAGAAGTAATGGAAGCATTGGCACAACAAAGTTTAGAAGCTTCACCAGGTAAAACAGGAGAAAGTTCGGGTAAACGTTCAGAAGCTTTTGAATATGTATTAAAATATCCTGGACGCTATACCACCGAAGAACAATATGGCAATATAGTATTGAGAGCCACACCCGATGGAGAAATTCTTCGATTGAAAGATGTTGCAAAAGTGGAGTTTGGTAGTTCCATGTATGATATTTATTCCAATCTAAATGGAAGACCATCGGCAGCTATTGTACTAAAACAATCCTATGGTAGTAATGCGACACAAGTAATTAAAGACGTTAAAGCCAAATTAGAAGAAATGAAAACATCCTTTCCCAAAGGGATGGATTATGAAATAAGTTATGATGTGTCTAAATTTTTGGATGCTTCTATCGAAAAAGTATTGCATACCTTAGTAGAAGCCTTTATACTGGTCGGATTAGTTGTATTCCTGTTTTTGGGTGATTGGCGTTCAACACTAATTCCAGCTATTGCTGTACCAGTTTCGCTTATCGGAACCTTTATGTTTATGCAATTCTTCGGAATCACGCTCAATCTTATCACACTATTTGCCCTAGTACTCGCAATAGGAATTGTGGTAGATAATGCCATTGTTGTAATAGAGGCCGTCCATTATAAGATGGAAACCAAGCATCTCACACCAATGAAAGCAACCAAAGAAGCGATGCACGAAGTAAGTGGTGCTATTATCGCTATTACCTTTGTAATGGCCGCTGTATTTATTCCAGTAGCTTTTATGTCGGGACCAGTAGGAATCTTTTACCGACAGTTCTCCATTACAATGGCAACATCAATCGTGCTTTCTGGTTTGGTAGCCTTAACACTTACACCAGCACTATGTGCTATGATGCTAAAAAACAATCACGGAAAACCTAGAAAACAAACCACTATCAACAGAGTACTGGATGGATTTAACAATTGGTTTAACGGCGTATCAACTAAATACAGTAATCTGTTGCGACTTATCGTGAACAGAAGAGTAATTACATACGCAATGTTAATTTTCTTCTGCGTGGGAACTTACTTCTTAAACGGAAGTCTTCCCTCGGGATTTATTCCCAATGAAGACCAAGGAATGTTTTATGCTGTTATTCAAACACCACCCGGTTCTACTTTAGAGCGAACGAATCAAATTGCCGAAAGATTACAAAAAATTGCAGAAGGTATTAAAGGAGTTAAATCCGTTTCATCATTAGCGGGTTACGAAATACTAACCGAAGGAACAGGAGCTAACTCAGGAACCTGTTTGATAAATCTAGAAAGTTGGGAAGACCGTTCCAAGTCATCTCAGGAGATTATCAATGAGTTAGAAGAAAAATCAAAAGACATTCCAGGAGCTGTATTAGAGTTTTTTCAACCACCTGC
>CAZLEU010000172.1:0-4669 GCA_964558625.1 uncultured Flavobacterium sp.
AGATTTGAAAAAAGATACTCAATTGTTTCAGGTGTTGAACTACCAATAGTATCTGAAAGAGAAATAATTTTAACTCCAAGATGTGATAATTTGTTTGTCCATTCCCCAACAATTTCAACATTCCATGGGTCCCCATATGGATTACCAAATCCCATTGAAAGATAGGCAACAACTTCTTTATCCTTTTTTGTAGCTATTTCTAATATTTCTTGTAAAGTGATTAAACTTTCTGCTATGGTCTTATGAGTGTTTCGCATCTGAAAATTTTCAGATATAGAGAAAGGATAACCAAGGTAACGAATTTCTTGATGTGCAGAAGCTGAGATTGCACCTTGCGTGTTGGCAATTATAGCCAAGAGCTTACTTTGTGTCTGCGATAGGTCTAACTGTGCTAAAACAGTAGCTGTATCTTGCATTTGTGGTATGGCTTTGGGAGATACAAAGCTTCCAAAATCGAGCGTATCAAAACCTACTCTCAAAAGTGCCTGGATATAGGCTACTTTTTTTTCGGTTGGGATAAATGATTTAATACCTTGCATGGCATCGCGAGGACATTCAATTATTTTAACTTCTGTTTTCAAAACTTTTATTTATGAGCCTAAAGATAAAATTATTTATTCAAAATAGCATTATTAATTTTTTTAATCAAACCAGGGCCTTCATAAATGAATCCTGTATACAACTGAATAAGACTTGCACCCGCTTCTAATTTTTCGATTGCATCTGCCGCAGAATGGATACCACCAACACCAATAATTGGAAAACTTCTATTGCTCTTTTCAGATAAAAAACGGATCACTTCTGTAGCTCTATTTTTTAATGGTTTCCCAGACAATCCTCCTATTTCGATTTTGTTTTTTGAAGTTAATCCATCTCGTGAAATTGTTGTATTGGTTGCAATAACACCCGCAATATGAGTAGTGTTTACAATCTCAATTATATCGAGTAATTGATTATCTGTCAAGTCGGGAGCTATTTTTAAAAGTATCGGCTTTGGTTTTTTGTAGGTCACATTCTTATTCTGAAGTGTGTTTAATAAATTGGTTAAGGGCTCTTTATCTTGGAGCTCTCTTAAATTTGGTGTATTGGGTGAACTAACATTTACTACAAAATAATCGACAAAATCAAATAATTCATCAAAACATATTAGATAATCATTGACAGCTTGCTCATTTGGTGTAATTTTATTTTTACCTATATTTCCACCTATAATTACCTTTTTATTTTTTTTTAATCTCGCAACAGCTGCCTTAACACCGCCATTGTTGAATCCCATTCTGTTTATAATTGCGTTTTCATTCTTTAACCTAAATAATCTTTTTTTGGGATTTCCTTCTTGAGCAACAGGTGTCAAAGTCCCAATTTCTATAAATCCAAAACCGAAATCTGAAAGCTCATTAAAAAGTTTGGCATCTTTATCAAATCCTGCCGCTAACCCTACTCTATTGGGAAATTTTATACCAAAAACTTCTGTTTCAAGTTTTTCTGAGGTAGTAGAGTATGTTTTTTTTAGAATAAATGTTAGGAAAGGAATCTTGTGTATAGTTTTAATAAATTGAAAAGAAAAATGATGTACTTTTTCTGGGTCAAATAAAAAAAGGAATGGACGAATAAATAGCTTATACATTAGAGATATATTTTTTACAAAAATAATACTATTACAAAATTATAGTGTACTAAAAAAACAAAATCTTACAATAAAAAAAAACCGATTGAAAAACAATCGGTTTTTAAAATTATATTAACATGACTTATTATTATGGTCTATTATTTACTGTCAATTGAACATATACTGTTCTAGAAGCTAATTGAGATGCTGGTAACTCTTCTTCCTTAACCAACACACCATCTGTATCATATGCTCTAAAAATAAATATTTCGTTATAAGGTACACCCGCTGTCAAAGTTCCATTTGCACCAGTTACTCCTAAAGAGATAAGAGGAACATTCCAGTGATCTGGTGGAGCTGTAACACTTGGTCTAAAAATCTCACAACGAATACCTTGTGCTACTGTACCATCATAGTTTTTTGCCACTACTGTTAGAGAAGCAACTGGATAAGCCCAGTCATTATTCCATCTTGTAAAGTGAGTTACATTACCCACATACTTGTTACCAACTTTAGTAGAGAAACCTTCTTCTCTCCACAAACCAGCCACTTCATCAAACCACCACATCGGCATTGTTTCTGGCGCTCTTTGCAATTGTGCTTGAGTTGTAATGTTCATGCTTATCTCGGCTTTGTGACCATTGGTTAATTGCAATTTTTGATTGTTTGCACCTTTTAACTCAACAGTAACCATTCCGAAAGTTTCCAAACCTTTATATTGTCCTTGAGCATCAATAGCAAATAAAGAACCTGGCATTTTACTAAAAACATTTGGGTCATTAGCAGGCATGTCTGAAGTTAAAACTTTTACAGCTCCATTGTAGGGTTGTCCGTCTTCTGTAGAGAAAGCACCATCAAATTTTACAGTTGTATTACCAACTGTTACTGAGCTTGCAACTCCAGACTGAATTGTAAATGCTGTTGGAGCAACCAACATAATTTTTAGAGTATTAAGACTTTCGTGGGTCATTAATGTTCTTGAACCACTTAAGTAACCTGCTTTCTCTGCTGTTAAATATGCAAATCTTTCTTTTACAGGAACATTACTTAGTGTAAACATTCCACTAGCATCTGTAGTAGTCGATTTACCACTCATCTTAACTGTAACACCAGCAAGTGGTTGATTTTCTTCGTTAACAATCAAGCCTTTAAAAGCTCTATTAACGCTCTTACCTAAATCAAATTTGTATTCTGTTGCAGAATTAACTGTAGTTGAATCATCTTCATTTTTACTACAGTTGCTAAATAAGGCCGTTGCACATGCAAAACCTAGAACAAGTAATTTGTTTAATTTCATAGATTAATTTAATAAATAATTGGGGTTAATATTGGGGATTATTTTATTTTAAAGTGTAAACCGACTGACTAAAACAATCGGTTTACTTATTTTTTTTATGGTCTATTGTTTACAGGAATTGTAACATAAACTGTTCTTGACATTAGACCTGATGCAGGTAATTCTTCATAATGAACTTGAACTCCTTCTGCATCATATGCTCTAAAAATCAATACTTCATATCTAGGAACACCAACAGATAAAGTTCCATTAGATCCAGTAACTCCAAGTTGCATTAATACGTCTCCTGTACTACCTGCTTGTCTAGTAATTGTACAACGAATACCTTGAGCTGGTGTATTGTCATAATTTTTAGCCACAACAGTCAAGTTTGCCACAACGTAAGCAGAATCGTTATTCCACCAAGTAAAGTGAGATACATTACCAACATATTTATTACCTACTTTGGTAGAAAATCCTTCTTCTTTCCATACACCAGCAACTTCATCAAACCACCATAAAGGCATTGTTTGTGGAGCATATCCATTTTTTTCATCAGATATACCCATAGTAATTTCTGCTTTATGTCCAGAAGCTAATTGTAGTTTTTGGTTGTTAGCTCCATACATTTCAACATTAATCATACCATAAGTTTCTAATCCTTTGTATTCTCCTTGAGAATTAATTGCCAAAAGAGTACCTGGCATTTTATCGAAAACGTTAACATCGTTTGATGGCAAATCAACTATTTGAAGTTTAACACTACCATTATAAGGTTGACCATTTTCGGTAACAAAAGAACCATCAAATTTAATGCTTGTGTTTCCTACATTTACAGTGCTTTGCACACCACTTTGAATTGTTTTTATAGTAGGTTGAACCATCATGATTCTTAAAGTATTTAAACTTTCATGTGTCATTAGAGTTCTTGAACCTTTTAAGTATCCCGCTTTTTCTGCTGTTAAATAAGCAAATCTTTCTTTAACTGGAACATTGCTTAATGAAAATACTCCACTTGCATCTGTAACAGCCGTTTTTCCACTCATTTTAACTGTTACACCAGCTATTGGTTGATTGTTTACATCGACAATTAAACCTTTGAAAGCTCTGTTTACGTCTTTTCCTAAATCAAATTTATACTCAGCATCTGGATTCACTGTATTAGTTGAGTCATCATTTTTGCTACAATTAACAAATAATGCAGTGGCAAGTGCTAATCCTAAAATAAATAGTTTGTTTAATTTCATTTTTTTTGTTTTACTGTTAATTTTCCGTTAGAACATTGGGGCATATAACAGGACAATATTAAACAGATTACCAACAATAACTAAAAAAAATTGTTGAAAGACATTAAATCATCGACGAAATGCACTTTTTGTTCACTTTTGAGCAGTAAAATGGTGTGTTACTATTTTTTATTGATTTCAAAAAGTAAGGATATTAATTTCCTCTTATTCTTTTTAGCTGCAAAAGTTCGTTCTCAGATAATTTTGATTCTATTTTTTGAAACATTAATTTGTATTGCTCCTGTTTCAACAAATCTCTAATTTTATCTTTAGAGAATTTTGAAAATTGCCATCTAAAATGTGTTGCACCATTAATAAGGTTGTATAAAACCACCTCGTCTATAGGGTTGAGAGCTAGGCATGCCTCAAATGCATTTTGTCGTATAGAACTTTCATAGTTAGAAGAAGTATAAGCAACTAACTCATTGTATAAGTTGTTTTTGATTTGCTCTGATACACTATTTGAAAGCTGAACATATGTTAAATATAAAATTCGCA
>CAZLEU010000173.1:0-4668 GCA_964558625.1 uncultured Flavobacterium sp.
AATTTGAACTATTAGAATATGTTGGAAGGAAATCATTGTCTTGTTTAACAAAATTATCGTGTATTAACAAGCCATATACTACTTGTTGCGTACTTGATAATCTTGTTGTTTCAACTGACTCTTGTCTTGGATTTAAACCAATTGTACCATCTATATTAAATTTATTATTTTTACCAATAGGGGTATCAAAATTATAACTAAATGTATGATCAAATATTGTATTTTGACGGTATGTCGTATTCAAAAATCCTTCGGTGTCAAATGGTTGACCATTTCCTTTATTGATAAAATAACGTTTCTTCTGTGTAAAATTATCTAGTGCTAATCTATAAGAAATGTTTGACCATGAGTTAATCTCATAACTTGCAGTTAAGTTACCGAAAAATCTTCTTACTTTTTCATCATCTCCACCATTTCTCAATGTCCAAATTGGGTTTGCTATGTCAGGTCTGTAATAAACTGACGAGTTATCATTAGGGTTTGAGTATGGTAAATCAAATAAATCTATATTTCTTGGTGTGTACAAAATATTTGCAAAAACAGCAGGGAATAATGGATTCGAACCAAAACTAGCTGCATTCAAAGGAGAAACTTTTTCTGTTTTTGTAAAATTCATTGTTGAACTAAAAGTAAATCCATTTCCAAGCTTTGTAGTACCTCCCATAGAAATGTTCAAACGATCATAACCGTTTCTTTCTATAAAACCTTCATCATTAGTATGACCAACACCTAAGTTATATGATGTGTTTTCTGCTCTACCACCAATATTTACTGACGTTGTTGTTACATAACCTGTTTTAAAAAAGTTTTCGACGCTATTTTTTGGTGTATAAGGAACTCTAACTCCTACAAATTCTGGAAAAACACTTTCCCCATAATAAGCATATGGATGATCAACTAATCCATCTGCTCCAATACCTTGCGTCCCAACTGTACCAAATTTTGGACCCCAGTTTGAGAAAGCAGTAATAAAGTTATTATCAAAACCATTTCCGTAGTTGTTTTGATATTCTGGTAAATTAGATATTCTTGTAAAATACAATGACTGAGCAAGAGTAACCTCCATCTTTTTGTTTAAATCTTTTGTGTTACCGCTTTTAGTTGTTACTAAAACAACACCATTTCGTCCAGCAGATCCATACAAGGTAGTAGCACTTAGTCCTTTAAGAATATTGATTGATTCAATATTATTTGGATCCAAATCCAAGAATCTACTCGAAGCACTTGTTGCTCCAACTAAAAAGCTTTCACTATTTGTATCTGAATTAAATGGAATTCCATCAACAACAAATAATGGTTGATTACTTCCTGTGATAGAAGAATAACCACGAATAATTATATTCGTCCCTGAACCTGACAAACCACTTGTTTGTTGGATATTAACCCCAGGTGCTTTTCCTGTCAATGCTCTCGCCACATCAGTATTTGGTTTTGAAGCAAATTCCTCAGCCTTAATTGAAGTAACAGCGTATCCAAGAGCTTTTTTCTCTTTCTTAATTCCTTGGCCGGTTACAACAACTTCTCCTAGAATTTCTCCCCCAGATGATTTTAAAACCATATTGATAACACTTGAGCCACCAACTGTAGCTGTAGCATCTTTTAATCCTATAAAGGAGAACAATAAAACTTCTCCTGCTTTTGCCTTAATAGCATATTTTCCATCTACATCTGTTTGAACTCCTCGCGTCGTTCCTTTTACTACAACATTAGCGCCTGGAAGTGGTCCAGTCTCATCAGAAACAGTACCTGTAACAGTTTTCTCTTGCGCAAACGAAAACTGCATTGATAACGCTAATAACAGCGTAAAAATCCATTTGAACTTCGATCTCATATTAAATTTGTTTGAGTTAGTTATTTTGCAAACTTCATAATTATTTCTTAAAAAAACAAATATTTAACTAACTATAATTTTTCAATTAAAGACAAATTTTATTGTGAATAATTATCTTATATCGATTTTAATCCTAAAAATCATCACAAACCCATCTATTAATTTATTATTTTTTATATTTTTATCAAAAAAAACAATGCTTGCAAAGTCTTTTTCAAAATTAATGTATGAAGCTGGCACTGATGAAGCTGGGAGAGGTTGTCTAGCTGGTCCAGTTACTGCAGCTGCTCTAATACTACCATCCATGAGTGATAACTCAAATTGTTTTGAAAATCTTATGGCCTTAATTAATGACTCCAAACAATTATCTGAAAAAAAGAGAACCGAATTAAGACCGCTTATTGAAGAATTTGCAACTTCTTTTTCTGTTACTCATATACATAATATAGAAATTGATGAAATAAATATTCTAAATGCGTCTATGAAAGCGATGCAGGAATCGATTATTAGACTAGATCCTAGACCTAAATTTATTATTGTTGATGGTAATAGAAGCTTAAATGCTAAGTTAGGATTGAAGAGCAATTATGGCAAAATTTTTACTGATAATGAAATTGAGATACTTAAATCAATTCCAAATCAAAGCATTATCAAAGGCGACTCTAAATATTTGAGTATTGCTGCGGCTTCTATATTGGCTAAAACCTACCGTGATGAATATATGGATAGGATTCATGAGGAATTTCCAATGTATAATTGGAAACAAAACAAAGGATACCCTACTAAAGAACATAGAGAGGCTATTAGAAAATATGGCACAACTAAATACCACAGAATGAGTTTTAGATTATTGCCAGAACAATTGAGTTTAGAATTGTAAATTAGCACTTTGTCTGTCCCACGGTGTGACAAATATCTGAACACTAATGAAACTCTGCTTCAAAAAGGTGTTTAAAATACTTTATAATTTTTTCTTTCACTTCTTTTTCATCAACTTCTCTACCAAGTTCAGAATGAAGTGATGTTACAGCTTTTCCTTTTATACCACATGGAATAATGTTGTCAAAGTAGCCTAAATCTGCATTAACATTTAAGGCAAAACCATGCATGGTAACCCAACGACTTGCTCGAACACCCATAGCACAAATTTTTCGAGCAAATGGTGTTCCTACTCCTAACCAGACTCCTGTTTCGCCTTCGCTTCTTGTACCTATTATATTGTAGTCTGCTAAAGTTAGAATAATTACTTCTTCGAGTAAACGCAAATACTTATGAATATCGGTAAAAAAATTTTCTAAATCTAAAATGGGATAACCTACAATTTGCCCTGGTCCATGATAGGTAATATCTCCTCCTCTATTTATTTTATAAAAAGTTGCCTCTTTTGCTTTGAGTTGTTTTTCGGACAAAAGCAAATTGGAAATATCACCACTTTTGCCTAATGTATACACATGAGGATGTTGAACAAAAATAAAATAGTTGGGTGTTGTATGACTAGTTTCTTCTTTTCGATTTTGGATTTTAATATCAACTATACTTTTAAAAAGTTCTTCTTGATAATCCCATGTTTTTTTATAATCATGGCATCCTAAATCTTGTAGTTGGATTTTCTTATTCATTATTCGAATTCTACTTCAAAATTTAGTTTTTCGGGATCTTTCATATACTCGTTAAAAGGAAACTCTATCGTAATCATTTTACGATCTTCACTATATAATGCTTTTTTATTGGACACTTTTTTCACTTTTTTAGGAAAGTGGTACTTAATTGTATATGTTGATGATTCAAAAATCATTTTGTAAGCAGCTTCTACTGAATCATTTTCTGTCTTTGAAACTTCTTTATTAATCAAAGTAGCTTTTCTGCTAAACTTTTTTCCGTCATAAGAATATTTTAAAACGGATCCATTATCTCCAAAACCAGAGGAAGGAATTAAGGTGTTGTTTGAGGATTTATCTTTGGTTGCTCCTTGTGCATCATTTATAGTAGTCATAGCATCTTGCAAATCGGCAACATTTTTAAAATCGGTAAAAACCGAAAACATGAATTGTTTTTCGACAGGTATCATTTTGGTTCGCATGGAAAATCCTTCTAATTTTTTCAATCGTTGTTGTTGTTCTATTGGAAGTTTGGCAATGCTATCTTTCTTTTCTTCAAAAACCTGTTTAAAAGTAAAAGTTGAATCCATCGGTTTCATTGTACCAATTGAATCGGCTGGCATCATTGCCATTAATCCAGAAGCATCCATGTCTACAGAAAATTTTCCTGTTCCATCTTCATTAATGTATATGTTTTCTGTAAATGTACAACTTGTCAATAAAATTATAGTTTTTATAACTAGGATGTGTTTGTAAAGCTTCATTTGTTTATTTTTTTACAAATATACAAAAAACTTCACTATATAGCCCCGATTGTAGTGGCACGGAGTAGAACGAAAAGCGGGAACATTGTTTACTTATAAAACCCGAGCCATTCGCTACTAAAAATCTAAATGTAGCATTCTAAATTCGGCATTCTTTTATTATCTTTGCACGCTTAAATATAATATTATGCAACTATCGGAACAAGAAATCATTAGACGAGACAAATTGAACGCTTTGCGTGACCTTGGAATCAACCCCTATCCTGCGGACTTATATCCTGTGAATACAACTTCAAAACAGGTAAAGGAGTTTTTTGAAGAAGGAAAGAAGGTTAATTTGGCTGGACGATTGATGAGTGTTCGTGATCAAGGGAAAGCTTGTTTTGCTGAATTGCAAGATAGTGATGGTAGAATTCAATTGTACTTTAACAGGGATGTTATATGTGAAGGTGAAGATAAGACATTATACAATCAA
>CAZLEU010000174.1:0-4655 GCA_964558625.1 uncultured Flavobacterium sp.
ATAGCATTTGGAAATGTAATTGAGGCTTCTCCAACAACTCAAGATGCATATCTTTTTAAAGCTAGAACAAATAGTTTATTAGAAAATGATGCACAAACGATTAAGTTTTATGAGGAATATCTTCGTGTTGTAAACGAAAAAGGAACTGAAGAATTTACTAAAAACAAAACAAAAGTTATTGAATCGTATAATAGTATTGCTGCAGCTTATGCAAACACTGACAAAGCAAAAGCTATTGAATATTTCAACAAAACAATTGCATTAGATCCAACAAATGATTATGCAACACAATCATTAAAAATGTTAGGAAAAAAGTAATTCTAATTTGTATTTAAAGAACAAACCCGATAATTGTATTAATTATCGGGTTTTATTTTTATCTATTCTAGAAAATTAGTCGACATTTCGAATCTATCTTTTTCTGATTTTTTGCCAAGACTGACATAAATCGTGAGTCTTCTCCATTACATCAAGGCTAATTTGACTTATGCCTTTGCATAAAATTTATTTTAAAAAATCTCTTTAGCAATAGCTTTGATATTCTCAGCTTTCCCCATAGAATAATAGTGTAAAACAGGAATTCCTGCTGCGACTAATTCTTTACTTTGCTCAATACACCATTCTATCCCTATTTGCTTAACCTGATCGTTATCTTTTGCTTTTACTACTGCCATAATCAAATCGTCGGGTAATTCTAAAGAAAAGCGATGCGGAATCAAATTCAATTGTTTCTTAGTCGCAATCGGTTTCAAACCAGGAATAATGGGTACCGTAATTCCTGCTGTTCTGCACTTCTCAACAAAGTCAAAGAATTTTTTGTTATCAAAAAACATTTGAGTTATGATATAATCTGCTCCATTTCTGATCTTTTCTTTCAAAAAATGAATATCGCTGTCTAAGCTTGGTGCTTCCATATGTTTTTCGGGATAACCCGCAACTCCAATACAAAAATTGGTCTTAGCAGAATTCTTCAAGTCTTCATCCAAATAAATTCCGTTATTCAAATTACTAATCTGTGTTACCAATTCGGAAGCAAATTCGTTTCCTTCTTTTTCAGGTTTAAAATAAGTTTCATTCTTTAAAGCATCACCACGAAGTGCCACTACATTATCAATTCCTAAGAAATCTAAATCTATTAACAAATTTTCGGTGTCTTCTTTGGTAAAGCCACCACATAGAATATGAGGGATGGCATCAACAGAATATTTATTCTGAATTCCGGCACAAATACCAACTGTTCCTGGTCTTTTTTTTACAATTTTCTTTTGTAAAAGTCCACTTGGTAATTCTTTAAATTCGTATTCCTCACGATGATAGGTTACATCTATAAATGGTGGTTTAAATTCCATCAAAGGATCAATTCCATCATAAATGAATTGGATGTTTTGCCCTTTCAATGGTGGCAAAATTTCGAAAGAAAACAATGGTTTTCCTTTGGCATTTTCTATGTGTTGAATTACTTTCATTATCTTGAGCTTGTGGTTAATTGTTTATTCTTATTGGCTTCAAAACTACCATCACAAATAAACATAAACATTTTAATCTGCTAAATTTGGCGCAAGCCATTTATTGGCAATTTCTGTTGAAATTCCTCTTCGTTTGGCATAATCTATTACTTGATCTTCTTTTATTTTTCCGAGTCCAAAATATTTACTTTCTGGATTGGCAAAATAATATCCTGAAACCGATGCTGCGGGCCACATTGCCATGCTTTCGGTTAGCTTCACTCCTATTTCTTGTTCTACATTTAGTAATTTCCAAATGGTTGGTTTTTCTAAATGATCTGGACAAGCAGGATAACCTGGTGCTGGTCGAATACCTTTGTATTCTTCAGCTATCAAATCTTGATTACTCAAATTTTCATCTGAAGCATATCCCCAAATTTCTTTTCGTACTATCATATGCAAATATTCGGCAAAAGCTTCTGCTAATCTATCTCCGAGAGCTTTTACCAAAATGGAATTATAGTCGTCCAATTTTTTTTCAAATTCTGCTGCTTTTTCATCAACTCCAAAACCTGTAGTTACACAAAAACACCCTATAAAATCTTGTTTTCCGGAATTTTTTGGCGCGATAAAATCGGCTAAAGCTATGTTTGGAGCACCAGCCGTTTTTTGAGATTGTTGTCTTAGTGTTAGAAACTGGAAACTGGAAGTTGACTCTTCGGCAGCATTTAATGTAACCGAAACCTCAATGTCATCATCATTGATAGAATTGGCTGGGAATATTCCTAGAATTCCCTTAGCTGTAAACCATTTTTCTGAGACTATTTGTTGCAATATTTTTTGAGCATCTTCAAATAGATGTGTGGCTTGTTCGCCAACAATCTCATCTTTTAAAATGGCAGGAAATTTCCCGTGTAATTCCCAAGATTGAAAAAAGGGTGTCCAATCGATGAAGCTTATCAATTCGGAAAGTTCAAGTTCAATAATTTTTGTCCCAATGAAATTAGGTTTTACCGGAGTAAAATTTTTCCAATCTAATTGCAATTTATTTTTACGTGCATCTTCAATAGAAAGGTAATTCTTGTCGCGACTTCTACTTAAATAACCTTCGCGAAGTTTATCATATTCTTCTCGTATTGTTTTCACATAGCCTTCTTTTGTCTCTGCTTGCAACAAATTACTTGCTACAGTTACAGCACGAGAAGCATCGTTTACGTGAACTACTGTTTCTTTATATTCGGGTGCTATTTTCACAGCGGTATGTGCGCGAGATGTTGTAGCACCACCAATCATTATGGGAATTTTGATATTTAATTTATCTAACTCTTTTGCCAAATAAACCATTTCGTCTAGTGATGGAGTAATTAAACCACTTAGTCCAATGATATCAACATTATGTTCAACGGCAGCTTGAATGATTTTTTCTGGCGGAACCATGACACCTAAGTCTATGATTTCAAAATTGTTGCATCCCAAAACTACTGCTACAATGTTTTTCCCAATATCGTGAACATCTCCTTTTACAGTTGCCATTAAAACTTTTCCGGCTGAAGAAGATTTTCCTGCTTTTTGAGCTTCAATAAAGGGAAGTAAATAAGCAACTGCTTTTTTCATAACACGTGCCGATTTTACTACTTGAGGCAGAAACATTTTCCCACTACCAAATAAATCACCAACTACATTCATTCCTGCCATTAGATTAATTTCAATAACATCTATGGCTTTTTCTGAATTTAATCGAGCTTCTTCTACATCTATCTCTATGAACTCATCTATTCCTTTAACTAATGAATGAGTTAATCGTTCTTGAATTGAACCATTGCGCCATTCGGCTATTTCTTTATCATTAGATTTTACTTCACCTTTAAAATTCTCCGCTAAATCCAATAATCTTTCTGTGGCATCATCTCTTCTATTCAACAAAACATCTTCAACATGTTCTAACAATATTGGATCAATTTCATCATAAATTTCAAGCATCTCTGGATTTACGATACCCATTGTCATTCCGTTTTTGATAGCATGGTATAAAAAGGCCGAATGCATTGCTTCACGCACTTTATCATTTCCCCTAAATGAAAAAGAAACATTACTTACACCACCAGAAATATTAGCATAAGGTAAATTTTCACGAATCCATTTTGTGGCTCTAAAAAAGTCTAAAGCATTTAATTTGTGTTCATCCATTCCCGTAGCAACAGGAAAAATATTAGGATCAAAAATGATGTCCTCTGCAGGAAAATGCACTTCATTAACCAAAATATCGTAACTTCTTTTACAAATTTCGATTCTTCTTTCGAATGTATCAGCTTGCCCTTCTTCATCAAAAGCCATCACAATTACTGCTGCTCCATATCTTTTTATCAATTTGGCATGATGTACAAAAGCTTCTTTACCTTCTTTGAGCGAAATCGAATTGACAACGCCTTTGCCTTGAATTACTTTTAGTCCAGCTTCGATAATTTCCCATTTGGAACTATCTATCATAACAGGAACACGAGCAATATCGGGTTCGGCTGCAATTAAATTCAGGAATTTTGTCATAGCATGAACGCCATCCAACATTCCTTCGTCCATATTTACATCAATAATTTGTGCTCCTCCTTCAACCTGGTTTCTCGCAATATCGAGAGCTTCTTCGTATTTTTCTTCCTTTATTAAGCGAAGAAATTTTCTTGAACCAGTAACATTGGTTCGTTCACCAACATTAACAAAATTGGTTTGTGGTGTTATAATTAAGGGTTCTAAACCAGATAATTTTAAAAATTTTGTTTCTAACATGAGGCTATAAGTTTAGGACATTTCTCGAATTGTTTCTATGTTGCGCGGCTTGAATTCTTTTGCCACATCTGCAATTGCCTTAATGTGTTCTGGTGTTGTGCCACAACATCCTCCAATAATGTTTACTAAATTATCTTTTAGATATTCTCTAATTAAAGCTTGCATCTCCAATGGTGTTTGGTCGTACTGTCCAAAAGCATTTGGCAAACCTGCGTTTGGATGTGCAGAGATATTTAATTGTGTATTCATTGCCAAACGTTGCAAATAAGGTTTCAATTGGTCTGCACCAAGAGCACAATTAAATCCTATACTTAATAATGGAATATGTGAAATCGATATTAAAAAAGCTTCTACAGTTTGACCCGAAAGTGTTCTACCAGAAGCATCTGTAATTGTTCCTGAAACCATTACGGGAGTTTCAATATTTCT
>CAZLEU010000175.1:0-4652 GCA_964558625.1 uncultured Flavobacterium sp.
GGGAAAAATCCATCATTGGCGCGGCAAATTTGTAGTGGTAATTTTTTGCCAGAAGCATCACGTTTTGAGCAATTAGATGATATGGAATGGGCTTTTGGAACTATGGGAATGCAGGACAAAGCCAAACATTTAGCTACTTTGTATTTAGAGGATTTATCCGATTTTATTGTTGGATGTGTCGATGAAAATTTTGGTTTCAGTCGCTATGCAGAGCGTTTGGGTAGAAGCGCCAATTCGTTTGATGATTTGTATCAACATTTGCAAAAAGACACAACATATATTGACAAAATGGCCCTCAAAATTCTGAAAAAAAGAATTTTAGAGATGCAACCAAAATTGATTTGTTTTTCAGTGCCATTTCCTGGCAATTTATACAGTGCTTTTCGTTGTGCACAGTTTATAAAAGATTATTATCCTGAAATTAAAATTGCAATGGGAGGTGGTTTTCCGAATACTGAGTTACGAGAATTAAAAGATAAACGAGTTTTTCAGTTTTTTGATTTTATCACTTTAGATGATGGCGAATTGCCAATTGAGTTACTAAATTCCAATGTCCAAGTTTCAAATTCCAAAGAGTTTAAAAGAACATTTCTTCTTAATGAAGATGAAGTAGTTTACATAAACAATTCAACTCGTAAGGATTACAAACAAAGCGAAGTGGGAACACCAGATTATTCGGATTTGTTTTTGGATAAATACATTTCGGTTATCGAAATAGCCAATCCGATGCATAGTTTGTGGAGTGATGGTCGTTGGAACAAACTTACTATGGCACACGGATGTTATTGGGGAAAATGCACTTTTTGTGATATTTCATTAGATTATATCAAGTTATACGAACCAATTGCTGCCAAAATTCTAGTAGATCGAATGGAAGAACTGATAGCTCAAACAGGGGAAAACGGATTCCATTTTGTAGATGAAGCAGCTCCGCCAGCGTTAATGCGTGAGGTTGCACTAGAAATCCTCAAACGAAACTTGATTGTAACTTGGTGGACAAACATTCGATTTGAAAAAAGCTTTACAACAGACTTGTGTATTTTACTTAAAGCTTCTGGCTGTATTGCTGTTTCCGGTGGATTAGAAGTGGCTTCTGATAGACTTTTGGATTTAATAAAAAAAGGCGTAACGGTCGAACAAGTAGCCCAAGTTACTCGAAATTTTACCGAAAGTGGTATTATGGTTCATGCTTATTTGATGTACGGTTATCCAACACAAACAATTCAAGAAACAATTGATAGTTTGGAAATGGTACGTCAACTATTTGAAGTAGGAGTTTTGCAAAGTGGTTTTTGGCATCAATTTGCCATGACAGCACATTCGCCAGTAGGAATGTTTCCTGAAAAATTTAGTGTCATTCCTGAACAAAACGAAATCACTTTTGCTAACAACGACATTAATTTTAAAGATATAACCGGAATCAATCACGATAAATTTAGTTTCGGATTAAAGAAATCGTTGTTCAATTACATGCATGGAATTTGTTTTGATTATGACTTACAAGATTGGTTTGATTTCAAAATTCCTAAAACTAAAATCCCATCTGATTATATTATTTCTTGTCTTGAAAGAGAAATCAATTTTGCAATAAAACCTTCAGCAAAAGTTATTTGGATAGGTGGAATGCCAATTTCTGAAACCTTTACCAAATCAAAAAAAGGGGATATATGGGAAATGACAAAATTAATTTTCCATGATAAAGTTGAAACATTCCAGATTACATTAGAGAAAGAAAAAGCAATTTGGTTAATTGAAACTCTAGAAACCATTTCGATTCATAGCCAAAAAACAACTACTTTTTCACAATTAAAAGTTGATTTTGAAACTAATTTTGAAGATTTTGAATTGTTTTGGTATTCAAAACCCGTTAGTACTTTGCGTAAATTTGGTTTGTTATTGTTTTAGTCCTAACTATACTAAATAAGCAAGTTAATTGACTTTTATCATGCTGCAATCGATTACAATTTGCTAAATTTACAACAAATTAAATTTATACCTTATGAGTACTTCTTATAAGCTTTCGGTTAACAATACAGCTAATTTTGAATTAAACGAAAGCGACCTTAAAAATTTGGATGCTGTGCCAACGGGAAAAACAAAATTTCACGTACTTAAAGACAGCAAACCCTATAAAGTAGAAATTGTATCTGCTGATTTTATTGCAAAAAAATACATTATTAAAGTTAATAATAATACTTATGAAGTGGCTATTTCGGATACACTTGATCAGCTAATCAAAAGTATGGGGATAGAACGCGGTAGAACAAAAGTAGTGAATGCAATTAAAGCTCCAATGCCAGGACTAATTTTAGAAATTAGCGTTGAGGTTGGTCAATCTGTAAAAGAGAACGATTCTTTATTAATTCTAGAAGCGATGAAAATGGAAAATAGTTTTCTATCACCTCGAGATGGAGTAATCAAATCTATAGCTGTCGAAAAAGGGAATGCTGTAGATAAAGGACAATTGTTAATTGAATTTGAATAAAAATGAAAAAGATAACCAAAATTGTAGTTGCTAATCGTGGCGAAATTGCTATAAGAGTAATGAAAACGGCAAGAAAAATGGGGATTAAAACAGTTGCTGTTTTTTCAACTGCCGATAGAAATGCACTTCATGTTAAATATGCAGACGAAGCTGTTTGTATTGGAGAAGCTGCTTCTAGTCAATCGTATCTAAGAGGTGATAAAATCATTGAAGTATGCAAACAACTAGGAGTTGATGCTGTTCATCCAGGATATGGTTTTTTAAGTGAGAATTCAGCATTCGCAGAAGAATGTGAAAAAAATAACATCATTTTTATTGGACCAAAATCAAAAGCAATCGAAATGATGGGTAGTAAATTAGCTGCTAAAGATGCTGTTATGAAATATGATATTCCGATGGTTCCTGGAGTAGATCATGCCATAACAGATCTGGAAGAAGCCAAAAAAACAGCCAAAGAAGTTGGATTTCCAATTTTGATAAAGGCTTCCGCTGGTGGTGGTGGAAAAGGAATGCGTATTGTAGAAAGAGAAGAAGATTTTGAATCCCAAATGAATCGAGCCATTAGTGAAGCTACTTCGGCCTTTGGTGATGGTTCGGTTTTTATTGAAAAATACGTAACCAAACCCCGCCATATCGAAATCCAAATTATGGCAGATAGTCACGGAAATGTTTTATATATTTTTGAAAGAGAATGTAGTATACAACGTCGTCACCAAAAAGTAGTGGAAGAAGCTCCATCCTCAATTTTAACTCCAGAAATGCGTCAAAAAATGGGTGAAGCTGCTGTAAAAGTTGCCAAAGCTTGCGATTATCTTGGAGCAGGTACTGTTGAGTTCTTAATGGATGACAAACATAATTTTTATTTCCTTGAAATGAATACTCGTTTACAAGTTGAACACCCTGTTACCGAAATGATTTCTGGTTTAGATTTAGTAGAAATGCAAATTCGTGTGGCACGTGGTGAAGAGTTGACTATCAAACAAGAAGATTTAACAATTCAAGGTCATGCCATGGAACTCCGTGTATATGCCGAAGATTCTATGAATGATTTTTTACCAAACGTTGGTTTCTTAAGTACTTATAAATTGCCAGTTGGAGAAGGGATTCGTGTTGATAATGGAATTGAAGAAGGAATGGACGTTCCAATTTATTATGACCCAATGCTTTCGAAATTGGTAACTTATGGTAAAACTCGTGAAGAAGCAATTGAGTTAATGATAAAAGCAATTGATGATTATCATGTTGAAGGTGTTGCAACAACCTTACCTTTTGGGAAATTTGTAATGGAACACGAAGCATTCCGCTCAGGTGATTTTGATACAGGATTTGTAAAAGCGTATTATAACCCAGAAAAAATGAAAGCAAACCTAGATAAAGAAGCCGAGATAGCTTCCATGATAGCTTTAAAACAGTATCTAGCAGATAAAGAAATCTTACGATTGCCAATAGAGTAAAAAAGATAGTAGTATAAAAGATATAGAAATTGAGAATATTTGAACGCTCTTTTTCCTGTTCTTTAAAAACAAAAAAAATGGAAGATAAAATTAAAATATTAAACGATAAAATTGCCTTAGCCAAGTTAGGCGGTGGCGAGAAAAGAATAGCTAAACATCACGAAAAAAAACGTCTTACAGCAAGAGAAAGAATCGAATACCTTTTGGATGAAGGCTCTTTTGAAGAAATAGGAATGTTAGTAACACATAGAACTACAGATTTTGGAATGGAGAAAGAAATTATCTATGGTGATGGTGTAGTAACAGGTTATGGAACCATTAATAGTAGAGTAGTGTATGTTTTTGCACAAGATTTTACAGTTTTTGGAGGCGCCCTATCAGAAACACATGCAGAAAAAATATGTAAAGTCATGGACATGGCTTTAAGAAGCGGAGCACCAATGATTGGATTGAATGATTCTGGTGGTGCTCGAATTCAAGAAGGAGTTCGTTCATTGGGTGGATATGCCGATATATTTTATAGAAATGTACAATCTAGTGGTGTAATTCCACAGATATCTGCTATTATGGGACCTTGTGCAGGTGGCGCGGTTTATTCACCTGCTATGACCGATTTTACAATGATGGTAGAAGGAAACAGTTATATGTTTGTTACAGGGCCAAACGTTGTAAAAACAGTAACTAATGAAGAAGTTTCTTCAGAAGAACTGGGT
>CAZLEU010000176.1:0-4525 GCA_964558625.1 uncultured Flavobacterium sp.
ATAAGTATAAAACAATTGCCAAGAGCAATATGTCAAATTTTGGAATTCCAGCAAGTATAATATTAGCACAAGGCATTTTGGAATCGGGAACTGGAAAAGGATCTCTTAGCCTTCTTGCTAATAATCATTTCGGAATTAAATGTAAGTCAGAATGGACAGGACCATCGGTTTTCTTTGATGATGATGCCGAACAAGAATGTTTTAGAAAATACGATAGCGGTGAGGAATCATATACTGACCATGCCCTTTTTTTAACCAGCAGACCCTATTATGTGCCACTTTTTGAGCTCGAAAAAGATGACTACAAAGGCTGGGCATATGGCTTAAAAAAAGCAGGATATGCAACTGATATAAATTATCCAACAAAGTTAATTGGAATAATTGAGAAATATAATTTGCAAAATTATGATGCCGAAGTATTAGGAAAAATAATTATGCAAACGCCAAAACAAGAAGTTGCTACAGGCAATGGATTTATTTATCAGGTAAATCCTGGTGACACCTTATATTCCATTTCAAAAAAATTAAATGTCCCTATAAAAGTAATTATTGAAAAAAACAATATTCAAAATAATAGCCTTACAATTGGACAAAATCTTATTATAGATTAATCATGTTATACCAAAGAAGTAGTCAGCTTTTTATAGAAGCTGAAAAAGTAATTCCAGGTGGAGTAAACTCCCCAGTAAGAGCATTCAAATCAGTAGGTGGAAATCCCATCTTTGTCAAAAGCGCAAAAGGAGCATATTTATACGATGAAGACGGAAACAAACTAATAGACTACATCAATTCTTGGGGACCAATGATTTTGGGTCATGCCCACCAAACCGTTGTAGATGCAATAATAGAAAAAGCCAAACTTGGAACATCTTTTGGGATGCCAACTGCTCTGGAAACACAAATTGCAGC
This sequence comes from uncultured Flavobacterium sp., assembly GCA_964558625.1. Taxonomy (GTDB): domain Bacteria; phylum Bacteroidota; class Bacteroidia; order Flavobacteriales; family Flavobacteriaceae; genus Flavobacterium. The sequence continues at coordinate 910 of CAZLEU010000176.1, forward strand.
CTTAGCCGTTAGTATGGTTCCTAACATCGATAAAATACGATTTGTAAATTCTGGCACCGAGGCCTGCATGAGTGCTATACGTTTAGCCAGAGGATATACAAAAAGAGAGAAAATAATCAAATTTGCTGGATGTTATCACGGTCATTCCGATTCATTTCTTATTCAAGCTGGAAGTGGCGCTATCACCTTTGGAAGTCCTAATAGCCCTGGTGTTACATCAGGTACTGCTAAAGATACTTTACTTGCAAATTACAATGATATTCATAGCGTTAAAACCTTAATTGAAGCCAATAAAAATGAAATTGCAGCTATAATCATAGAGCCAGTTGCTGGAAACATGGGCTGTATACCACCTCAAAACGGTTTTTTAGAAACACTTCGAACTCTTTGTGATGAAAACCAAATATTACTAATTTTCGACGAAGTTATGACGGGTTTTCGTCTTGCAAAAGGTGGCGTACAAGAGCTTTACAACATCAAGGCAGACATTGTAACTTTTGGAAAAGTAATAGGCGGAGGATTGCCAGTTGGCGCCTTTGCTGCTCGCGCCGAAATCATGAACTACCTCGCACCTATTGGCCCTGTTTACCAAGCAGGAACACTATCAGGAAACCCGCTAGCAATGGCTGCAGGTCTTGCAATGCTAACCGAATTGAATCAAAATCCAACAATTTTTGAAAGCTTAGAAAAGAAAACAGCATATCTTGAAAATGGAATTAATACTGTATTAAACCAAACCAACATCGACTTCACAATAAACCGAGTTGGTTCGATGATTTCAGTCCATTTTGATAAAAACCCAGTAATCGATTTTGCAACAGCTAAAAATGGCGACAACGAAACCTTCAAAAAATTCTTTCACGGATTGCTCAAAGAAGGCGTTTACATCGCACCATCGGCATACGAAACTTGGTTTATAACCGAAGCATTAACCTACAACGATTTAGATTATACAATTGAAGCTATAAGCAAAGTGGTAAAAAATTTATAGTTTCTTTTGAAAGCTAATCCTGCTGTACGCTATATCTTTATCTTTTTAAAGAAAAAAAATAAAGGATGTCGATTCTATCAGGGCTAGGAGTTCACGATAAAAATGAACCTATAATTTTTCAATCAAAAATCTTCCTCCATTTCAAAAAAATTATTCCAAAAAGTGTAATTTTACCAACATGGAAGCACCACTAGCAGAACGTATTCGTCCACAAAAATTAGAAGATTACATCAGTCAACTTCACCTAGTTGGACCAAGTGGTTCGCTTACACAACAAATTGCCCGCGGCATTATTCCATCTATGATTTTTTGGGGTTCTCCTGGAACTGGTAAAACAACATTAGCTCAAATTATTGCCAAACAAAGCAATCGTCCATTTTATGAACTAAGTGCCATCAATAGCGGTGTAAAGGATATACGAGATGTAATAGAAAAAGCCAAACAAAGTGGCGGATTATTTACTGCTAAAAACCCCATCTTATTTATTGATGAAATTCATCGTTTTAGCAAATCACAACAAGATTCTCTTCTTGCAGCGGTTGAAAAAGGTTGGGTAACACTGATTGGCGCCACAACAGAAAACCCAAGTTTTGAAGTAATTCCAGCTTTATTATCTCGTTGTCAAGTTTACATCCTAAATCCATTTTCTAAAGAAGATTTGCTTTCACTTTTAGAGCGAGCCATGAAAGAAGACAAAATCATGGTTACAAAAAAGATAAAACTCAAAGAAACAGAAGCATTATTAAGACTCTCTGGCGGTGACGGAAGAAAACTATTAAACATTTTTGAATTGGTTGTTAATGCCAGTCCCGAAGGTCAAATCACAATTACCAACGAGAAGGTTTTAGAATTAGTTCAACAAAACACCGTCTTATACGATAAAACAGGAGAACAACATTACGATATTGTCTCGGCTTTTATAAAATCAATTCGAGGAAGTGATCCAAATGGTGCTGTCTATTGGCTCGCTAGAATGATAGAAGGCGGTGAAGATGTAAAATTTATCGCAAGAAGAATGTTAATTTTGTCAAGTGAAGACATCGGAAATGCCAATCCAACGGCTTTTATTATGGCCAATAATACGTTTCAAGCAGTTTCAACAATTGGCTATCCCGAAAGCCGCATTATTTTGAGTCAATGTGCTGTTTATTTAGCAACTTCTGCAAAAAGCAATGCCAGTTATAGTGCCATTGGAGAAGCACAAGCATTAGTAAAACAAACAGGCGATTTGCCCGTACCAATTCATTTACGAAATGCACCTACAAAACTTATGAAAGAATTAGGTTATGGTGACGATTATCAATATTCTCACAATTATGCCAATAATTTTAGCGAACAAGAATATTTGCCTGATGCTATAAAAGAAACCAAATTCTACGAACCTGGTAATAATTCAAGAGAAAATGAACTTCGTAAATTTTTACAAAATCGTTGGAAAAACAAATACAATTACTAGTGATTTGTTGGCCGTTTAGAACTTTAAATCGACTTTTTCAGATACAAATTTGTCATTTTGATAATATTCAAAAAACCACTCGTTACTTCTTAAAAGTAAAACACCTTGCATATTTCCTTTAACAGCTATATAGAAATCTTTTACAGAAGTTTTATAGATTTTATAAATCACTTTGGGCTCAACATCTATTAACTGAAAACCATTAGTTATAGGTTGCGCAAAAAGTTGACTTGAAACCGAATTTTCAGAATTTAACGATTGATTTTTAATTTCATTTTTAGCATCTTGAGCCTCTCTTTTATCTTCAACCATTTTATCACCTGCATACTTATACTGAATTGTTTTCATCGAATTTAAAGCATCACGTAAAGCTAAATTATAAGATACTTTATAATCTTTCTCTTTATTCACTCCTTCTATAGAAGTAAATAAAATTTTTCCTTTACAATCTTTCAAAATAACTGTAAGTTTAGTGGCAAACATGCTATTGTTTTCTATTACATCAAAATAAAGTTTATTACAATTGTTCTCCAAAAATTCATTTGGCACTTCATCAGTATCAAAATAAGTTTCAAAGCCCAATTGTTGCATATACATTTTAGAAAGCAAGTTCAAGTTATATTGATTTTTTTCTTTAAGAAAAGAAAACTTTGCTGGTATCGAAACATATTTATATTGATTGAAATTTTGAGCAAAATTTATAGTGGTAACTAACAATAGTAAAAAGAAAATTTTCTTCATCTTAAAAAATATTTTTTAGTTCAATTAATTGATTGATTTGTTTTATCTCGTCAGAAACTTCTTTCTTAGTTTCGTTAAAATATATAGCTTTCATTCCAAAATTTAATGCTCCTCTAATATCGGCTTCAATACAATCACCAATCATTACTGCTTTTTCTTTGCTCGTTTTAGCAACTTTTACGGCATACTCAAAAATAGCAGGATGTGGTTTTTTCACTCCAGCCATTTCCGAATTGGTAACTGATATAAAATAATCTGCAATTCCCGAATTTTCCAATTTTTTATATTGAACTTCAGCAAAACCATTTGTAATGATATGAAGTTTATAATTGGGATTTAAATATTCTAAAACCTCAATAGCTCCATCGAAAAGAATATTATTTTGAGGTAAAAAAGTAATATAGTCAATAGCTATTTTATTGATATCT
>CAZLEU010000177.1:0-4403 GCA_964558625.1 uncultured Flavobacterium sp.
TGGTTTGTGGTTTCAATTTAGATTTGAAGAAATTCAAGTTATGACTTATGGCGTTCAGGTTGATTTCGAGAACGGTTTCATGTGTTTTTTCTTCGAGAAGCGATACGATTTTTTCAAATTCAAATGTTCGTGCACCTTTTATCAAAATGGTTTCGTTGCCAAAAGTCAAATGGTCAAAATCTTTTATAAATTCGACTGTATTTTTATATGTTACGGCATTTAGAAATTTGTTTTTAAAACTAGAAATTGTCTCGCCAATACCAATAATTCGATTAATTTTATTAGAAATAATCAATTGAGAAACATTCGAATACAATTCTTCGTTGGACAATCCACTTTGAAAAATATCCGATAAGATAAGGGTTTTCTTTTTGAATTGCTTTTGATTTTCCAAAAAATCTAATGCGATTTTTAACGACTGAAAATCAGAGCTATAACTATCATCTATCAACGTTGAATTATTGATGCCATTTTTCAGTTTCAAACGCATTTCTACTGGATAAAGCAGTTGCATTCGGTCCTCAATTATTTTGTAATCATAACCAAAATAAAGTAAAACCATCACACACTGAATCGCATTTTCGATAGAAGCATCATCCTGAAACGGAATTTTGATTTCAAACTTAGTAGTTGCCGTTTTGACTTCTAGAATTGTTTTGTCTAGAATCGATTTTTTTGAAATAAAAACATCGGCATTTGCTTCTTTACAACTCCATGAAAAGGTTTTGATTTCGGGTTTTATAAAGGCGTCGATTGTTTTATTTTTGTTATAAATCAAAACAGAAACATCTGAAAAAAGCTTTAATTTTTCTTTAATTTTCTCGCCAATATTAACAAAACCTTCATCGTGTGCCGAACCAATATTAGACAAAATTCCTATAGTTGGTTGGATAATTACCTTAAGTTTATCCATTTCGTTTTTGGTCGAAATTCCAGCTTCAAAAATGCCAAAATTGTGTTTTTCGTTTATTCCCAAAACCGAAAGCGGCACACCAACTTGCGAATTGTAACTTTTTGGACTTCTAATAATATTGTAATCAGGGCTTAGCAAGAAATTTAACCATTCTTTAATAATGGTTTTCCCGTTGCTACCTGTAATTCCGATAACTGGAAAATGGAATAAACCGCGATAATACGCCGCAATTTTTTGGAGTGCATCAAGTGTATTGACAACTTGTAAAAAAACAGCTCTATCTTTTACATTTTCTGGAATATAATGGACCACAAAAGCTTTTACACCTTTTTTTATCAACTCTTCAATGTAAATATGTCCGTCATGATTAGGGCCAACTAATGCAAAAAAAAGCGTTTCGCCATCATTTTGCAACGAACGACTATCGATAGAAATATGATTGATGGCTAAATCATCGTTTTGCCCTATCCATTCTGCCTTAATAACCGAAGTTATATTTTGTAATCCTAAACTCAATTGTTATTTTTTATGTTCTTTTAATTCTTCAGAAACATTTTTGGGATCTTTTACGACATAGTTTTCGCGCATTGCTTTGAAATAAGCGGCGCGACTTAGTGGTTCGTATTCTTCGGTTTCACCAAGAAGAACCAAACTGTCATTGTCGGCTTTTCTAAAACTGTAATGTGCTAAATTTCCTGTTCGAGTACAAACAGCGTGCACTTTGGTAACATATTCGGCAGTTGCCATGAGTGCAGGCATCGGTCCAAATGGATTTCCTTTAAAATCCATGTCCAAACCAGCAACAATTACTCGTATTCCAGAGTTGGCCAGATCGTTACAAATTTTCACAATTTCATCATCAAAAAACTGAGCTTCATCAATACCAACAACATCACAACCTTGTGCTAAAATGGAGATATTGGCTGCTGCGGGAACTGGTGTCGAACGAATTTCGTTTCGGTTATGAGAAACTACCATTTCTTCGTCATAACGAGTATCAATGGCTGGTTTGAAAATTTCAACCTTTTGTTTGGCAAACTGTGCTCTCTTTAGTCTTCTAATAAGTTCTTCTGTTTTGCCCGAAAACATCGAACCACAGATAACTTCTATCCAACCAAATTGCTCTTCGTGATTTACTGTATTTTCAAGAAACATTTTGTACTTTTATACCATTAATTAGGATTCGTTTTTTTTCTTTGTTATCGAAACAAAACGACGTAAATATTTTTTACATTTACATCGATTCAAATGTAGAAAATATTTAGTACAACTAAGATAAGCAAGTTACTATAATTTAAGAAAGTTATGAAAAAAAGATTGGAAGCCGATTTAATCAGTATTGCGCATAGAGTTTTGAAGCTGAAAAACAAATCAGAAGTAGATCAATTGTATCTTGAAACTCGAAAATTATATGAAGCACTGACTGTTTTGAAATTTTATGGCGACAATTACGAGCAGGTAAAATCCGAAATTTCAGAAGAAGATATCACCGAAAAATTGGCAGTTACATTAGAAGAAAAAGAAGTTGCAGCCGAAATTCCAACAGAAGCAAAAGCTGAAAAAAAACCTAAAAAAGCGGTTGAAGAAACGATAGAACAACCAATTACCGAAGAAAAAATTGAAGCCAAAATAGAAATTCCTGAAGAAGAAATTGTCGCGGAAGAAGATGTTCTTGCTGAAGAAACTACAACTGAAGAAATCGTTGCAGAAGGTGAGCCAATTTTAGAAGAAATTGTTTCGGAAGAAGAAATTATTTCTGAAGAACCAATTGAAGTTGAAGCAGAACCTAATTCGGAAGAAGAAGTTACAAATGAAGAGATTATTGAAACTGCAAAATCAGAAGTTGATACTAAAATTGAACCGTTAAGCGAATTACTGGAAATGCTTTCGACTACTAAAGAAGAAAAAGTAGCTGATACTAAACCCGAATTTGAGTTAACATTTGATTCCAAGATCAACGAAGATCCTGCAGAAGTTAGAGTTGAGAAAACAGAAAAACCAACTCAAGTTCTTTTTGATGATTTTCTTGGAACCAACTATGCCGAACCGGTTTTTGTTAAACCAGAAGAGCTAGAAGCTGAAAGAAAAGAAAAAGAAGCAACTTCTAAATTGTCTGAATATATAAACAAGCCCAATCTGAACGATAAAATTTCGCGCGGACTTACCATTGGTTTGAATGATCGTGTGGCATTTATGAAACACCTTTTTGATGATAATAGCGAAGATTACAATCGCGTTTTGTCTCAATTAATCACTTTTGACTCACTACAAGAAGCTCGAGATTTCTTAGATAATTTTGTCAAACCCGATTATAACAATTGGAAAGGAAAAGAAGAATATGCCGAGCGTTTTATGGAAATTATTGAGAAAAAATTCTCCTAAATGGGAAAATTATATATTGTTCCAACACCAATAGGTAATCTCGAAGACATGACTTTTAGAGCCATAAAAGTGCTCAAGGAAGCCGATTTGATTTTGGCAGAAGATACTCGAACAAGTGGAAAATTGCTAAAACATTTCGAGATTTCTACGCACATGCACAGCCATCACATGCACAACGAACACAAAACCGTTGAAAATTTGATTGCTCGTCTAAAAAGTGGCGAAACCATTGCTTTAATCTCCGACGCTGGAACACCAGCCATTTCCGATCCTGGATTTTTATTGACACGCGCTTGTGTTGAAAACAATATTGAAGTAGATTGTTTGCCAGGCGCAACTGCTTTTGTACCAGCATTGGTAAATAGTGGCTTACCCAACGATAGATTTATATTTGAAGGATTTCTTCCAGAAAAAAAAGGTAGACAAACAAGATATTTGGCTTTAGCTGAAGAAACCCGAACGATGATTTTTTATGTTTCTCCACATAAACTGATAAAAACTTTAGCCGAATTTGTGCAGTATTTTGGAGCAGAACGACCAGTTTCTATTTCAAGAGAATTATCAAAACTACACGAAGAAACCATTCGTGGAACTGCCGAAGAAGTACTAAAACACTTTGAAACCAAAGCACCCAAAGGTGAAATTGTGGCTGTTGTTGGTGGGAAGAGTTTGAAGTAGTTAATTATCATTAATGTTCTTTTTTTTAAAAAATGAAAAATAATTTTTTTTAGAATGTTTCTCATATTCTATTAAATCTTTAAAATTTTCTTTTCAGAAGGTATAAAAATTACTAGTGTTATATATAAATATTCCATTTATTTTTGCCTGTTTTTTATTTGCAAATTTATCACTGACATTAACATAGAAATTATACAATTTTTTATAAATATTAAAATTTAGGCCTTTAAAAGTTATCAAAAGAAAAATTATATTTCAATTCCTTTTCATATTTTTGTCAAACAATTACACGCCAAAATCATGTTTTTAAAAATTTAATATCTAATATTCTTATGCGTTGGACATTAAAATCGAAGCCAGAAAAAGAGAAAGTTCAAAAATTACAAAGCGAACTTCAAGTAGATGAAATCATCGCTACATTACTAATTCA
>CAZLEU010000178.1:0-4334 GCA_964558625.1 uncultured Flavobacterium sp.
AGCCCAATACAAACTTTTAAAGGCTCTTATTTGACTATTAGCGCTATTAGATATATTTATTTCTTTTAAAAGCAAAGTTATTCTTTCAGTTAAATAATCATCAAACTTTCCATCCAGATTCCATAAACCCCATAATTTATTAGCTAATTCTAAACCGCCTTTTTTTACAATCTTCTTGGTTACTATTTCTACCTGACTTTCAAAAGGTAAATTATCATCTACTGCCATATCATCAAAGAGTACATCTCCCCAATGACCTAACGAAAAAATTGAGCCAAGTTTATGATATTCATCGATAAAAGCCATTTGTCTTGGATGTGTAAACTCTGAATAGCACTGATTTATTTCTGCTAACTCTTCTATTTTATCCCACAAATATCCGTTTGGAACTTTCCAAGATTGAAATGGGAAATTACAAGATTGTGCTATTTCTTTGGCGTATATAGTTTCATCATGTCCTCCTAAAAATGAATAACTATAACTATTTACTTTTTTATTTAAATGTTTTAATGCTACTGCTTGGGTTCTCGAATCCAATCCTCCAGATAATGGTAAAATAACCTGTTCATTACCAACTTGTTCATTGATAATAGATTCAAAAAGATTGGCAAATTCTTCAACAATTTGGTTAAGTGGTCTATCAATAGGCCTATAATGCCATTTAAAATACTGTTTTTTTGAAATTATTTTTTTGAAATCTGATGACAATTCATATTCAAAACCGGGTTTTAAAGCAATTAACTCATTAAAATAAGTGTCTTCATCAAGAAAAAAACCAGTCGCTACAAAAACGCAGATTGCCTTGTAATTAAGTGTCTTTTTTTCTCCAACAAATGTAGTTTTGGAAGGAATTATATTTGTTTTTATAAATGTCATGTTTTCTTAACTAAATTCAGATATAGGTTTTCATGTTCCATGATAAAAGATTCATATGAAAAATTTTCGACACAATATTTCCTCAATTTTTTTCCTATCTTTTGTCTATCATCATCAGACATTTTTATAATTTCTTCTATTTTTTGAGCCAATTGTTGACTATTATTCGCTTCAAATAGCAACTCCTGAAAATCTTTTAATACATATTTAATACCCGAAATATTTGAACCTAAAACAGGTTTTTCCATACTCATTGCTTCAACTAATGCCATTGGCATCCCTTCTTTTCTTCCCTCATCTAATGTTGGGATTACGTACAAATCTGCATTGTCTAAAAAAGCTCTAATGTCGTTGTGCTTACCTAAAAAAGAAACTTGGTTGGAAATATTTTCATTTGCAACTACCTTTTTCAAATAGCTAGCATATTCACTTCGATCGTCACCCAAAACATCAAGCTTTACAGCTGGATTATTAATTGCTTTTATTGCTTTAATCAATACTTCAACTCCTTTGACAGGAACAAGGTTTGCAACCGTAATTATTTTAAAAAAAGGGTCTTTCTGTCTTGTAGATTGCGGTTTATAAAATTCTAAATCTAAACCCAGAGGAATTAGTTTTTGATTTTTTTTGTTGGGAAAATAATTTCTCATTTCATCGTTAATAGTGATAATAAAACTTGATAATTTACTTTTTATCACCCAATGCTTGTTCCAAGTCATTGCTTTTTTGGAGTACATGTACTTGGCTCCTGCAAGTCTTGTAGCTAATGCTTCTGTCCAATCGCTGCTCCAATGCCAAGAATGTATTATATCAAATTTCTGACTTTTAATAAATCGACGAAAAGGGACTATTCTGAATAAAAGTGAGTAATAGGGCTTAAGAGGTTTGTCAATCTCAATGATATGTATAGGAAGACCAAGTTTTTGTATTTCTTCAAAAAAAATGCCTTTGGTATTCTTACAGGCAATGGCTACTTCAAATTTATTTTTATCTAAGCCTTTGGCTAAGTCATACAAAACTTTACCACTTCCAGCAGTATCAAAATTGGGGATGGTATATAGAATTTTTAGTTTATTCACTTAAAAAATTATTTCTTAAAAACGGCAATTATAGAACTACTATAAAATTTTGATGGTCTTTTTTCTAATATTGGATTAAGAGATTTAAAAATTAATCTAGTTGTTTTGTAAATCAGTTTTTGAATAAAATTTAGTTTTTGATGAACAGAAAAGGCAAATCCACCAAAATAATCAAGATCTAGTAGCTCTAAATTATTAGTTGCTGCAAAATTTATAAAAGTTGTTTTAGTCATGCATTTCAAGTTATGTGCCTTAAGATTATTATAATCAACCAAAAGACCATAGGTTTTTCTTAACCATCTTTTGTTTGGAATCATTACGAGCATTGTCCCACCTTTTTTTAGGTATTTAGTATGATTGTTTAACACCTGCTCATAATTTTGAAAATGCTCAATAAAGCCATTAGAAATTACAATATCATATTGCTCTTTTGGCTCGTAAGTAAGTATGTCGGCTTGTACTATAGTATAGTTACTAATATTAAAAGCATTCATCGATTCCTCAATTTTGCTCTTGTCAGAATTAAAATCAAGACAAGTAGGTATGAGATTATATTTATCTGATAGATATGCTAAATATCTTCCAGGATAGCCTCCTAGCTCAATAATAGTTTTTTGAGAAGAATTATCATTTTTATGAATTAATTTATCCCAATATTTATCGTAAACCGAAACAACTCCTTTTATTTGATCTCTTTGGGTTATGGCTTTGGAATAATATTTTTCCCAATAATCTTGATCTGTCAATCTGTCCATATATTTCTATTTAAATAAATATCTATTACTCCTTAAAAACAAATTTGTGCTTAGAAAATGATATTTTTTAAGCATAATCAACAAATTTGCAATAAAAAATTGAAAAAAATTAAAAACTTTATGATTATAAAACAGTTTACAATTGGCACTTAACAAATCTAGTTTATCAAACTCACTAAATCTACAGATATATTTAACAGATAAAAAATAGTACCCTTTAAAATACTTAAGTTGTTTGTGAGAAATGGTATAATTACATAAAATTGAATCTAAAACGACTTCTACTGATTTTGCTACTTTACTAAAGTTTCGTTTTTGGATAGTTAATGGTTGTGAAAAATAGTAAAAGTCAATTTCTTTATTATCGATAATTTTAAATGTACTACTCGATAATAATCCTTTTATTATTAACTCTACATCTTCAAGAAGTTCCAACCTTGGATTGAAAACTCCAATAGAAAATAAAAATTTTTTATCCCAAATAACAGAAGAAGTTTGCCAAGCAAATTTGGCTTTTAGATAATTATCAAGAAAGTTGTCTTTTATGGTTGAATAATCCCCTATTTTACCATTTGAATTTTTGGTTTTTATATTTAGGAATACGCAAAAATCATTTAAATCAATCAATCGGTTTTTAACAAATTTTTCGGTTATAAAATCATCTGAATCGAGAAAAACGATATTTTCAAATGAAGCATGTTGCAAACCTACATTCCTAGATTGCCCAGCTTTGAGATTTACCTGATTATAAATTATCTTTATATTATAGGTTTCGATCTGTTTTTGAAATTCGGTTAATCTAGCTCGAGAGGTTTCGTTTGACAAATCATCAACTATTATCCATTCCCAATTTGCTGAGGTTTGATTTTGCAGACTTTTGAATATTTCAAAAATGCCATTTATATCATCTTTGTGTGGTGTTATGATTGATAAGCCTACACTCATTTTATCTAGATTTAATTACTAATGGGTTTCCATAAGCAATAGAATTAGAAGGAATATCTTTAACTACAACGGCTCCTGCTCCTATTACAACATTATCCCCAACAACAATATCTCCGATTATTATTGCATTAGCACCAACTTCTACATTATTACCTATGGTAGGTCTCAAATTATTATCATTGTTTTTATTACCAACTGTTGTACTGTTTCTAAAAACAAAATTTTTTCCAATTTTTTTTGCATTAATAACTGTAGCAAATGGATGAAAACACACAACACCTCCTTCTAATTGGGTATCGCTAAATATTTTGCAATACATTGAATTAGAATTATAAAACCAACTTAAAAAAGAGATATTATTATTTATTCTTTTGAAAAAAAACAAAAGCAAACTCAGGATAATGTAGTAGTAAGTGTGAAAAATTCTTTCTTATACTAACTTTATCTTTGATTTGTCTAACGACAATATTGTTTTGAATATCTTTTATTATAGTTGCATCATTTTTTACATAAATCTCATAAAGAAAAGTAGCTAAAAATTTATTTAGAAACAATCTAATAAGATATTTAGTTTGTCTATAACTCATGAAATACTACTCTAAGAAATTTTTATTTAATTTATATGGAAAGGTTTTTAGTAAATTCTGTCTTATGCTAACTAATTTATTTGCATTGGGTA
>CAZLEU010000179.1:0-4328 GCA_964558625.1 uncultured Flavobacterium sp.
CAACCAACGGAGAATCATTCTTTCTTTGCAAGTTATTCTAACTCATTTGAAATAAATACTGGTCAAGATGACAATGCAAAAGCACTTTCACCATCATTGATTGATCAATATGAAATAGGTATAAAAAATATACTTTTTAAAGAGCGATTGTTTTTAAATGTAACTGCTTATCAAATCACAAATGATAAATTTTACCAACAATCACTAAATAATGGGAATACGTATTCCTATATAAAAGTTTTAGCTGGGGAAGTTCGCAGCCAAGGTATTGAAGTTGATGCAGTTGCAAATCCAACAAAAGGATTATCAATAATAGCTGGATATAGTTTTAATGAAACCAAATACATTAAAAGTGATTATTTTATTGAAGGAAGTCAATTAAAATACAACCCGAAAAATACTGCAAACTTAAATGTTAATTTCAATTTTGAAAATGGAAAGTTAAAAGGTCTTAACCTTGGATTAATAAATACCTACTTTGGAACACGCTATGCAGGAAGACCTACAAGAATTCAAATTGCTGGAGATACAAGAAAATTAATTTATGTTGAGGATTACTTTCAAACAGATGCTACTTTAGGTTATACAAGAAAAAACTGGGCAATTAGAACCAAACTAAGTAATGTTTTTAATGAATTAAATTATAACATACACGATGACAACAGTTTGAATCCAATTGCTCCCAGAAACTATTCTGTATCACTTAATTATACCTTTTAGATTATGATTTCACCAATAAAAGCAAGGAACATTCACCGTGATTTAGGTTATTTTTATATTGGATTAATTATTTCTTTTGCCTTTTCGGGAATATTGATGAACCATCGCGAAGATTGGCATCCCGAAAAATATACGGTTCAAACCAAAGCCATAGAAGTTAGCATTCCGAAAGACAAAGAAATTACCGAAAAATATGCCGAGGAACTCGGAAAACAATTAGGCATTGAGGATAAAATTCGCCGTCACAAAGTAAAAAAAGACGAATTGAAAATATCATTTGAAAACAATGATGTCGAAATCGATCTGAAAACTGGAAAAGGCGAAATTGTAACGTTTATGAAAACACCAATCATTAGTCAAACGATGAAATTGCACAAAAATACTTCCAATTGGTGGATTTATTATAGTGATATTTTTGGATTATCCTTAATTACAATTGCCTTAACAGGTTCGATTATGATACCAGCAGGAAAGTTCACATTCAAAAAACGCGGCTGGAAACTAGCATTAGCTGGCTTGATAGTTCCGTTATTAATTTTGTTATTTGTTTAAAGTTGAAAAAGCCCCGATTTAGATTGGGGCTTTTTTGATATCACAAAATACATTATAACCTATACATTACCAAAAAATCTAAAGCATTCTAACATTATTATCTATTACTAATTCAACACTGAAATACAATTCCTAATTAAAAAACTGATATGAATTTTGTCATTAATTCAACTTTGGGAAACTACTATAGCAATTGAATTTGTTTTTATAAAATAGAAAACCTCGTCTATTTCTAAACGAGGCTTCCAATCAATTAATTTTAAATTCAAATTACGGTTTTACCCTATTTAACACAACATTACTATTCTTATATTTATTCTCTATCACAACAATTTTACATGGCTGCATTGTAAAAGTTGTTTTAGCATTATCCTTAACCATATAGTTCACAACTAATTGATTGTTTTTTAAGACTACACTTTTGATAGTCATACTTGGATTTAAATCTGACTTTTCATCAATAATACCTACTACAAATTCTTTTTCCCAATTTATTGGAGTAGCTTGAGATTGGGTCATAGTTGCTGCTGGATGAAATATTTTATCAAAATCCTCAGCTGAAGTAATTTTTGGGGATTTCAAATCACCACTTTTAAATGTATTTACAACAAAATAATTTTCAGCTTCAAAATATTTAACAGCAGTTATATCTGAAGATATAGTAGATTCATCATTTATATTCTTATTTGTTTTAGAAGAATTACAAGCAATTGTAATAGATGCTATGATGGCTAGAATACTTATTTTTTTTACCATTTTTTATTATGTTTAATTATTATTGTTTAATCAGTTTATAATTTTTAACGAATCCATTATCGGATTTTATTTCAACTATAAAAATCCCACTTCCGAAATTTGAAGTTGAAATATTTGCTTTTGTACTATTATAAAAATTGGAAAAATAAACTTGTTGCCCAATACTATTGTATACAGAAACTGATTGTATTGTTGACAATCCTTCTATAAAGAAATTATCTTTTGCTGGATTAGGATACAAGTCAAAACTACTTGCAGAAAAAGAATTTGTAGACAAAGTAGTATCTGTTTTTTGGGCATAGATTAATGGACTTGATTCTTTTTGTTCTACAAATACAGTAACACTTTCACCGTTTACAGGTTCTGTAAAACCAATCTGTGATTTATTTGCACTATAAGTTGCTACTGGCAAAAATTGACTTGGCCAAACAAAATCTCCATTTGCATCTAATTTTACCAAATTTAAAATTGTAGGAGAAACACCATCATCTTGACCGTTTTTGGCTAAAAAGAATGGTGTATCATCAACCAGTTTTAAATTTGCAGCATGCACAATATGATTTGAATCTATTGGAAAAACTTCTTTGGCTGTATTAGTAAAAAGTCTTGTTCCAGTAAGTTTATCAATTTTTTGAACATATTCTCCATATATCGTTTGTGCTGGATTACTATATTTACAAATCGCCCACAAAAAGTTTGAACCAGGAACCGTTTTCACTTGTGTATCCATTTCATAATTAGTTTGATTAGTATCAAAATCAATTCCATTTATACCCCAAGGCAAAGTACCGTCTGCGTTTAACCTCAATAAATAAGAGTCAAATCTATTCAAATCAGCACCATAATATCCATAATAAATTACATCATTATCTTGCGTACTACTATAAAATCTATTGTAAACAGTTGTTCTATCTGACAATTGAGTTGGAGAAGTCCATTGAGCAACACCAGTAGAATTATATCTCTGAGCAAATAAATTTGAACTTGTACCAAAATTTCCTAGTCTTTTATGAAAAATCACAATGAAGTCTTGGTTAGAAAGTTCATAAATATCTGAAAGGATTGTAACATTTGTTGCTACTGGAGCTAGAACACTTATTGGATTTGACCACATTGGAGTTCCGGCTGAGGTATATCGTTGAATTTTTGATTGTCCAGACCCTGGAAAATATCCTATCAATACATCTCCATTACTCAATGGGCATACAGTAGGCAAATATCCAGATCCAACAGTAATACCATCTGAACTCCATAAATTTGAACCATTAGGATCAATCTTAAAAACAATTGCTGGAGTTCCGCTTCCAGTTCCTGTAACGCTTACATATAGATTATTGGATGCGTCTATGGTTACTTTCCAAAATAAAGTAAAGGTTGACATAGGGATAGTATTACTAATCAACATACCATTAGACCCAAACAACAAATCTCCATTAGTATCTAGTAATTGCACTCTTAATTCATAATTAGCTGGAGATGGTGCTGTTTTCCAATAAACAACAAAAGTTTTTCCATCTGAAGTTCCAATTGATTCACAATCTATTGATGGGCTAGAATCTGCAGAAACCAATGTATTTACAGTTGTATCTGTAACCCATTGTGCATTTGCACTTAAAATACTAAATAGCATAAAAAAGAAAGTAATTTTTTTCATTATGTTGATTGTTTAAAAATTATAAATAAACCTTACCGTTTTATTTTTAACCAAAAATAGTAATGCCTATTTCATTTTTAAAATAATGAAGTATATACAAAACACTCAACGACTGTTTTCTACCACTCATTAAACACTCTTTCTTTTTTATTATACTGAAAATCAATAGTTAAAACTTAAACTAAATTTTCTAAATACGTAATTAAATCCTGCTTAGAATTAGTTAAATTTAATTTTTTTCTCAATCTTGTCCTTGAATTTTCAATCGACTTTAATGATTGTCCTGTTATATTGGAAATTTCCTTTGTTCCCAAGTTTAACTTAAGTAATGCGCATAATCGCTTATCTCTATAAGTAAGTTCAGGATGCTTTTCATTAAGCGTTTTATAGAATGATTCATTTACTTTTCCATAATACATCTCAAATTCGTTCCATGCATTATTATTTGATTTTTCTTCTTCTAATTGTTTTAAAATAAGATCTATAGTTTTTTGGGATTCTTTTTTTTGAGATTCCAGTCGAAGCTGTTTTAGATTATCTTTTATATCATCGATAATTTCTGTTCGTTGAATTTCCATCATGGAAATAGTCACTAATTCTTTGTTTTTATTTTCTAAATCGGCATCTAATTCTTTCTTCTTTATTA
>CAZLEU010000180.1:0-4325 GCA_964558625.1 uncultured Flavobacterium sp.
CTTGGAATTGTCTGAACTCTTAACGGAGTTAAAGCGAGTTCTCGTTGCGGGAATTACCATTACTAAATGCCCAAGACATTCGCTTCTTATTTAACAATTATCAATTTTTGCTTCATATAATGCGATTTTGATAAAAATCATCTAGCTAAATTCGTGTTTTCATAAATTATTTGTTGTGATAAAGATATTTGGTTAAAAATTTTTTAATGGTATAACGTTTTCGTAAATTCGCACTGCAAACATTAAAAACAAATTTATCATGGCTTTTGATATTGAAATGATTAAAAAAGTGTATGGAACTATGGCTGAACGTGTAGATAAAGCACGTGAACTTGTTGGTCGTCCATTGACACTTTCTGAAAAGATTTTGTATTCTCACTTATGGGAAGGTATGCCTTCTCAAGCTTTTTCGAGAGGAAAAGATTATGTAGATTTTGCTCCAGATAGAGTAGCTTGTCAAGATGCTACGGCTCAGATGGCATTGTTACAATTTATGCACGCTGGAAAGAAAACAGTGGCTGTTCCTACAACGGTTCACTGTGATCACTTAATCCAAGCAAAGGTTGGTGCTACTACCGATTTGGCTGTGGCTAATTCACAATCAAAAGAAGTTTTTGATTTTCTTTCTTCTGTTTCT
This sequence comes from uncultured Flavobacterium sp., assembly GCA_964558625.1. Lineage (GTDB taxonomy): Bacteria > Bacteroidota > Bacteroidia > Flavobacteriales > Flavobacteriaceae > Flavobacterium. The sequence goes on from CAZLEU010000180.1 coordinate 638, forward strand.
AACAAATATGGAATTGGTTTTTGGAAACCAGGTTCAGGAATTATTCACCAAATTGTTTTGGAAAATTATGCATTCCCTGGTGGAATGATGATTGGTACCGATTCGCATACAGTTAACGCTGGTGGATTAGGTATGTTAGCTATTGGTGTTGGTGGTGCTGACGCTGTTGATGTTATGTCGGGTATGTCTTGGGAATTGAAGTTTCCAAAGTTGATAGGAGTTAAGTTGACTGGAAAATTAAACGGTTGGACTGCTCCAAAAGATGTTATTCTGAAAGTGGCTGATATCTTAACTGTAAAAGGTGGAACAGGTGCTATTGTTGAATATTTTGGTGAAGGTGCAACCAATATGTCGTGTACCGGAAAAGGGACTATCTGTAACATGGGTGCCGAAATTGGAGCAACGACTTCGACATTTGGTTATGATGATTCGATGAGAAGATATTTAGCAGCAACTGGTCGTCAAGATGTTGTAGATGCTGCCGATAAAGTAGCCGATTATTTGACAGGTGATGCCGAAGTTTATGCTAATCCAAATAGCTATTTTGATCAGGTTATCGAAATTAACTTATCTGAATTAGAACCACATATTAATGGTCCTTTTACGCCAGATAGGGGAACGCCAGTTTCTAAAATGAAAGAAGAAGCAACCAGAAATGATTGGCCTCTTAAAGTGGAATGGGGATTAATTGGTTCGTGTACGAATTCGTCTTACGAGGATATGGCTCGTGCGGCTTCTATTGTGGAACAAGCAGTTGCTCATGGTATTACTCCAAAAGCTGAATTTGGAATTAATCCTGGTTCTGAACAAATTCGTTATACAATCGAAAGAGACGGTATTATCGCTACTTTCGAAAAAATGGGAACAAAAGTTTTTACAAATGCTTGTGGACCATGTATTGGACAATGGGATAGGGCAGGAGCTGACAAAGGAGAAAAAAATACTATCGTTCACTCGTTTAACAGAAATTTCTCAAAACGTGCTGATGGGAATCCAAATACACATGCTTTTGTAACGTCTCCAGAAATGGTAGCTGCGTTGGCAATTTCGGGTGATTTGTCTTTTAATCCAATAACAGATACTTTGTTGAATGACAAAGGAGAAGCTGTAAAATTGAATCCTCCAACGGGTGATGAATTGCCCAAAAGAGGTTTTGATGTAGAGGATGCTGGTTTTCAGGCACCCGCAGCAGATGGAAGTGGTGTGCAAGTTGTGGTCTCGCCAACATCAGACCGTTTGCAGCTTTTAGCACCATTTGATGCTTGGGATGGTAAAAATATTTCTGGGGCTAAATTGCTTATCAAAGCTTTTGGAAAATGTACAACCGACCATATTTCTATGGCTGGGCCTTGGTTACGTTTCCGTGGACATTTGGATAATATTTCTAACAATATGTTGATTGGTGCAGAAAATGCTTTTAATGGAAAGGCTAACTCGGTAAAAAATCAGTTAACGGGTACTTATGATGCTGTTCCTGCTGTTCAGAGAGCTTACAAAGCGGCTGGTGTTCCATCTATAGTTGTTGGTGATCATAATTATGGTGAAGGTTCATCTCGTGAGCATGCCGCAATGGAGCCACGTTTCTTGGGTGTAAAAGCGGTTTTGGTAAAATCGTTTGCTCGTATTCATGAAACAAATTTGAAAAAACAAGGTATGTTGGCATTGACTTTTGCTAACGAAGCTGATTATGATAAAATCAAAGAGGATGATACTATTAACTTCTTGGATTTGACAGAATTTGCACCTGGAAAACCATTGACATTAGAGTTTGTTCATGCTGATGGTTCAAAAGATATAATTTTGGCAAACCATACTTACAATGAAAGCCAAATTGGTTGGTTTGTAGCGGGTTCTGCCTTAAACCTTATTGCTGCCAATGCTTAATTAGAAATGGTTAGTAATACATTTTTGCAAATGAAAACTCCTAAGGTAGCTTAGGAGTTTTTTTATGAGGCTTATTTTTCAAATAATTCTTTTATCTTTTTGTGGTATTTTGTATTGGTTATAGTATAGATTTCAATTAAAAAATCTGTTGAAATTGGTTTGGGATTGGGGTATTTATGTTTTTTAAGAAAATTTCTTAGTGCCAGATTTACTTTTTCTTCACCTATTAGCATGCTTAATTTATACATTGCCACTGCTCCTTTTGAATAAGAAATATGTGTTAAATTGTTGGTTACTTTTATCAGTGGAACGTTGCCAGAAAACCCTTTTTCTGTTTGGTAAATGTCTTGATGCATTTTTACACTTTCTTCTACTTTTGATTTGCCATACATTTTTTTTAGTAACATTAATTCGGTGTACATGGCTAGTGTTTCGGTGAGCATTGTATCTCCTTCTCTAGCATCTGGATTGATTTGATTATTTCCCCACCACATGTGTGCTAATTCGTGACCTGCCAATTCATTTATGACATCTTGTTGTTTGTCTGCAGCTATATTACAATGAAATGACATGTTTTCGTTCATATAAATGGTTGCTGGATATGCTGTTGCATTAAATCCTTGTGTAAATGCCGAAATTTCTGCAAATCGAATGGTTTTGAATGGATATTTTCCAAAATTGGTTTCACAATAATCTATTGTGATTTTGGCATTTTTAATTAGATGTGCTACATTTTCATAATGAGTAGGATGGTAGTAGACTTCGATGCTTTTTTCTTTGTATCTTTCTTTTTTTATGGCATAATTTGCCGAAGAAACCGCAAAGCGAAATGGAATATTCTCGATTTTGTACTGAAATAGATTTCGGTTTTTTTCTTTCCATTGTTTGATTAATTCTCCAACTCCGATTACGGTTTGATTGTTTTCTGTGGAGATTATCATGTCTAATGAAATGAAATCGTTGTTTGGTACTCTTGATGATTCTAATGGCTTTGTTGGGGTTGGTTTTCCTAATTGATATTTTTTTCTAATGTTTTCATCTTCAATTTCATTGGCTTGATAGCCAATCTGTGGATAATAACGACTAATTCGCAAAAAGCTTCCATTTGCTACAATTGCATTAAATGATTGGTGGCCGTTTATGGGGTTCCATTGGTAATATAATTCAAAAGTGAAACTTATTTTTTGATTAGGAATTAATCCTTTTTTTAATTTTATTATTTGATGTTGATTGGTTATATATGTGGTTCCATTTTGTGTATATAAAACGGCCTTTTTAATTCTAAAATTATCTGAGAAATTAATTAGAATTTCATGGATTGGTTGTTGGGTTTTGTTTTTTAAAATATAATTTCCTTTGATTGTATAAGTGTTTTTTGATGGATATAAGTCCACTCTTGTTGTTACATTTGTAATGGTGGGTTGTGGTATATTTTGAACTTTTCGGTATTGTTTTTCGTAATTTGCTTGTGCAATTTGAGAACTATTCTTGTCTTTGGGGATGTATCCCGAAATTATATTGTTTCCAATTATATAGATTATGCTAATACTACTTAATGTAATTATTATAAATGAGGCTTTTGCAATTGATTTCTTATTTTGATGGATAAGGTATACTAAAAATAAAAGCAATAGATAGCCAAATAATAATCTTTGTAAAAAAGCATTTTCATAGGTTCCAAAACCATTCATATCGCTATAATCGAAAGGAATGGTATGTAAAAATTTTAGTAATGGATGTTTGATAACTGTTTTTCCTAATGTGGTTGTCATTAGTAAAATAAATATTCCCGAAATAGCGATTG
>CAZLEU010000181.1:0-4276 GCA_964558625.1 uncultured Flavobacterium sp.
GGCAAAACATCGATTATGAAAATCATAAACGGCGAAGATGAACCCGATACTGGTCAAGTAGTGATTAGAAAGGAAATAAAAATGGCGTTTTTGTCACAAGTGCCACAATTGCAAGACGAATTGACAGTTGAAGAAAGCATTTTTGCCTCTGACAATGAGATTTTGCACATTATAGAACGTTACGAAAAAGCACTCGAAAATCCAGACGATACCGAAGCATACCAAAAAGCGTTTGACGATATGGATAGACATAATGCTTGGGATTTTGAAACACAATTTAAGCAAATTTTATTCAAATTGAAGTTGGAAGATTTCAAGTTGAAAGTAAAAAATATGTCGGGCGGACAGAAAAAACGCCTTTCGTTAGCGATAATTTTAATCAATCGTCCCGATTTATTGATTTTGGATGAACCTACCAATCACCTCGACTTAGAGATGATTGAATGGTTAGAAAGTTACTTTGCCAAAGAAAATATCACGTTGTTTATGGTAACACACGACCGTTTCTTTCTAGAACGTGTTTGCAATGAAATTATAGAACTTGACAACGGAAAACTATACAGCTACAAAGGAAATTACTCATACTATTTGGAGAAAAAAGAAGAGCGAATAGCTTCTGAAAATGCTAGTATTGACAAAGCGCAAAATCTTTTTGTCAAAGAATTAGCATGGATGCGAAGACAACCAAAAGCACGTACCACTAAGTCAAAATCGCGTCAAGATGATTTTTACAAGATAAAAGCAGTTGCCGAAAGTCGCCGAAAAGAAAACAAAGTTGAACTCGAAATCAACATGGAACGTCTTGGTAGTAAAATTATTGAGTTACATAAAATTTCGAAAAAATTTGGAGATAAAAAGATATTAGAAAATTTTAGTTTTGATTTTCAACGTGGTGCTCGCATCGGAATTATTGGCAAAAACGGTACTGGAAAATCAACTTTTTTAAACCTACTGACACAAACCATCCCTTTAGATAGTGGAAAAGTGGTTACAGGTGATACCATAAAAATTGGATATTACACTCAAAGCGGAATCAATCCTAAACCTGGACAACGAGTAATAGATATTATCAAAGAATATGGAGAATACATTCCGCTGATGAAAGGAAAATTGATTTCGGCATCACAACTATTAGAGCGTTTTCTTTTTGATAGCAAAAAACAATACGACTTTGTCGAAAAATTAAGCGGAGGTGAACTTAAACGTCTGTATTTATGTACTGTCCTAATTCAAAACCCCAATTTCTTGATTCTCGATGAGCCAACAAATGACCTCGATATTGTAACATTAAACGTATTAGAAAGTTTCCTATTAGATTTTCCAGGATGTTTACTTGTAGTCTCTCACGATAGGTATTTTATGGATAAAATTGTAGATGATTTATTCGTTTTTAGAGGCGACGGAATAGTAGAAAATTTCCCAGGAAATTATTCCGATTTTAGAGCATATGAAGATTCTGTAGAGCCAACAAATAAAGACGATAATAAAGAAAAAGTTAATTGGAAACAAGCCCAAACCATATCAACAGGATTGACTTTTAATGAGCAAAAAGAATTCAATAAAATCGAAAAAGAAATCAAAGATTTAGAACACCAAAAAAAACAAATAGAACAACTATTTTTAGACGGAAAAGTTGCAGATAATGGACTGAGCGAAAGCGAACAGGCGAAGCAAATCGAAACCAAAGCCAATGAACTTCAAAAAGTAATCCAAGCACTTGAAGAAAAAGAAGAACGTTGGTTTGAGTTGACATCAAAAATGGAATAGAAATAGTGTTCCGTCACAGTCACAGTGAGAAGACAGAAAACTGTGACCAAAACTACGCTGAAAACGATGACTGTACTAAAATCATATTTAAAATTTCTTTACAAATCCAAAAACGAACATGGAGTACATTCGCCGTTCGTATTTTCTTTGCTGACTAAATGTTTTTATGATAAAAAGAAATATCCTGAATATCAATCTTTAAGAGAGTACAGAAAATTTCTTTTAAAGAGCAAGACAATTATCGAAGTAACCGATTTTGGTGCAGGCTCACGAGTTTTTAAATCCAATAAAAGACAAATCTCAAAAATAGCCAAAAACGCTGGAATTTCACCTAAAAGAGCCGAGTTATTATTTAGAATTGTTCGCTATTTTCAACCTGAAACTATTTTAGAAATAGGAACTTCACTAGGATTAGCGACTTCTGCTCTTTCATTAGGTAACTCAAGTGCAAAGATTACCTCACTAGAAGGATGCCCAAAAACATCTGATGTTGCTATAACTTTATTACAAAAGTATGGTTTCTTTAATACAAAAGTGGAAACAACAGAATTTTCAAATTATTTAAAGACCCAAAACCTAAAACCATTAACTAATGACCTAATCTACTTCGACGGTAACCATTCCAAAAAAGCAACTTTAGAATATTTCGAACTATTACTTCCAACAATTACCAACGATTCCGTTTGGATTTTAGATGATATTCATTGGTCCAAAGACATGGAAGAAGCTTGGGAAATAATCAAAAATCATCCAAAAGTAACAGTAACCATCGACACTTTTCAGTGGGGAATTGTTTTCTTCAGAAAAGAACAAGAAAAAGAGCATTTTGTGATAAGAGTTTGATTTTGTAACATTTTTTTGAAAAAGCTACTAATAGGTTATGAATTAAATTTTTAAAACCATGGAAATGCAAAGCCTCTTCAAATCAAAATATGGTAAGATATTAATGCCTTTTATTCTTGTTTTAGGAATAATTAAGTTGATAGAAGCGGGCTATCATTTTGGTCAATGGTTATTTCATGCTATTAATTAAACTTTCTTTCGTAATTTTACGAAGCTAAAATCGTAATCAGCAATTTTCAATGTCAAATCCACTTATAAACATTACCAATATCAAAAGAGATTTCGTTTTAGGAAGCGAAATAATCAATGTTCTCAAAGGAATCGATTTGCAAATCAACAAAGGAGAATACGTCGCACTAATGGGGCCATCAGGTTCAGGAAAATCAACTTTGATGAATATTTTAGGTTGTCTCGACACACCAACTTCTGGAACTTATATCCTAAATGGGAAAGATGTCAGCAAAATGCAAGACGATGATTTGGCCGAAATTCGCAACAAAGAAATAGGATTTGTTTTTCAAACATTCAACCTATTACCACGAACAACTGCACTCGATAATGTTGCATTGCCTATGATTTATGCAGGTTTTTCCAAATCTGAAAGAAATATCCGAGCCACCGAAGTGCTCAAACAAGTCGGATTAGATGATCGTATGGATCACCAACCCAACCAACTGTCGGGTGGACAACGTCAGCGTGTTGCTGTTGCAAGAGCTTTAGTCAATAAACCATCTATTATTCTTGCCGATGAACCAACAGGAAATTTAGACAGTAAAACTTCGGTCGAAATCATGAAACTTTTCGGCGATATTCACGCCAACGGAAACACTGTAATTCTAGTAACTCACGAGGAAGACATCGCCAAATACGCCCACAGAGTAATCCGTTTGCGAGACGGAATTATTGAAAGTGATAATCCAAACAAAGACCATTTGTAGTTGTCATACAGTGTGTAGTCAAAGTAGGAGCGAATGGCTCGGGCTTTATCTGTTATGGTAATTCCTGCCGCCGTTCCAATCTCTCATTGCGAGGAACGAAGCAATCTCATAATCAAGTTCACATACTCGCAATGACAGGATTTTCACTCTGTCAGGGCTAGTAGACAATCCATTTGAATTTTTGTTACCTTTGGAAAAAAGAATTTCAGTTTAAAAAATAAACTTTTAAACTCCCAAACACTCAAACATAAAAATGAAAGTATATACCAAAACTGGCGATACAGGAACAACCGCTCTTTTCGGAGGAACAAGAGTGCCAAAACACCATATCAGAATAGAAAGCTACGGAACCGTTGACGAACTAAACTCACATATCGGATTAATTCGAGACCAAGAAATCAATCCCATCTATAAAAATGTTTTGATAGAAGTGCAAGACCGACTTTTTACAGTTGGAGCCATCCTTGCAACGCCACCCGAAAAAGAAACGCTAAAAAGCGGCGAAAAACGATTACAAAACCTTGGAATTGTGGAAACCGACATCGAATTTTTAGAAAACCAAATCGACTCAATGGAAGAATCACTTCCGCCAATGACGCATTTTGTTCTACCAGGCGGACATACAACCGTGTCATATTGTCATATTGCCCGTTGTGTATGCCGTCGTGCAGAGCGTTTAGCAGTGCATCTTAATGACATCGAACCCACAAATCAAATGGTAATTAAGT
>CAZLEU010000182.1:0-4266 GCA_964558625.1 uncultured Flavobacterium sp.
ATGGTTTGTAAATAAAGCCCAAGCCATTCGCTCCTATTTCTTGGAAAATTGATTTGGTATGCTTTTTGTATTTGTTGCAAAAGTAAAATAATTAGACTGTTTAAAAAATTTAAGATTTAATTATTTGTATTTTAATTAAAACAAAGTATTTTTACGAAACCAAAAACTAAAAAGTTAACCGAAAATGAAGAAAATTATATTTGTTGTAGCACTTGTATTTAATCTGGCTACTTTTGCTCAAACTGGTGCGAAAATTGTGTTTAAAGATGCCGAAAACACTATTGACTATGGAAAAGTGTCTAAGGATACCGATTCTGGAATTCGTTCGTTTGAGTTTACCAACACGGGGGACGCTCCTCTAACAATTATCAACGTTCAATCTACTTGTGGTTGCACGGTTCCATCTAAACCTACAGAACCTATTGCTCCTGGTAAGACGGGTAAAATTGATGTGAAATACAACATGAATCCTGGACCAATACGTAAAACGATTACTGTTGAAACCAATGCAGTAAATGTTGAAGGCGGTCGAGTTGCCCTGAAAATAAAAGGTGAAGTGATTGCTAAACCTGAAGTGAATATTTTAGAAAAGAAATCAACTCTATTGACTACTGATAAATAAGATATAGAAAATGCCTCAAGAAATTGAGGCATTTTTTTTAAGTTCTTTTTTAGAAATAGTCCAAAAATCTGCTCGTTCATTTTTCAAATACGCTTAATCCATATATAAAAATTATAGCAATTCTTTTATTTGGAACTTGAAATGGAAAGTTTCTCCGTCTCTTTCTATTTCAAAATTAAGCCATTTCCCATCTTGAGATTTTAGCAGATTATTTATTTCATTTAGGCTCATATTATTAACAGAGCTATGATTTATAGACTTTATAATATCTCCTCTTTGTAAACCAACTTCTAGTGCAGGTGAGTTTTTACGAATACTGGCTATTTCATAAACTGGTTTAAGTTCAAATTTATATTTAAAGTTGGCTGTTCCCGATTTGTTTCCAGCAGCGTCAAAAGTATTGTCTTGGTAGGTTGTCTGAAACTTGATTGTCTCGGGAACCCATTGCATACCTGAACTTACAATTTCAATTCCGCTTCTATTGTATTGAAAAATCTCGTCGTAATTATTGCTCTTTTTAAGGTATAATTTACCCCCATTATAATCAAAAATAGCCGTAAAACGTTTCATGATTTCGCCACCAATAGAACCGACTCTATCCTTGACCATATTAACACTTTTTACCGAAATAGTATCGGGCATTGCAACTATTGGTGATTGTAAACGAAAATCCCCAATTGCAAATGCTCCAATTTTGGCGCGTCTACCATGAATTTCCCCACTAAATCCTTTGCCAAGATAATCCTCAAAATTTCGATTGGGTACTTTTAGTAAAGGATTTACATCCTGAAATAACCAAAGAGCATCACTATTACCAAGATCTACCAAAACCTTGGCTTCCAATTTATTTTCATTTAATGTTACAAATGTTGTACAGTAGGGTTTTTGTTTCTGAATTTCGATAGGAATAGCTTGAAACTTTGACTTTAGCTTTGGAGCCAAGTTTTTGTATACAATAATCTTTCTTCGATCATAGTTTACTTCAATAATTTGATTTTTGAAAAAATGATAACCAATTATGCCATTAACAGGAATACCAATATGCGATGAAAAATTAAAATCTTGGTCGAGAACGATATACAATTCATGATTAAAATCTTTTAACTCCTTTATTTTTAGAACATTTCCCGTCGACCTTAACCCTTCAATTGCCTCATTTGCGCCAAGACCTTTTAACTTTATCTTTTCAACATTATTGAGACTTACTTCTGTTTTCTCTTCCAAACTCAACAGAATGGTTTCTTCTACACCCGAATCCAAAAGAAAATTCAACTCAACTCCATTTACATTTATTGGAATAAAAATTAAATTATTAATCAATTTAAAAGGAATCACAACTTTATCCTTTTCAGTATCAAAGCGAAAGCCTTCTTGAGCAAATGCATTTTGGCAAATAAAAAATAAGAAAATGATAATTATCTTTAGTTTCATCAAGATTTTTTTATAAAATTAAATAAAAATGACCAATAAAAAAATCAAAATGATTGCTAAACTCTAAAAAAAGTCGAAATTTGCAACACTAAAAACAAGTACAATGCCAAAAATTTCAAACAAAGGAAAATTAATGCCAGAATCACCAATTAGAAAATTGGTACCCTACGCAGAAATCGCTAAGAAAAAAGGTCATAAAGTATACCACTTGAATATTGGTCAACCCGATATCAAAACGCCAGAAGTGGCCATGAACTCTATAAAAAATTTAGATATTAAAGTTTTAGAATACAGTCATTCTGCTGGTTTTGAAAGCTATAGAAAAAAACTTTCTCAATACTACATCAACCACGGTTTACCTATAAATACCGAAGATATTATCATCACAACTGGTGGTTCTGAGGCTTTATTATTTGCCATGGGAACTTGTTTAGACCAAGGTGATGAGATAATTATCCCAGAGCCTTTTTATGCCAATTACAATGGTTTCTCAACTGCTTCTGGTGTGAATGTTGTACCTGTAATTTCAACAATTGAAACAGGGTTTGATTTGCCTCCAATTGCCGAATTTGAAAAATTAATTACACCCAAAACCAAAGCAATTCTTATTTGTAATCCAGGAAATCCAACGGGTTATTTGTACACACAAGAAGAAATGATGCAATTGGCAGCCTTGGTAAAAAAACACGATTTATTCTTGATTGCTGACGAAGTGTATCGTGAATTTATATATGACGAAACCGACAAACATTATTCGGTTATGACTATCCCTGGCATTGAAGAAAATGCTATTATGATTGATTCGGTTTCTAAACGTTACAGTATGTGTGGCGCACGAATTGGTTGTATTGTTTCTAAAAATAAAGAAGTAATGGCTACGGCAATGAAATTTGCTCAAGCGCGATTAAGTCCGCCAACTTTTGCTCAAATTGCTAGTGAAGCTGCATTGGATACGCCAGCAAGTTATTTTGTAGAAGTTATTGAAGAATACAAAGAACGCCGTGATATTTTGATTTCGGAATTGAACAAAATTGAAGGTGTAAAAGTAGCGACTCCAAAAGGTGCTTTTTACTGTATCGCACAATTGCCAATAGACAATGCCGATGCATTCGCACAATGGTTGCTAGAATCGTATGATAATAACAAAGAAACCGTTATGGTAGCACCAGCAGCTGGATTTTATTCGACTAAAGGTGTTGGTTTGAATGAAGTGAGAATTGCGTATGTCTTGAAAAAAGAAGATTTAGTTCGTTCGGTTCAGATACTGAAAGACGCTATTTTGGTTTATAATTCTAAATAAAATTTAATTCAATAATAGATAAAAAACGTTCTCAATTGAGGACGTTTTTTTTATATTTGAACTAAAAAAAATGGAAATCTTTCTTATCTCAATTGTCGCTTTTCTTGTTGCCATTCTCACTTTCTTTTCTGGGTTTGGATTGGGCACTATTTTGACGCCTGTTATGATGATTTTCTTTCCTGTAGAAGTGGCGATTGCTCTAACTGGCGTGGTTCATTTTTCTAACAATATTTTCAAGTTGGTTTTGGTTGGAAAAAATGTCAACAAAGAAGTATTGCTTCATTTTGGAATTCCAGCGGTGATTTTTGCTTTTATTGGTGCGTTTCTTTTGGTAAAAATCCCCAATTTTGAACCGCTTTACTCCTACCAACTTTGGGACAAAACATTTGAAGTATTTCCTTTAAAATTATTAGTTGCGGTACTCATGATGTTTTTTGCGGTGATTGATTTGATACCGTATTTCAGCAACTTACAATTTGACAAATCCAAACTACCAATGGGCGGAGCGTTAAGTGGTTTTTTTGGCGGTTTGACTGGTGCGCAAGGTGCGTTGCGAAGTGCGTTTTTAATTCGTGCTGGCTTGACCAAAGAAGCTTTTATTGGCACAACCGTTGTGATTTCGTCGTTTGTTGATTTTACGAGACTTAGCGTTTATGCTACCCGAATTCTAAATCTAGATTTACAAGAAAACTTGCCGTTACTACTCTGCGCCACACTTTCGGCTATGATGGGCGCTTTTATTGGCAACAAATTACTAAAAAAAGTAACCTTGCAGTTTTTGCACTATTCGGTTGCTATTTTGTTGTTGGTTTTGTCTTTGGCTTTGGGGTTGGGGATTATTTAGGTTTTGACACGAATTTTGTTTTTTTGTATGAAATTTTTGTAAGTTTTTGGTGTTGTTATGTAAAATAAT
>CAZLEU010000183.1:0-4141 GCA_964558625.1 uncultured Flavobacterium sp.
GACTCATCAAGTATTACCGTTAGTAATGGTGTTATTGATAATGTTAAAGTAATAAGTAGTGAATTTTATAGTAATGGATCGATGAGTTTAAAAAGAAACAATGGGCAAATTTTTACTATGGACGCAGACAATAGTGATGGGAAATTTGTAATGATTTCGCAAAATTCTGAACTCAACTCAATAGAAATTTTTGGTAACAATGCTAATTTAGGATCAGATTTTGGAATTTATACGATTTCTTTACCTTCAAATGCTACACCTGGAACCTATAATGTAATGACAAATTCAAATTACAAGGTTGGACTTGGAAATGGAGATAATGAGCCTGAATATAATATAACTAGTGGCTCAATAACTGTAACAAGTCATGTTGGAAAAAGTCTAGTTGGAACATTCAATTTTGTAGCAAATAATGGTCAACAGACGGTAAATATATCAAACGGTAGTTATTCGGTAGAACATAAATAAAAAATTATTTATAAAAAAGAAAACGCACTCGTAACTAAACGAGTGCGTTTTTTTATGAGATCTTGAAATTTAAGCAATCTCAATCATACGTTTCGGTTTTGGTAAAGCCTCTTCTCTTTTTGGAAGCGTTACATGTAAAACACCATTTTCATAAGTTGCATTTATAGAATCAGAATTCACACTTTCTGGTAAAGTGAAAGCTCTTCTAAAAGAAGAATAACTAAATTCTCTACGAGTATATTTTCCTCGATTGTCTTTTTCTTCTTTTTCGTTTTTTTCTTCAGAAGAAATAGTCAATACATTATGGTCAATTTCGATATTAAAATCTTCTTTTGTCTTTCCAGGAGCGGCTAATTCAATTCCAAAATTTGTATCAGTTTCTTTAATGTTTACAGCTGGAACATTTGCGTTAAAGTTTTGTATTCCACCTAACCAGTCTGGTTTTAATAATTCATCAATAATTGATGGAAATGGTACTGAGTTTCTTTTTATTAAGTTCATAGTTGTGATTATTTAAATTAAACATTTTTTTTATTTACAACAACCCAAATACAAATTATGTACCAATGGATTGTTTAGGTCAAAATGACCTTTTTTGGACTTGTTTTTTGCTTTTAAAATGAAATTTTGTCTATTTTAACAATTTATTAACTGACTTATTTTCAGGGATTTTGAAGTAGTTCTTAAAATGATTTTAAGATTAAGTCGAAAAAAAGTAGGGTTTATTTATATTCATTTGTTATATTAATAGTTGTATATACAAATATTGATCGATATGATAAAAAATATACTTTTTTTAATTCTGTTTTTTGGTGTAAATTCAAATTATTCACAAGTAGGAATTGGAACAACTGCTCCAGATCTAAGTTCTTCATTGGACATTACTTCAACAACGAGTGGTATATTAATTCCCAGAATGACTGAAGCACAAAGGTTAGCCATTGTTTCACCTTCCAATGGTTTATTGGTTTATCAAACAAATTTGAGTTCGGGTTTTTGGTATTACAACGGAACTATCTGGACGAGTCTTTCATCTGCATCTTCAGGTTGGAATTTAATAGGAAACACAGGTACAAATTTGGCAACAAATTTTATTGGAACAATAGATGATAAAGACATTGTTTTTAGAAGATTTAATCAAAGAGCAGGATTAATTAATTCTACCAATACTTCTTTTGGATTAAATGCATTAAATACGACTAGTACTGGTACAAATAATACAGCTATTGGGTTGGAAGCTTTGAAAAGTAATACAACTGGAGGGTATAATATTGCTATAGGTTGGAAAGCAATGGAGTTAAATCAGAATGGAGATTCTAATACGGTAATTGGGAATGTATCTATGATGAAGAATATAAGTGGGTTTCAAAATTCGGCTTTTGGCGATGTAGTACTCAGAGAAAATATTGATGGAATTCAGAATGTTGGATTTGGAACTAATGCATTATTGGCAAATATAAATGGAAATCAAAATTCTGCCTTTGGAGTAGGGTCATTGACAGGTAATAATGCAGGAAGTTTTAATACTGCTTTAGGATATTTTGCCATGAGTAATTTAACATCTGGAGATAATAATTTAGCTATTGGTAATCAGGTTCAAGTTCCAAATGCTACAGGAAGTAACCAAATGAATATTGCAAACGAAATTTATGGATTAGATTTAACCACTACTGCTTCTGGAAAAATAGGAATAGGAACAACTACTCCAAGTGCAAAATTACATATTGCACCTTCCAATACATTTGCCCCTAATAGCACCGATGGGATAATTATACCAAGAGTAAATAACTTTCCAACACCTAATCCAACTGCTGCACAACAGTCAATGCTTATTTATTTAACAGCTCAATTTGGAGCTAATATTGCAGGATTCTATTATTGGGATAACCCTACATTATCATGGAAAGGGATTGATAATACTATTTCGCCATACCGATCAACAGCCGCTGCTACTGGTGTTCATGCAGTTTTAATGACAGATTATACCGTTAGAGTTTTTAATGGTGTTTCGGGTATTCAGCTACCAAGTGCAGTTGCCACTAAAGGAAAGATTTTTATAATTATCGGGAGTAACGGAATTTCTCCAAAAACCATAACAACATTAGGAGGAGTAGTTTATGATGATGTTACAAACACTACAATAAACATTTTGTCCGCTAATCAACGCTTTATGATTCAAAGTGATGGAACCGATTGGATTGTAATTGGACGTTAACCATTTACCACAACTATTTTTTTCAAAATGCTATAAATGAGTGCCAAATGAGCTAAATGTAACATTTTATTTGTTACAATAGTTTCACCGTAGTAAACTTTTTTTAAGTAAAATTGCATAACTTTACTTATTAATTGGTAGCTATTATGAAAAAGCGCATACTTATATCAATACTTATTTCATTATTGTTTTCAGCAATTAGTTATGCACAATTGAGCAATGAAGTGACGATTAAAAAACTTATTGCTAAATCTGAAGTAGCATTAAAACAATTAGCTTTTGACAGCTCATATTATTATGCTGAAAAAGCAACTAAACTAGCCGAAAAATCAACAAATTCAAATTTAAAAACACAGTCTTACATAACAATTGCAAATTCACTTTTCAAAAAAGGTAAAAAAAATGAAGCTTACTCTTTTGGTAAAAAAGCGGAACAAATAGCGACAAGAGATAATAATGTTGATGCTCTTTTGAAATCGTATTTAATCCTTGGAAATATTCATTATAACAAAATTGAAGACAAACAATCAATAACATATTATCAAAAAATTGAAGAATTGGCTTCTAAGAATAAAATCGAGAATGTAACTTTAATAAAATCTTTTGTAAACACAGGATATTTGTTTTTAAGGGGATATGAAGATGGTTTGAAAAAGCCTTTTGATAGAGCAGAAACGTATTTTAATAAAGCTTATGAATTGGCATATAAAATAAAAGAATTGGACGAATACTACAGTGTTGGATTATTGGTAAGCTCTGTTTATGTCAACAAACAACAATTTGAAAAAGCCCTTGAATTACTGGATAAATCTGATGAGTATTTCAAAAAAACCAACAACATATCCAATATATCTCAAACACAATTAGCCTATGCTTCTTTGTACAGATTGTGGGGCAAAAATGATTTAGCCGAAAAATATTATTTGGAAAATATAAAAATAAATTCAAATGCAAATAATATTAATGGAATGGCTAGATCCCATTGGGCTTTTGCTGGTTATTATGTTCAGAACAATAACAATTTAAAAGCAATTGAAGAGTATGAAAAAGCAATTGAACTATTTAAAAAAGAAAAAACGATTGATATTGGTCCTTATTCAGGAAGTTTATATGAATTAGCAGAGTCCTATAAAAGAAATGGAAACTATGATAAAGCATATATTAATTTAGAAAAATATTTGGTCATTAATGATAGTTTAAACGCCAAGCAAAATACAGAAGCAGCAACCGAAATTGAAGCCAAATACCAAACAGAAAAGAAGGAACAAGAAATAAAGTTCCTTTCTGAAGTCACTACAAAACAAAACTATATTTATCTAAGTATTGTTGGTTTGCTTCTTGCTTTAGGAGCATTTCTGTTTTACGGTTACCGAAATAAGATAAAAACGGCGCAAAAGCTGAACGAGCTAAACGAACTAAAATCGAGATTTTTTGCCAATATTTCGCATGAGTTTAGAA
>CAZLEU010000184.1:0-4122 GCA_964558625.1 uncultured Flavobacterium sp.
ATTGTTTTCTCTTTGAAATCTTCAACAACAATTGGGATTTTTAAAGTTTCAAATGTTAGATAACTTGTCACTAAAACTTGATTGCCTTTCGCATCGGTTGTAAAACTAAATTGTCCCTTTTCATTTGAAGTAGCTCCATCATAAGTTCCTTCTATAAAGATGTTGGCACCTTCAATTGGTTTGTTTTTGTTATCTAAAACAATTCCTGAAATAATGGATTGGGAAAACCCCGATAAGCTTATTAATAGTAAAATGATTAGCAGTGACCACTGCTTGTTTGCTGATTTTTGATTTGTTGGTTGCATAGTTATTTTGTTTTGATGAGGCAAATATGCAGCAAAAAACGAATCTATGAAATTTATGTTTACTGAATTGTAGAATTTTAAGGATGAGTTGTAACAAGATTAAAAATCTATTCCATTTTCAAACGAATTTCAATTAAAAAAATCTTATCAACAATTACAATTCATAATTCGTAATTCATAATTAAAATTTTACCTTTGGCATTCGAAAAAAATAATGATTATGATTTATAAATTTAGAGTAATTCTCGATGCAGAAGAGGATGTCATCAGGGATATTGCGATACAAGAAGACGCTACTTTAGAGGATTTACACAATGCCATTGTAAACGCTTATGGTTTTGACGGACTAGAGGTGGCTTCGTTTTATACGTGCGACGATACTTGGAATCAAGAAGATGAGATTCCGATGTTTGACGCTGGTGATGTTCCTGGTGAAAATCGTGTTATGAGTGATTATCAGTTATCGGATATACTAGACGAAGAAAATACCAAAATCATCTATGTGTATGACTTTATCAATATGTGGACATTTTTAGTAGAATTGGCCGCTATAGAAGAAATTCAAGCTGGTGTTACTTATCCAGACTTGCTATTCTCTCACGGCGAAATGCCTGCAGAAGCAATGGAAAAACATTTCACAGCCGAAGACGATGAAGAAGCTTATAATGAGTTTGAAGACGATCTAGACGAAGACGATCTGGACATGTTTGGCGGTGACGACAGCTTTGAAGATTACGGATTTGAGGAAAACTGGAATTAAAAAAGTTTAAAATTGTTTAACGTTTAAAATTAAACAACCATACACTTTTAAACCACTTTAAACTTTTAAAAAATAAAAAATGATTAACCTATATAACACACACATCGACAGCTTATCTATTCACCGAGTAGGAAACAAAAGCCGTAACGAAGCTATCTTTTTATCGGAAAACACTTTTGCAATTAACGACGAAATCACACCGTTATTGAAAGAGTTTTTCTTGAAACCGTTTCGTGATAAAGAAGAAAACTATTATCAGTTCGCACACGAAATTGATATAGATTACAACGAAATGTATACTTTTTCGGCTGAAATTTTTGCTAATCCGACGACTATTCATGAAGTATCAAAAAAAATAACACAACACCTATTTGATCAATCCAATCATCCACATATTAAAAACGGAGAAGTATATGTTACCTACTTAACCAATATCAACATCGATAATAATGTGGTGGATGCTATTGGCATTTTTAAAAGCGAAATTCAAAGCGATTTTTTACAATTTGAAGAAAAAGGTTCTAATCTCGAAATGCATTTGCAACATGGAATTAACCTGAACAAACTAGATAAAGGTTGTCTTATTTTTAACTACAAACAAGAAGAAGGTTACAAAATTCTAACTGTGGATAGCAACCGCTATGATGCGCGCTATTGGTTAGAACATTTCTTAAATGTAGATGCGTTTGAAGACGAAAACTTTATTACCAAAAAGTATTTAAAATTCTGTCAAGGATTTGCCAAAGACGTTGTTTTGCCAGCCGAAGACAAGAAAGAAGAAGTCATGTTTATGAACCGTTCGGTAAATTATTTTGCCAAAAACGATGCATTTGAAGAAACCAACTTTATGAACGAAGTAATTGACAATCCCGATTTGATTTCGGAATTCAAAAACTACAAAGTTGATAAAGGAGAAAAATACTCAATCGAAGATATTACCTCATTCCCTATTGCCAATGCAGCGGTAAGTGATGCTAGAAAATCGATAAAAAACGTCATCAACCTCGATACTAATATTCAGATAAAACTAGATTTCATCAACCCAGAAAGTGCCGAAAAATATGTAGAAAAAGGCTGGGACGAAGAAAAACAAATGTACTACTACTTGGTTTACTTTAACAAAGAACAGAAGTCTTAGTTTGGGTTGGAAGAAAGTAGTTTTTAGAGAACAGCCAACAGTTTACACACAGTTTATCATTCTTCACAAACTTGTTGTTCACCACAAACTTGTCATTCCGTAGGAATCTCATTTGGAATTTTAAACCATATAGTGTTAATAATTAAATCCTTACTTGAACTTTTTTGAGTAAGGCTTTTTTATATTTGTAGGATATGTTTTAGGTGAGTTTGGTTTTTATAAAACTAATTTAGCAGACATATACAATGTGTCAGTGAGTAAATTACACCACTGCCAAAAGCACCAAGACGCTGTCTGCTTGTCTCCATCCATAGATTCACCTATCAGAGTATAAATAACTCCAAAATTTTAAATATTATTTTTATGTAACTATTTGATATGTCTTACGTCAAATCATCAATCAAAAAATTGTATTTCCAATTACAAAAATAGTTTTTGGAATTTTGTACAATTCTTTTATGGTTCAAATCTCACTGGATTAAATGATTTGGAAACTATTATTAAATCGAAATTTGAAAGTCCAATTTATTTACTGTTGATGCAATAAGAATTGAAGTTCAATTATAAGTGTATTTTTATTATTATCAATTGGTACATTTCTCTATTTTAAATCCCTTAAAGAAGGAAAATAATTTTAAAAAAACTTAAAAATCATGAATTTAGAAAAAGAATTATTAAGTATAGATAAATACTTTTCTCCAAGAATAATTGGTGAAGTAAATGACCAATATATTAAAATTGTAAAAATAAAAGGCCAAGAAATTCCTTGGCACAATCATGAAAATGAAGATGAGCTTTTCTATATAATTAAAGGAAGTTTAGTAATGGAAGTAGAAAATCAAAATGATTTAATCATGAATGAAGGTGATTTGTATGTAGTAAAAAAGGGGATTAATCATAGAGTTTCTTCTACAAAAGAGTGTTCAATTATGTTAATTGAAACAAAAACAACCGAACATACTGGAAATGTTAAATCAAAAATCACTAAATCAATAAATGAACAAAAATATTAGCTAAAATAGCCGAACAGCTAACAGCAGTTTCATAAAAGTGTTGGTACACGGTAGTTTGAATTTCGTTTTTCCTTAATTTCGTTTTTATTAGCGAAAAAAAAGTAGTTCCGTAGGCACCCGATCTAACGCATGCATCTTACTATTGGCAAAAGCTAGAGATATAAACCATAAACCCACAATGATGAAATATATTTTATTGTCAATTATTTTCTTGGGGTCGATTTCTTGTAATTCACAAAAAAAATTAGATCAAAAAATTATATTAAATAATGCACAAGATTCTATGTTTTATTATAGACAGATGAAGTTTCAAAAATGGACAGATTCTTTTGAAAAGGAAAAAGTATTTAGTTTTAAAAATGAAGAACATACAGATTTTGAAATTTTTAATACTAAAGAAAAAGCAATAGAATATGCAAAGCAAATAATATCTGCAAAATATCCATTTGTAATAAGTTCTAATGTTGAACTCAAATTCAATATATCAGAAAACGATAATAAAAAAATATGGTTTATCAGTGTAGATATTAAAAATACTGGTCAACTATATTTAATTTTTTTTTAAGGAAATGGAAAAGTAATTTTTCACCTTTTACATGCATAACAAATTATAAAAAACACTCGACAATTCATAACTATGAAAAAAATAATACCAATTCTACTAATTTTAATTTTAGTATTGCTTCTGGTTAATGCTTTTTCATTTGATCCAGCAACAT
The DNA here is from genome assembly GCA_964558625.1 of uncultured Flavobacterium sp. Classification (GTDB taxonomy): domain Bacteria; phylum Bacteroidota; class Bacteroidia; order Flavobacteriales; family Flavobacteriaceae; genus Flavobacterium. The sequence goes on from CAZLEU010000184.1 coordinate 3,936, forward strand.
CAGTAGTTCCTGGTTGGCATACAACAATACTTCCACCCTATTTTTTGGTTTCAGTGGTATTCACTATTTTACTGTTAATTGATATCCCAATTTACTTGTATTGCAGCAAAAAAGATTTATCAAATGTGAGAAATTTTATTATTGCACATTCTATAATTTCGTTTTTGTTGCTTATTTTATTAAGATT
>CAZLEU010000185.1:0-4110 GCA_964558625.1 uncultured Flavobacterium sp.
TTTGTTGCAGCAGATAAAGATATTATTGATTATTTGAAATATAATTTACGTTCGCAAATGTTTGCCAAAGCATTGCCAATGATACAAACTATAGGTTCGCTAAAACGTCTAGAGTTATTACGTAAATCATCTCAATTGAAAGACAAACTTTGGGAAAACGTAAATGCATTACAAGGTGGTCTAAAAGCCAAAGGATTTAACATTGGTGATACCAACACTTGTGTAACCCCTGTTTATCTTGAAGGTTCTATTCCAGAAGCAATGGTTATGGTAAATGACTTAAGAGAAAATTATGGAATATTCTTATCTATAGTAGTTTATCCTGTCATACCTAAAGGAATGATTTTATTAAGAATGATACCAACCGCTTCTCATACTCTTGCAGATATTGAAGAAACACTGACTGCTTTTGAAGCCATCCGTGAAAAATTAGTAAACGGAACATATGCAAAATTGGCTGAACAAAGTGTTGAAAATATGGCATAAATAAATCTCATATATTTATAAAAAATCCATCAAAAAAGCTGATGGATTTTTTATTTAAATTTACTAGTTTAGTTTAGTATTATCAGACCTGTTTTCATTAAATCTGAATAAGAAAACAAAGAAGTTAAGACTCATCATAAACCTTGAATTCTTTATAATGCTATTAGTGAACTATTTTTTTGGCTCTATCCTCTTTTAATGTTTTCATAACCAATAAAGCTATTTCTTCGGTTACTTGTGTTGGTGAATTACAATCGCAATTACTCAAACCTACAACATAAATATCCTCACTTGGTACATAAACTCCCATTGATTTATAGCCAAACACACTTCCTCCATGTCTTCTAATTGAAATTCCGTTTACATCAATTAAATGCCAACCATAACCATAAGTGAATTCATCGCCATTATTTAATTTATATTTTGTAAATGCCTTTTTTAGTGTTTTAGGATTCAGTAATAGATTCTGATTTAAAGCATTTTGCCACTTCAACATATCACCTGTTGTTGACATTAATGATCCAGATGAAAACGGAACACTAAAACTAATTTGCGTTTTATTTACATAACCAGATTCTTTTTTTTGATAACCATATGCTCTATTCAAAATTACTTTTCTGTCACTAGCATAATACGATTTAGTCATGCCTGCTTTATCAAATATATTTTTTTGAATAAAATCTTGATATTCTTCACCTGATACTATTTCTATTATATATCCCAAAACCACATATCCTGAATTGTTGTAGTCAAATTTTTCGCCTGGTGCAAAATCAACAGGTTCATTTTTGAAAAAATCGACCATCATTTTTGGCGTCATTTCTTTTTGAGAAATATCACGTAACGATTTCATTTTTGTAAAATCTTTGATACCCGAAGTATGTGTCAAGAGATGATGTATAGTAATTTTATCTCCCATTGGATAATCTGGAATGTATTTTAAAACAGGGTCATTAACAGATAACTTACCTTTTTCTTCCAATATTAGAATAGAAATTGCTGTAAATTGTTTGGTCATTGATCCAATTTGGAATACATTTTCATGAGCTAAATTTACATCCAGTTCAAGGTTGGCTTTACCGAATGATTTTTGGTAAATTGGTTTTCCTGCTCTCGCTATCAAAAATTCCCCACCAGGTCCATTTTTATCTTTGAATACGGTAGCAAGTAAACTGTCTATTTTATTTTCAATGTTTTGAGAATATACATAGCATAGTGGATTGCATATAAAGATTAAAACAATTAAAAGTAAAAGAGTTGATTTAATATTGATAATTTTCATTTGATTTTTTGATTGATATGAGTGCTAGTATTTTTAAATCTAGTTAAATCTTTGATCTCTTTTGCAGCAAAGTTTAGTCAGTTATTTTATTTTTTTACCTTCCATTTTCATTCCGTCCTGAGAAAATAGTAGGCTTTTGGGAGTTCCATCAGAGTTGAAGCTAAACATAATTTGAGCTCCTATCTCTTCTAATAGAAAGCTGTTTTCTGTTTTTGGAATAAGCTCAAGTGTAGGTTGTCCAGCTGCTTTTGCATAAAGCTGGTCGTTTTGTCTTTCAATCTCAATTGTAAAACCTGGTTGAAGTTCATAATCACCAACAAATTTTTGAAGTTCCTTAGGACTTATGTTTATTTTATTTAGGTCACTTTTGTTATATAAAATATTTCTAATCGAATTTAAGGGCAAAATAATGTTATCATGATTCTGAAGTATAATTATTGTTTTATCATCCGTAATGTGTCTGGCAAAAAAAGTTGCGTAGCCCGGCCATCCCCCACCATGATAAACAATTTTTCCAAATTCATCATGATTTTCTAATTGCCAACCATAGCCATATTTAATTTGTGTTGCATCGTTTAATATTGTAGTACTAAACATTTCATTCATTGCTTTATTTGACAAAAGCTTGTTTGTATACAATGCACGATCCCATTTTAATAAGTCGTTTACTGTTGAATTTATACCTCCATCACCGACAACACCGTCAAGTAAAATTACATACTCTGTCTCTTTAAAATTATCTGGTAAGGCATATTTTTTTAAACTATCCGAAAATACATACCCGTATGCATAGTTATCTACTTTTTTTGGGGCTAATCTTCTTTTGTAAACAAATGTATTGTTCATTTTTAAAGGCTTAAAAATTGAATTTTGTAGAAACTTGTCATAGCTTTCTCCTGAAACTCTTTCAATAATTGAAGCCAACAAAGCATAACCTGTATTACAATATTCGTGTTTTGAGTTTGGGGCAAAAATTTCCTTAGGCTGTCTTTTTGCAAAAACTGTTATAATGTCATTATTAGTTGCAATTTTAGATTGATCAAAAATCTTTTCAAATAATTCCATATAATCAGGTAAGCCACTGGTATGGTTAAGCAAATGTCTAATAGTTATACCTTTATAAAATGCTAACTCAGGTATAAACTTTGATAGTGTATCATCTAAATTTAGTTTGCCCTTTTCATTAAGCATCATAATAGCCATAGCTGTAAATTGTTTCGAAACTGAGGCAATTTCAAATATTGAATTTTCGTTTAGTGATTGTTTAGTTTCTTCATTAGCAATGCCAAAACTTTTTTTATAAATTACTTTTCCATTTTCTGCAATGAGAAAGTTTCCATTTATTTTTTTTGCGCTAAAAAGAGAATTAAGCAAGTTATCTATTTGTTTTGCTTTGTCTTGACCATAACTCACATTTGTTGTAACTAATAAAATGGTGATATGCAGAGTTATAAATTTTAATATTGAATAAATTGATTGATTTTTCATAATGATTTTTTTTGTAATTGATTGATTGATTGATTCTTACTTTAGTTGTCAATATTTTTAGTCATATTATAACCTAATAGTAACGATGCTCCTGCCATTAAAAATATCATTGCAGGATAAATAGCACCACTATCTAATGAAGTGTAGGTTACTAATAGTAATGCAATAAAAATCCCAATTCCTACACCAATTAGCAAAAGCGCCAAATTTAAAAGGATTATTTTTTGAAATGAATTTCCGTTTTTACGAAAAATACTTGCATCTGCTCCTTTTTCTATAAGAGCTAGTCGTTCCTTATTTCTTGTAGAAAAATAAAGATAAGCAATACCAAAAATTGCTGAAAATATACTTATTGGAATTAAAATACCCTCGTCCATAATTTTTTAATTTAAATTGATTAATAATTAATGTTTTCATAAACTATGACGACAACAATTCAAATTAGGTTACATAAATATTATTTTTTTTTTTGCAATATCTTGTAACCTAATTTGAATTGTTGTCGTCTTATGATTATATGGCTTTTATTGACGATCAATATTATATTAATCAAATAATCAACGGTAATGTAAACGGATTTTCTGTATTGGTAAATCAATATAAGGATTTGGTGTTTACTTTAGCATATAAAATGCTGAAAAGCAAAGAAGAAGCAGAAGAAGTCTCACAAGATACTTTTATAAAAATATTTAATTCATTAAACAAATTTAAAGGTGAATCTAAATTTTCGACATGGATTTATAAAATAACTTACAATACTTGTTTAGATAGATTAAAAAGAAAAAGAGATAATAATGTTATATGTATTGAAGATATTAACGAATATCAAGCAAGAGCAATAGAAAATATTCTTG
>CAZLEU010000186.1:0-4089 GCA_964558625.1 uncultured Flavobacterium sp.
AAGATGTTTTTTTTCATTTCTATAAAAGATTAATTTTTTTCAAAATTAACTAATTATATTCATATTTATGTTAAATATTTTAATGGTAGACATACTTTCCTTTTTTATGGATTAATTGGAATATTTGCAAAGTTTCCTGATACAGAATTAACCGTTGCTATACCGTCTCCTGCATTCATTTCAAAACCACCATTCAAAGTATTTGATTCATTTCGGGTAATCATTACTGTACCAGAAATAGAAGTCCATGTTTGGGTTGGTGTTGGTTTGTAAACAAAGCTATTTATATCGTTAATTGCATACGTTCCAACTGCTAGAGATGCTAAATGTATTTCGATAATGGTGTTATCACCCGTTTTGGCATAAATTGTTTTTGAAGATGCCGACACATACGGATTGGCAACTGTTGACATAGTTGTTGCTCCACCCTCGGCATAAAAAAACTCAGGTGTTTTAGCAGTTGGTGTGGGTGAATCATCGTCTCCATCACAGGATTGCAGACATACTGTAAGCATAAATAATGCTAGAATTGGTTTTGAAATTATTGTTTTCATATGTAATTTATTTAAGGTTAATTTTTTATTTTTAAAAAGATCTTATGGCGCGAACAGGATGAGCGTCAGTTTTCAGTCTTTGTTCAGCAAATCCAAAAGCACCATTAAAAATTAAGGCATTTGTTTGATACGTTTCAGTACTTGTCCAAAAGTTAAAAGTATATGATAGTAGTGTTTCACCAGCGGCTCGCAATGCTTTTTGCACATTGTATCTATTAGTGAATAATAATACAAATTCGTCCAAGCTGGGTATGTACCAACCTGCTCCTAAAGTAGCTACATAAGCTGCAGCCGGACTATCAGTCATTAGGTTTGTATTATAAGCACCGTCTTCTGTTCTATTTGCGTTAACCAAGGTAGACGTCGTTTGCCATCTGAGTGGGCCACTTTCTGTTAATGATACAACCAAACCGTGTTCAAGTCCATCAGGACCTTTATACAAGTAAAAAATTCTACCTCCAAGAAAAGCTTCACCAATATAATGAGTAAACCCTGATGGAATTGGATTTTGCCATGTTGCTATGCCTGTTGCGTTTGAAGTTAAAACTTTTCCATTTGCTTCTGTACCGTCAACAATTCTGACAGCTCCATTTGTAGAACTATTTATATGCAATAAAGTAGATGGATTTGTCGTTAGTGGAAGACCAATACCTACATTACCTCCAAGAAACATTGCAGCACGACCAAGTCCATTTCCGTTTGCTACTAAAGCCTGATTACTACTGGTAAAGCTACTAAATGATGGATTTAGAGTACCAAGTTGTGCATAAACTCCTGTTGAATTCCATGTCGTATTTATATCTGTCGTTCCAAGAACACCAACACCGAAGCCATAACTTCCACTACCATTTCCGATACCTTTAACACCAACATTCAAAAAATCAGCTGTGACAGAAGCTTGTGAAGAAAATCCTAATATGCTACTTTTATTTATATCTAAATTTGAAAAAACATGCAGCTTTTCGGTTGGATTTGTAATTCCTATCCCAACATTTCCACCATTTTCAGGAACAATTATTGCATAATTATTTGCCGCCTGGCTAGCACTAAAAAAACCAGCAACATTTGTAGCTGAGTTTATACCATTTGCTATAAACTCTGAATTGTGATACACTTCACTCGTACCACCACCTGTAGAAGTAGTTTTAGCAACAAATGTTGGTGGTATATAAGTTAAACCTCCTATTCCATCTGAAATATTTCTTTTATCTATAAAAGTTGTTACATAATGACTATTGTCATATATATGTAATTTTGCAGACGGATTATCTATTCCTATTCCTATGTTGCCAAAAGCAGTTAGCTTCATTATTGGTCTATTATTAGTGCCGAAAAGAAAATCTTTATAATCGGTTGTCCCAATAAAATTTTCACCTGATGTAAAATCATTTCCAAATAAAGTTGCTGGATTTGTTTGTGCATTTCCTTTCAACGACCATTTATCAGCGTTTCCCGAAATTGACAACCATTTGCTTCCATTCCAGTAGTAAAAACCTGCTTCGACATTATTTGGAGTAACTCCTGAAGCAGCAATATTATAAACCAATGTTGAAATTTCTAATCCGCCACCATTTGGATTTACAATAGTAGTACTATCCAAATCGTCATTTAGTTGAACTCTTGGAATCAATACACCATTATTGGCTGACTCAATATCTAATGCAGCTTTTGGTGTAGTTGTGTTTATTCCAATTTGGGCAAAAGATAAGACAGGGAAAAACAATAAAAAAGTTACTATCTTTTTCATACTATTTCTTTTTAAAAGTGGTTTTTTTTATCAAAATATTTTTATGCACAATATTCAATTCATAATCACCTTCTTTCATATTATTTACATTAATATAAATTTTATTTGAAGGCAGTTCTTCAATTTTTGATTCATATTTTATTGGCTTTTTACGCATCATTGCTATTTTGAAATGATTACAGAACTACAACAAACTCATGTTTTTTTTGTGTGGTTGTTCGCAATCTTAAGGATAGTTAATTGGTTAAGGAAATGTAACTTTAAAAGCCCCATTTGTAATAACTTTTGCAGGACTAGAACAACCCAATGCTTTTTTTCCTGTGAAGGCAAAAGTTCCTACAATCGTTTTACCACTAATAGCACTAATGGTGAGCGTACCAGAAGATGTATTACAAATTCCTGAAGAATATATATCACCGTTTAACTTATAATTAAGTCTACCAGCAGTTGCTGCATTAGAATAATTAAGTGCATATGTTCCTACTGCTGCTTGTCCATTTATAGAAATATCAAAGCCCGTTCCTGCTCCCGAAATGTCGCTTCTAAAGTTAAACGCCAATGCGTTTTGATCTCCAGTAACTGCTGTTCCTGTTGCTTCATAAAAAACACCATCCACCGTTGCTCTAATAAAATTATCATTGGTAGGTTGTGGAGAATCTGATGATGAATTGTCATCGTCATTATTACAAGAAATAGATAAAATAGAGATAAATAAAATTGCGAGAGTTTTAAAAATTGTTTTCATGATCTTTAAATTTTAAATTAATTATTGAGAAATATTAAACATTGAGCAAATTTCTTGATAGGTCATTTTGGAATAATCAGTCTTTGAAATTCCACGACCTGCTCCAGCTTCAGGAATTATTACATATCTAAATCGATTCCCTCTATACGCATCAGCCTGATATTCGGTTAGTGCAACTCCATTTGTAGAAACAAGTTCTAGAATAATCCCACCATATCCCGTAGTATTATTGCCAAAATTATAATTATACTTAGTATTTGACCATCTACCAGATGATGGCAGCGGATATATAGAACTTGTTCCGTACTGTTTTGCATACACCATTACCAAACAATTGTTTGACAAAACAGTTTGAGTTACTTCGGGAACGGGTATTAACATTTCTTTCCAAGTAGGATCGTTACGTAATCCCCAATTTGCATCTATCCAATTGGATGCAATTACGTTAGCATTACCATTGGTTCCGTTCGTGCCATTGGTTCCGTTTGTTCCATTTGTACCATTTGTACCATTTATGCCATCGATACCATTTGTTCCATTTATGCCATCTTTTCCATCATCTCCTGAGCAAGAACTCGCTAATGAAAAAGAAAAAATCGCTACTATAGCTAGCATAATTTTTGTAATTGTTTTTTTTAAGTTTTTCATAATTATTGTTTTTAATTGTTCAACAAGGCAAAGTTGCATAGAACCAAAAACAATCATTATGAATATTGTAACAACAGTTATAAGTATTGTAACATGATGTTACAAGTCAGCAAAATCGGGAGTTTATCCCCAAAAAAAAAATGCCAAAGTTTTGGCTTTGGCATTTAAAATTATAGCAGTTTAAATTTAATTATTCTTTTTAGAGTTCGATGAATCTGCTATTTCACTTGGTGTGCAATTATACATTTCTTTAAAACATTTAGAAAAATAAGACACATCATTAAATCCGACTGCATAAGCAACATCCGAAATATTACCATTTCCTTTTTTGAGTAATTCAGTGGCAATTTTTAGTCTTTCGTTTCTTAAAAATTCTGTAGATGAAACACCAAGTA
>CAZLEU010000187.1:0-4023 GCA_964558625.1 uncultured Flavobacterium sp.
TTTGCTTCCTTTATTTTCTGCTAATTCTATTTTTAATACTTTAGTAAAGTACTGTGAAGTAAGTGTTCTTGATTTTCCTTTTAAATTTTCAATCAACACATTGTTAATCTCTGAATGAAATTTATTTTGAAATTTAACAATATCTTCAATCTCTTTTTGCAAATCTGAACGATAAAAATCGGGAATAAATTTTCCTCCCTTACTTAATGAATTATATACCCACTGTCCAGGAGTTAGATTGTTTTCAAACAATTCTTTTGCAATTGTCATTCCATCAATTACTTCCCCCTCTTCAATTGTTTTCGCTTTTCTACTACTTTTATAACCACGTTTTTTATTAAGCATCAACAACACTTTAACCAATTCTTCTTTAGACACTTTTTCTGTAGCAGCTTTTGCTCTAATTTGATAGGATGAAAATGTAGTTCCTTTTCCTTCTTCTGCATAAACAAATTCATCAGTTATAAATTTTATGCCTTTGAACAATTCTAATACAGCTTTTCTTCTTTGTTTGAAGCGTTGTAATCCTCTTCTTGCTCCACGTTTCAAAGTTCTATCTGCATTTATAGAAATAGTATTACCTTTTTTAAAATCAGATTCCTCATCAGTTGTTAATGGAACAATTCTTACTCCAGTGCTAATAATTGAAGAAGTTTCATTTTCTTCTCCTTCATGAACAAATGCCCATCCAATTGAGTTTGTTCCCAAATCTAAACCTAATATTTTTTTCATGCTATACTGTTTTAATCGCTAAAATTAGTTTAAAGAAATATTTTTAATTTACGGAAAACCGTAATGGTGTATTAAAATTTAATTTGTATTATTGCATTACAATTTTGAAGCAATTCACAATAAGGATTATTCCGTTGTGAAAACATTCAAAGCGGCAACCATAAGTTGTCGCTTTTTTTATTATCTAAATGTGCTGTTTAATAGCTTTATAGATTAATAACTTATTGCTAAATAACATAGCTTATTGTAATTTCAAATTTACAAAAAAAATACTTTAATTTTTAAAATTTGACAATCACTTTTTACAACGAAGCTTGACTTTGCGTAGAAAATTAAAGCATACCCTTTTTTTCACTTTTCATCCACTTTCCTTCGTACTTTGTTCGTAGCGGGTTCGTAAAAACGGCTGTTTTTGTGGAGAAAGTACGAACAAAACCCCTAAAAAAACGGTTAATGCGGTCAAGAATAGTAAAAACCAGTCAAAACCGTTCAAAACCAGTCACTAATGGCGCGCGTGTTGGCAGTTATAAACCGCTATGGTATCTTTGATTTCAATTAGTTACATCTCGAGAAACAACTAAAAGAAAAATAAGTTTAACATTTTAAAAAAAAATTTTATGGGAACATATAATAAAGGAATTCTAGGAGCCTTTTCAGGCAAAGTAGGTCCAGTAGTAGGCGCTACATGGAGAGGCAAAGACGTATTACGCAGTTTGCCTCGTAAAGGAACACGTATTGCAACCGAAACACAGTTGTTGCAACGCTTAAAGTTTAGTACCGTAACGGCCTTTCTAACACCTATGCAAGCTATTATTAGCAAATACTATGGCAGTGATACCACCGACAAAACCCGTCGCAATCAGGCCATGTCGTATCACATGAAAGAAGCCACCCACTATGTAGACCCTAACTTTCAAATTGTGTACAACAAAGTACAAATAAGCAAAGGAGATTTACTAGGTTTCCAGGATCCAACTGCTATAGCGGCTGCGGCAACCAGCATTGATTTTACTTGGACTAACAACGCTGGTCAAGGAGAAGCCAAAGTAACAGACAAAGTGATTTTGGCGGTATACGAACCGACAACCAAAACAATGGTATACTCCCTAAATGCAGGAGATAGGAGTGATGGTGCTACAAATCTTATTCTACCCGCATACCTAGCAGGTTTGAACGTTCATGTATGGATGACACTAGCGTCCGACAACGACAAACTCTATGCTACCAGTATGTATATGGGAGCGGTGGTATTAACCTAGAACATTGTTAGGTACGTTTAGAGGGTACTAGTTACCCAATACAAAAATGAATATCAAAATAAAAGTTTAATTTAACAGGACACGAGGCTATGCCTTGTGTCTTTTTTTTGAAGCTACAGATTTAAAAACAGGTTAACTTAGCCACTAGTACAGCCTACATAACAATACAGAAAAGTTTCATTTTCTATCCTATACGACAACGTATATTTCGATGCAATGCGACTAAAGAGAGAAAGAAATCGTACCAAATTTCCAATCGGTAATAAAACCAAAAGCGATAAGAAACAAACAATAGGCTTCTAGAAAAAGCAAACCATAAAACAGCAACACTCTGCTTGCCATACCGAACTTCGAATAATCGGTACTAAATGCATTATAATAGGCATACCCAACGTAAAATACAATGAGAGTAGGCGACGAATAATCAATTATTTTGGCAACGATATCCCCTTCCACAATAAGATTAAAGTAAAAAAGAATATGCGCCATTAAGGATATCAATAATATGCCCAATAATATCATTCCCGACAAAATTGCGTGTTCACTCAAGTTTAACTTTTTTCGTCTAAACAAAAACAAACTATTCAATGCTCCAAATGGAACAAAAAGAAAAATAATGAGCTTGCTTTTTTGGGTAATTAAAAGGTCAAATTTTTTACTGGCTTCGTTTATATAGTGTTTGGTTTCGTGTATGATGCTGGTATTATCCCTATCGAGTTGTTCATAAAAATGACGAAAAAACAACATTAAACCAACGACAATCAAGATCAAATAAAATACATTATAATACGCTACTCTTTTACCTGCAATATACTCTAATGCGGCTTTACCTGGACGTACAAGTGCTTGTTTGGCAGTAAAGAGCATTCCTTTTTCTATATGAAAAGTACCGTGTAAGACATCGTGAAAAATAAAATTTTTTAGCGATATGCGATGCGTATCGGTCTTTTGACCACAAGCCGAACAATAGTTATCGGTTACTTTTTTTCCGCAGTTAAGACAAGTATGATGCACCATTTAATGATATAAAATATAGATTACGATATAAACCAAAAATACACAATTTAATTGAATTAAGTACATGTATAACGATTATAACAATTATAGTTTAAGCATCAACTTTATTTGGCATTTTTTTTCAATTGATATGCTGTAATATAGTCCTCAAGAGGTTCTTTTTCATAGTCTCCATCTTCGGCTGGGTAACGCAAGGTTTTTGAAATCGCCTCATCTTGTTTGGCACATTGCCATACAATACTTTCACCACAGGGTTCAATAGCTGGCTGTTGAGTAAAAACAACATCTTTATAGGCTTGTCGTGCATCGATAAGTTTCCATCCGTTGCTTTTTAAGGCAGTTAGTAAATCGTCTAGGAATAAAGCATTTAGTAAAGAATGATGGAGTAACAGAGTATGCTTTATTTTTCTTTTAAAAACCAATTGTGCAAGTCCATCGTAATAATTTGCACGGTCTAGTATGTGTTTTATATAATACTCCTTGTAGGGAGTTAAGTCGGCTTTTAAATCCTTTTTTAGAGCAAGAATCACTTGAGCATCGATATACCAGTCGGATGCATCAATAGTCACATGTCCATTTTTATATCCGTTGAGCGCCATAGCCATTCGCATAGAATCTCTTTTATATGCGGTATCACCTTCTTTTAAATAGGGAAATCTAAATAATTTTGTGTAGTTTTTGTAATGCTGTATCATGCTATCACCTTTGTGAAAATCTGCAATAAAGGCAGCACTCGTTTTGGACTTTGCATTAAAGTAGGAATGGGAATAAGAATGATTACAAATTAAATGCTTTTGTGTATCCCATTGGTGTACTAAATTTTTGCCATTGGAATCATCAATCCGCATGCCGCAAACAAACAAAGCAGCTTTTATTTTATGATTACGAAGCGCCTTTAAAAGGGCATTGTTTCTTTCTTGCCAGTCTAAAATGGGTGTTTCTTTCGTATTGGGATCATCTAGAGTTATGGCTATTTCACCCTGTGCAAATATCGAAAGGTGTAGCTGCAAAAACA
>CAZLEU010000188.1:0-3844 GCA_964558625.1 uncultured Flavobacterium sp.
TACAATCGATGTTAAAATTAGGTAGAGCACAAGGAGTAGCTATGGCTGCGGGTTTATCTCGCCAAATTCCAATAACCGAATACGAACCTAAGAAAATAAAAATGGCAATAACTGGAAACGGAAACGCCAGCAAAGAACAAGTAGCCAAAATGCTCCAACAACTTCTTGGACTAAAAGAATTGCCAAAAAATCTTGACTCAACCGATGGATTAGCAGCGGCCGTTTGTCATTTTTTCAATTCTGGAAAAGTGGTGGGAAGTAAAAGTTATTCAGGTTGGGATGCTTTTGTAAAGGATAATGAAAGTAGAGTAAAGAAGTAATGGGTATTTACGATATATTTAAATGGGTCTACTCCTTTGAAAATGAGGCTAAAGTAGATTTACATGAAACGGTTTCTGATTTAAAAAACGAAGTTCTTTTAAATAAAAACGAAAGAGGATTGTTTTTTATTCTTGGTTATCCACACTTTAAATTATTGTACAATGAAAATTCTAATTTTATTATATCTGATAATTTTTTAAAAATTAGAGTTAATCATTTTCTAGCAAACGGTAATAATCAAAATATAACTGAAAGAATTTGTAATAGTTATATGTTTCAATCCATAGATTTTGATGAAGAAAAGAAGATGTTTCATCAATACTTTTCAAAAATTGAGAACTATTTTTTCATTTCTTTTTTTTCAAATTGGCAAAAAGAATTTACTGTTTTATTAAATGGGAAGGAATTTTTAGTTTCAACATGTCAAATTAGTGATGATATTAAGTATAATTTTCTTTGTATTGAATGTAATGAAAAAATAGATTTTAAAAATTTTAAACAATGTATTAATTCTATTATATTTTCAATTGGTTTTCTAACAGGATATTTATACAAAAAGGAAGAGTTTTTTTATCAATCAGAGTTTTCAGATTTTTCGGATTCAGAATTTTTTTATAGAAACCAAAACAAGAGATTTAATACGTATCAACCTTTTTTGAGAGATCCACAAAATTATTCCGAATTTTATGATGATCAATTTAGGTTAGATGAGTCATATAAAGAAAAATTTTCTTCAAGTATTTCAGTTGCAAATTTTCAAAAGTTAATAGATTTAATTTATTTTAAGCCAGCATATTATTCATCAATAAGGATGCTTTTTGAAATTATCCCTAATTCATTTGTTTCAAAACACTCTATTTTGTTTGTTGTTTTAGAGACAATATCCAGAGAGATTAGAAAGGAATTCCATAGTGAACATATAGATAAAATTATTATCAGGGATGAGGCATTTGAAGAACTAAGAAAAATAAAAGATAAAATTTCAATTGAAAGTTTTGAAATTTTATCAAACGCTATAGATAGCATTGAAGAAAAAAAAGCCAAGAATATTGTAGACTTTGAACTAGCTTTTTCTTCATTAAAAATTAAATTAACTGATATTGAGAGAAAATCATTAAAGAGAAGAAACAATATTTTACATGGAAGAATTATTGATTATTTTACTGAACTAAATTTTGAGGAAGATTATGAAAAATTAGAAATAGAGTACAATTTTTTTTCATACAAACTATATACCCTAATTTGCAAATTAGTCTTAAAACAAATTGACTTTGACGGTTATCTTCTGAATCACACCAAGCTTTATACATTAAATAAGGATTTAGCAAAAAATGAATCATACTTTATAAAGTTATAACATGTCAGGCATCTACATCCATATCCCATTTTGCAAGCAAGCTTGTCACTATTGCGATTTTCATTTTTCTACTTCTATGAAGAGAAAAGAGGAGATGGTTTTGGCGTTGGTCAAAGAAATTGAATTGCGTAAAGAGGAATTCAACAATGAACTAATTGAAACTATTTATTTTGGTGGTGGAACGCCGAGTAGATTGCAGATTGCAGATTTGAAACTTCAGATTGATGCAATTTATAAAAATTATAAAGTTGCCAAAAATCCCGAAATCACACTCGAAGCCAATCCAGATGATTTGTCGGAAGATTATTTAATTGAACTTTCTAAAATCGGAATCAACCGTCTATCTATCGGAATTCAATCTTTTTTTGAAGACGATTTGGAGTTGATGAACCGTGCACATAATTCGGCTGAAGCCAAGAAATGTTTGGAAATCGCCACTCGTTATTTCGACAATATCACCATCGATTTGATTTACGGAATGCCTAATATGACCAACAAAAAATGGCTTCAAAATATCGAAACGGCTTTGTCTTTTAATATTCCACATATTTCGAGTTATGCCTTGACTGTTGAGCCAAAAACCGCTTTGCATTCGTTTATTCAAAAAGGAATTATCCCGAATCTTGACGAAAATTTGGCTTCGGAACATTTTTATCTTTTGGTGCAAAAACTCGAAGAAAACGGTTTTATTCACTATGAATTATCCAATTTTGGAAAACCTGATTATTTTTCCAAAAACAATTCGGCTTATTGGTTAGGAAAAAAATACATCGGAATTGGTCCATCAGCACATAGTTATAACGGAATTTCAAGAAGTTGGAATGTTTCCAATAATGCTATGTATCTAAAAGTAATTTCTGAAAATAGATTACCTTCAGAAACCGAAATTCTTTCCAAAACTGATCAATACAACGAGTATATTATGACGGGTTTGCGAACTATTTGGGGCGTTTCGTTGGAAAGAATTGAAGCCCAATTTGGCAAAACCTATTTGGATTATCTAAACAAACAAGCTTCTAAATTTATTAACGACAACTTACTTTTTGTCGAAAATAATACGCTCAAAACCACAAAAAAAGGAAAGTTTCTGACCGATGGAATCGCATCAGATTTATTTTTGCTAAATTTGTAGCCGTTTCTAATTACTACCAATAAAGAAGTTGCATTACTTCACACTACATAATGACAGTAAAAGCCAAAAAACATCTCGGACAACATTTTCTAAAAGACGAATCGGTTGCCAAAAACATAGCAGACACGTTAAACCTTGTTGGCTATGAAAATGTGCTAGAAATTGGGCCAGGAATGGGTGTTTTGACCAAGTACTTGCTCGAAAAACCAATTACCACTTATGTAGTAGAAATCGACACTGAATCGGTTGATTATTTAAATGAAAATTATCCAAAATTGAAGGATAAAATCATTTCCAACGATTTTTTGAAATATGATGTAAACGAAATTTTTGAAGGAAAACAATTTGCTATCATTGGCAATTTTCCCTATAATATTTCAACACAAATAGTTTTTCGCACATTGGAATACAGAAGTCAAATTCCAGAGTTTTCGGGAATGTTTCAAAAAGAAGTAGCAGAACGAATTTGTTCTAAAAAAGGAAGCAAAGTATACGGAATACTGTCTGTTTTAGCACAAGCTTTTTATGAAGTCGAATACTTATTTACCGTAGATGAAACTGTTTTCAATCCACCACCTAAAGTAAAATCAGGTGTCTTGCGATTACGCCGAAAAGAGAACTACGAATTACCTTGTTCTGAAAAATTATTATTTACAGTAGTAAAAACTGCTTTTCAACAGCGTAGAAAAACAATGAGAAATAGTTTAAAAACATTAAATTTGTCCGATAATTTGCGAGAAGACCCTATCTTTGATATGCGTCCAGAACAATTATCGGTGGAACAATTTATAGAACTGACTCAAAAAATAGAAGCCAATGCAATTTAAAATCAGCAAAGAACTTTTAGTTCAAATCGAGGAGCTTATCCATTCTAAGAACGACAGTCAACTTGAGGTTTTATTGAATGATATGCACCATGCTGATATTGCCGAAATTTTTGAAGAACTTGATACTGAAGAAGCTATTTATGTTTTTAAAATATTAGATAGTGAAGTTACGGCCGAAATTCTTCCCGAACTAGAAGACGATTTACG
>CAZLEU010000189.1:0-3710 GCA_964558625.1 uncultured Flavobacterium sp.
TACGGTTAAATGTTTTTGCATTGCCGATTGTTTCAGGCGAAGCATCAGTAGATTGCAAAGCATTAACTAGGCGAGTAGATAAAGACTTTAAACCGCTGAAAGCGGTTATACGCTCATTTACTTTGTTGTTGTAGTTAGTGTTTTTTGTAATTACATCTGCTAGACTTGCATCAGCTGATGCTTTTAGTGTGGTAAGTTGAGCGAGTTTTAAACTTGCTTTTGAAGGGTTGTACGTTGCACCGTACCCAGTAACAAACTCTATCAAATCTTGAAAGTTTGCCACGTTTTTTGCATGTCCGGTTTCGGATGTTGATGCCATAATAAATAAGTTAAAGGTTTATAATGTTATATAACGCAAAAAATATTTAGAAATTTTATTTAATTGACATTTCACAAATTTTATATTTAGTAATAAAACCATTTATTTCTTCCGAATATTCAATGATTTCAAGGGGATAGTATTTATCAAGAATCTCAGGTATTTGAATTATTGGATGCACACGAGCTTTTATTTTTTCAGTTACCCATAACTCCTTATGTTGATTTAAATTATTCCTAAAACTGTCAAAATCATTATCGTCAAAAATTTCTTTATATTTAAAATCAACCTTGTAGCATAAATAACCTTCAATTAATTTGGTTTCATTTTTAAATTCTCTTACTTCCAAAATCTTTAATACAGGGAATTGGAAAACGTTATCTTCTTCCAAATGTTTATCGTGAAAACTAATATCATAAGTTACTGTATCTGATTGCATTTCGTTATTTAATGTATAATGGTAGTCTACTTTATCTTTATGAAAGGTGTTATAAAATCTATAAGTTCCGTAATCATCACCATACAATTCCAGATATAGGTTACCTTTAGTCTCTCTTTTAATTTCTGAAATAATTTCATTAATACCAATGCTATCAACTTCAACATTTTGTTTTATATCATTTTCTTTTATTGAATTTCGAAGTGAATTAAATATTTTTTCTGATAATTGTTCAGTAGATTTTTTAAAGGCAACGGTATCAGTAATTACCTGATCTTTCCTAAAAGCAATAGTTCCAGATTTTGGAACTATTGCTATTTCTTGGCTAAAACAATTAAAATTAAGAATTAAAAAAAATGCAAATAATTTATTCATATAGACTGAAGTTTTCTCCTCTAAAAAAAGCATTAAAAAAAGTAAAGTCTCCTTCTCTAATATCACTGTGACTTACATTAGGAATAACAAATTTGAGATATTTCTCTTGAAATAAATCATATTGAAATACTTTTTTTACAATATTAGCGATTAATTCAATTTCTTGGACAAATTTTATAGACTCAAGTTCTCTTTTCCTTACGGGTAATGTTAATTGCTTGTATGGTTTAAGTTGAACCTTGCTTTGTAATGCATATATAAAAAAATAAGGTATTAAAATGCTAATTACAAGCCTAATCTTAAAAACTACTTTTGCCGATTCATCAAAAATATCTAATTCAAAAGTTAGACATCTGTCAAAATCTAATGCGGATAAATCTTGAATATTCTTGGTTAATGTATGCTGTCTAAACTCATCATTTAATAAATTTATTTTTTTTTCATTGACCTTATAAAACTGATTGACAGCAAATAGTAGCTTTTTAAATTCTTTCGAATTATTATATTCTTCTCTTTGCTTTATACTATCAATTCCTATTGGATAATATTCGTATGCTGTATATTTTAATTCTGTTTCATTCATAATATTACTGGCAATTACCTAAACCAGATGCATTTGTTTGATACTGAGTTGGTGTAGGATAACTTTGTGGATGAAGATTAAGTCTAGCTCCTGGTATTCCTATTTCAAAATTATGTTTTAACCTACTTTCAAAATATTGTTCAACGATCAAGTAAGAAACATTTTTATTTCCATATTTCTTTACTGTTTCTTTTATAGCTTTGTTTAATGCCGCAGCACTCAGAGTCGCAGCTAGACCAGGCGAGATATTGGTATTTCCTACAGCCAAATTTTTTGGCATACCAAACAAAATTGGAGTTGGGTATTCAATGACATGATTTACAAAAACTCCGCTTGGAGTTCCGACTAAAACTGTGAAATGAATGTTTGCTACTGCTGATTGTTGCCAATTTATTGTTGAACTAGGTGATGTAAAATTAAAACTTTCACAACTTGGCGGTGTTAGTAAAATGACATCATCAACGTTTTCAGCTTCTTCCTCAAACAAACTTTCAACGAAATCTATTGCAGTTTCACGTGTTTCTTGATTATCTCCAAATTCTTCAAGATAAGCTAATGTTGCATTTATAATTTCATCATATAAGATTTGTTGTTCCTGTGGTTGCTCATTGTTTACAATAAAGTTTTCGACAACCATATCGATTATGTTATTTACAAAATCTTTTTTTTCTTGTGCCCAATTATTTTGAATTAAATACGAAATGAGTTGATGATAGGCATAAGTATTTTCATTAGAAGCGGTTATCCAAACTTTCTCTGAATATTCTAAATGTTCAAAAAATTGTTGTGTTTTTATTAGATTTATATAATTTTGATCGTTAAATACAGGATTTTCATACATGTTAGGTGTAAAAACAAATGATTCATGCTCTGAGCTGCCACTTGGTAAAAGACCAATATCACCTGGATTTTGCCCAGGATCGGAAGGTGTTCCATCTCCACTTGAAGGGCAAAAAGATACAGTGACTGTTCTAGTTACACATACAGGACACAAATCACATACGCCAGTACAGCCTTGACAATTAAAAGTATAACTTTCAGTGATGCATACTTCAGTAGGGCTTATAGAATTTGTTGTAATATTAGCCATTCTACTATCATATAGTTTTTCAAAGCCCTCAAATTGGTTTTCTGTAGGTTGCGCACCAACTATTTCTTTAAATGCAACTATTGATTTTTCCCAAACTTCATTTTCTTTGGTATAAACTAGGTTGTATTTTTCATCAGGAATACCATAGTTTACTGTGGTATATATCCTAAACGAATATGTAGTTTTGTTATTTTCACTAACATATTTTTGAATAGCAACTGTATCAATTACAAACTCTGATAATTCAGCAGTTCTATAGAGTTCATTGTTTGAAGTAATTGGAGCTTCAAGAACTGTTTTGAAATCTTTAATTTTAGTTTCTTTTTTGAATTGAGATAGAGAAATTTTGCTTTTATCAACAGAATGTGAATGCTCGTGATTTTCGTAGATTTCTTCGCTACAAGAAACAAAAAGTACAAAAGTTAAATAAGATAATATAGTAATTAGTTTATTTAATGAAATCTTCATAAGATAAAATTTAAAAGGTTTATAAATTTTAAAAATAAAAAAGCGTAGGCTGAACCTAAATACTCGAACCTGTGGGAGTCGAAGCCCAATGAACAAAGCAAAAGGAACGCCCACGCAGAACATGGGCATTTTCCACTTTACTTCCCGTTCAATTGAAATTTCGACTTTTCAGGTTCAGGAATTTAAAAGCAAAAACGCTTAATATTTTTCTATTAATGTAAGAACGTAGCATTACTATATCAGGCACGAATATAGTAATTAATTGTGCCAAGACAAATATTAGACTAATTTAGATATTACAAAAGGGGAAAAACACCCTTTTTTTGTAGTATTTAAAAATAAAATCATTTTTTGATATACAAAGTCAATTTTTGTATTGTTTCGGGATTACGAAATTGTTGTTAAAACCTTGATTCGTAATAGGGTTGCCCACAAC
>CAZLEU010000190.1:0-3702 GCA_964558625.1 uncultured Flavobacterium sp.
TGTTTGAACTTAACATTATCTATTTTCATAAAATAAGTTAAATAGTTTTCGGGATCGGGAACTGTACTCAAAACCAAAATCCCACCTGATTGTGCCATTGCTTCTATTATTAAAACGCCAGGCATAACAGGTGCATCAGGAAAATGTCCAACAAAGAAGTTCTCATTCATTGTTACATTTTTTAATCCAACTACATGAGAATCGGACATTTCAAGAATTCTATCAATCAACAAAAATGGTGGTCTATGAGGAAGCATAGCCATAATTTGATGAATATCCATCAATGGTTCTTTGTTTAAATCATAAACAGGTATTTGATTTTTCTGCTCAATTTTGATAATTTTTGATAATTTTTTAGCAAATTGAGTATTTACAAAGTGACCAGGTTTATTGGCAATAACTTTTCCTTTAATCCAAAAACCAACTAATGCTAAATCACCAACTACATCTAGGAGTTTGTGTCTAGCAGCTTCATTAGGATAGTGCAACGTCAAATTATCTAAAATTCCATTTGGTGTTACTGCAATATTCTCTTTCCCAAAAGCCTTTTTTAGGTTTTCCATTGTTGATTCGGATATGTCTTTATCAACATATACAATCGCATTATTAAGATCGCCTCCTTTTATTAGTCCATTATCAAGAAGTGTTTCTAGTTCATGTAGAAAACTAAATGTTCTTGAATCTGCAATTTCGGTTTTGAACTCAGAAATGTTTTTCATTGTTGCATTTTGTGTACCGAGAACTTTAGTCCCAAAATCTACCATTGCAGTCACCTGATATTCATCTGATGGCATTAAAATAATTTCACTCCCAGTAGCTTCATCTATAAATGAAATAACTTCTTTTACGACATAATATTTTCTTTCTGCATCTTGTTCTTCTACACCCGCTTTTTCAATTGCTTCGACAAAATACTTAGATGAACCATCCATTATTGGTGGTTCAGACTCATTTAACTCTATTATTACGTTATCAATATCACATCCTACAAATGCTGCCAAAACATGCTCGGAAGTTTGAATTTTTACGCCTAATTTTTCTAGATTAGTTCCTCTTTGAGTATTCACAACATAATTAGCATCTGCTTCAATAATTGGGCAACCTTCGAGGTCAACACGTACAAAAGTATAGCCATTATTGATTGGAGCAGGTTTAAAAGTCATTTTTACTTCTTTTCCTGTGTGAAGCCCAACTCCTGTTAGAGAAATCTCATTCTTGATGGTTTTTTGTTTAACCATAATTTTATTATTTTACTAAAACTTTAATTTATTTTCTTTTTGATATCTTCTATTTCAGAAATTATTTTTGGTAAATTTCTAAAATGAATAAAGGATTTACTAAAATCACTGTAATTAAATGCTGGTGAGCCTTGAACAGTCTCTCCTTCATTCAAATTCTTTCCTATACCTGATTGAGCTTGAATTTTAACATTATCTCCAATTACCAAATGTCCTGCAAAACCGACTTGACCACCAATCATACAATTTTTACCAATTTTGGTCGAACCAGCAATTCCAGTTTGAGCTGCAATTACTGTATTTTCTCCAATCTCAACATTATGGGCTATTTGGATTTGATTATCCAATTTTACACCTTTTCTTATGATTGTAGAACCTAAGGTTGCTCTATCAATTGTTGTACATGCTCCTACTTCAACATTATCTTCTAAAATAACATTGCCTATTTGGGGTATCTTACTATAGGTTCCGTCTTCATGAGGTGCAAACCCAAAACCATCTGAACCAATGATTGAACCAGAATGAATTGTGCAATTATTTCCAATTTCTGTTTCAGAATAAATACGAACTCCTGCAAAAAAAACACAATTATCTCCAATTGTTACATTATCTCCAATAAAAGTATTTGGATAAATTTTGACATTCTTTCCTATTTTGACATTTTTACCCAAATAACAAAAGCTTCCCAAGTAAAGGTTTTCTCCATAAATAACATTCTCAGAAATCATTGAAGGTTGTTCAATTCCAGATTTCATTAACTTTACTTGATTATAGTATTCCAACAACTTAGAAAAAGATTGATAAGCATCGTCTACTTTTATCAAAGTTGTTGTTATATCTTGTTCGGGGACAAAGCTTTTATTAACAATTGTGATTGTCGCTTCGGTTGAATAGATATAATTGTTATATTTTGGGTTAGATAAAAAAGTTAAAGAGCCCTGAATGCCTTCTTCAATTTTAGCTAATTTATATACTTCTGCATTAGGATTTCCTACTACAATTCCATCAAGTATTCCGGCTATTTGTTCAGCTGTAAATTTCATTACGACAAAAATATAAAAAATTGATTTATTGCAGTTGTTTTGGGAAACAAATATAATATTTTGTAACTGGTTTTGACAAGGCTTTCAAATTTAATTGATCAGAAACTTCTACAATGTCTTCAATCGTTTTATCTTTTTTCAAGATTCTAATAGGTTCTGCAATTTTGCTATAGGCTTGATTCTTTATCTTTCCCTTAAAAATAAAATAGTTTGCATCTTCTTTTGAAATTCTATTTCTTTTCGAAAATTCATTTGTAAGATTCTGAACTTCGTCAACAGAAAACTTCTCACTGCTCAATTTAATCTTTAACAAATCTCTATTGATTATCATCTTACTTAATGAACTTAATATAAAATCTTCATTAAACTGCCATGCTTTAATAGCACTAATGATATCAAAATCATCTAATTGCGAAAATTTTAGTAACGTTGATTCATCAAAATTATTTAATTCTACTTTATTACTTAAGAAAAATTGAAAAGGTTTGCTACTTTCTAGGATCACACCACTTTGTGTTAAGAATTTGGCTCTTTTTAAAATTTTTGTTAAAATTAATTCGGCAACCAGACTAGTTTTATGCAAATAGGCTTGCCAATACATTAACCTTCTCGCCATTAAAAATTTCTCAATTGAATAAATCCCTTTTTCTTCGAGTACTAGTACATCATCAACCACATTTAACATTTGAATGAGCCTATCCGAATTGATATTTCCTTCTGCTACACCAGTATAAAAACTATCTCTTTTTAGATAGTCCATTCTATCCATATCTAACTGACTTGATATAAGTTGTAGCATAAATTTTCTATGATAATCTCCCTTAAATATCTTGATTGCTAAAGATAACTTTCCATCAAACTCTTCGTTTAATTTATTCATAAAAAGCATAGAGATCTCTTCATGATTCACATTTTCAACAATACTGTGTTCCATAGCGTGTGAAAATGGACCATGACCAATATCATGCAATAAAATGGCAATATAAAGAGCATCTTCTTCCTCTTGAGAAATTGCAATTCCTTTGAACTGAATAACATCGATTGCTTTTTGCATAATATGCATGCAACCTAAGGCATGATGAAATCGGGTATGATGTGCACCAGGATAAACTAAGTAAGACAATCCCATTTGAGAAATGCGACGAAGCCTTTGAAAATATGGGTGTTGGATTAGATCGTAAATTAAGGGATTGGGTATGGTGATAAATCCATAAATTGGATCGTTTAGAATTTTTTGTTTATTTATAGTACTCACTTAGTTTAAGATATTTTATGGCACAAAGATATTAAAAACTAATTATTAAGTCTGTCATTAATTTTTATAGAAAGCTATAAAAAAAAGAGGCTATCATTTCTGACAGCCTCCTATTAAATTTAAGATAAAGTCTTATTGTTTAATCATACGAACAGTTTCAACTTTC
>CAZLEU010000191.1:0-3649 GCA_964558625.1 uncultured Flavobacterium sp.
ACATATTTTTGTTCAAGTACATTTTCACTAATTTGCTCTTCAATATCTTCTATTGGCAAACCGTTCATTGCTCTAACAATTGATTCAGATGTTGGAAATTTTTTGTTTAATAATTCAAAAACCTTAAAATCGTTTACAAAATTAGCTCTAAAAAAAGCTGCCTTTTGCATAGAAATTCCATTTCTTTTATATTCTTCTAAAATAATTTTTGCTTTTTCTGAAGAAATACGATTATGACAACCTGAAAATATCGTTTTGAACAATAACATTCGTTTATTACCACTTTTATACTCTTCTAATTTTTGAATTTTCAACAGAAACTCTATCGTTGAATTTGGATTAAAAACATGATTTTTATCTGCATCAAAGTTCTTATTTACATGATATAAAAGACTATCAAAAGAATGAACAGATTTAGCATTTGTAGCAATTATTGCTAAAAGAAGTGATCCAAAAGGAGGAATACTTTCTTCTGATAAATAGTCCAATATTTCTATCATTCCTTCGCTATGAGAAATAGTATTTGCCTTTGGAATAGCTAAATAAGTTCCGTCATTAGTGATTTCCCATTCCCAGAAATAATCTTCAAAGGATTGAAAATAATTTTGTGCCTGCATCTTATTCTGAAAAAGTTAAACGAAATGAACTAATGGATAATGGTTTTAAATCCTCTTTGGAAACAGTAAAAAAAGTCGCGTCTTTTTGCCAAAATATCCAATTCTCTTGACTAGGATTTATTTTATCTTTAAGCAAACTAGAAAGTACTGGAAACTCAAAATCAAAACCTGAAGGCAATAAAAAATCATTGTTTTTCCAATAGGTTTCTCCTTGAATTGGCAATAATGGTGTTCCAAAAATAACTACTTTTGAATCTATCAAAACCCATTTCAACTGTTGCAATCGAATTTCTGGAGCTGTAGTTATATATTTTTTTGCTTCATCAATTGATGCTACCAAAACAAAAGCTTCACGTTCTATAGCTGAAGCAATAATAGTTAAAAAAACTGTTTCGCTTATACCAAAAAAATTGTGATTAAAACTTGGTAATTTTAACGGAAATGCTCTTAATATTGGCGTCCACAATAATCCAGAAGGTAACTTTTGACTTGGAAGCAAACTGCCTTGAACAAACAATAAATTATCTTTGAGTTCGTAAATAATCGCAAACGGAATTTGATGAATCTCAGAAGAATTAAGTTGATTGATAGTAAAATCTTTTATCCAAACATCAGCTGAATCGAAAGCAACTTTTAGATTGTCCCAACTTCTTATTGATGCTAATAATTCTTTATGCTGATTATTTATTTTTAATAAAACCATCGATTAAATTGTCTGAAGTATTTTTTGCCACAAGGCTTCAATTTCGGTTTGAATATGTTGTTTTTGTTCTTTATTATGAACCCAGTCACAACGTGTTTGTACATATCTAAGTTTATCTTTAATGACGTTTTGCTCTTCAAATGAAAGTGAAGTATCTTGCCATTTTTTTGCTAATAATTGAACTTCTTTAATCACATCTTCAGGATTAGGAGCTTTGTTAAACAAGGCTTGAGGATGCGCATTTGGAGCATCATCTTTTTCTATTATTTTGTTGATAATTCCTTGTAAAATTTCTATTTGCTCTTCTGTATCCCAAATGTATTTTAACACCCATAAATCAGAAAGAATTGCTTCAGTTCTGCCACACATCAATGCACTTGCGGCTATTAGATTTTGAAGTTTTACAGCACGTCTATCAGAAACTTTAATTCCAGTATTTCGTAAGCTATGAACAATATCTACATATTGATTTCTAATAGGATTTAGATCTATCGTTCTACAAAGAGCCTGAAGTTCTCTTATCTCATCAGCTTTGATGGTAGGTTTTTCTGCAAATTGATTGTTTTCTAATTTCCAACCTGCCAATAAAACTTCATGCAATCTATCTGGATTTACATAATCGCAATTTATTCTTATTAAAAATCTATCAAGCAAAGCATTTAGTGATTCATCCTCTGGAAGCAAATTACTCGCTCCAACAAACATAAGTGATGGGAGTTTTTTGGTTTCTTTACCTCTACGGAAAATTTTCTCATTTAATGCCATCAACAAACTATTTAATATAGCCGAATTAGCATTGAATATTTCATCTAAAAAAATCATTGATGCTTCTGGCATCATGCCTTCTGTATTAGTAATTAATTCACCTTCTTTTAATTTTCTAATATCAAATGGTCCAAATATTTCATTTGGTTCAGTAAATCGTGTTAATAAATATTCAAAATTTTTACCTTCTTCAATTCCATTAGATAATGCTCTCACAATGGCACTTTTGGCAGTTCCTGGTGGGCCAAGAAGAAAGGCATTTTCTTTTGCCAAAAGACCAATTCCTAACAAATCAATAATTTCATCTTTGCCAATGAATGTTTCTTTAATGTGTTTTAAAACAGCGTTTAATTTTTCTATTTGATTCATTTTATTTCTATGTCAATAGTTTTTAGTTCGTTCCAAAATTCTTTTTTATAATCTCCAAAATTAGCCAATAGCAAAGCATTTATTTCGGGCTTTTCTGCTAATTTATAATTTTTCCTTGCCACTACTCTATCTAAAAACAATTGTTTCAAACAATCATTGGAGAATATAATTTGATAATCTAAATTTTCGGTTTCTAAATCAAATCCTATAGCCGAAAAATGAAATTGTTGCAAATGCTGTTCTAAAATTGGTAAAATAGGATCGTTAGAATCCATTCTTTTTAATTCATCCTTTATTTGTGGCAAAAACCGCAAACAAATATCTGCAGATAGAATCGCAGAAGCATCAATTTCAGCATTGAAATTTGGTAAAAAAACATTTAATTCATTCACTTTATTTTCTCTATACAAAAGTAACTGAGCTGAAAAATAAACTATTTTACTAGCCCAAAGAGCAGCATTAGCATTAAATTTTGGTACTTCAAAAGGATAATTCATCGCTTCTCTTTCGAATTCTGATTCTAAAAAAGAAACAGCATCTCTTGATTCTACTTCCGAAATTTTCATCGTTTTATTGTATAAAATTATCTGCTCGATAGTCCTCAAATGATACAATGTTTCAATAAAAGGTAAAGATGTAAATTTCATAACACTAATCTTCTTTAGTTTTTTTATCCATCAATTTTAATAAATAGGGTAGTCTAAATTCTCCATACATACTTTTTACATCCTGAGCCGCTTTCTCAATATTATAGCCTATTGATGAAACAAAAAGTGGATTTTTACTTTCTCCTCGATATACTTCTACAACAGTATTTATATTGCTTTGAAAACTTGTTTTTGCGACACCAACAATTGGTATTTTCTTATTTAAAGCATCATACAAATAGCCTCCAAGTCCATAACTATTTATATTGTCAACATATACATAACCATCAATTACTATTAAATCAATTTTATCATTAGCTATTTGCTTTAAAGCTTCTAATAAACATGGTAATTCTCTTTTATAAAACTCACCTGAAATATAATCAGCAACATTATATGTTTTAATTTCAACTATTTCTGAATAAGTTTCACTTTGCCACGTTTCAAAAAGTAAAACAACAGTTTTAGCATAATTTGATTTGTAATGAACATCAATTGCTAGTATCATTTTTTTATTTTGAACAAATATAATTCAATTTCTTACAATA
>CAZLEU010000192.1:0-3648 GCA_964558625.1 uncultured Flavobacterium sp.
GGAAAGGTTTTTAGTAAATTCTGTCTTATGCTAACTAATTTATTTGCATTGGGTAGATAATATTCATCTTTTAGTACAACCTCATCTAATGTTAATCCTACAAAGTTAGAATTTATTTTCAAATCTAAAGACTCTAAATAATCGTGAAATTTTATATCATCCCCGTTTAGTTTGCCATATTTCCACCATACTGCTGGTATTTGATATGCATGAGCCACAATCAAACCATGCAAAGAAGTAGAAATAATTTTTTCACATGAAAGTATCTGATTTATTACATCTTCGACATTATTTGTCAAAAGATTAATAAACAAAACTGTTTTATCATTTTTTGCATAAATACTAGCTAATTCTTCATAATGAAAGAAGTGAGGAATTATACCTATAGCATATTTTTTATCCCTCTTTGGATTATACAAAATGGGTAATAACAGAGCAGGGTCACCATATATCTCTGTAGTAACCAATCCCAAATCTTTTATTCTTTGAGCTGTTTTTGGTCCTCTTACAGCCAAAAATTTTCCTCCGTTTATTATCTCATCTTTCTTGATAATACCACTACCCCACACCAAGGTTTTCTTTTTTGAACGGCTTATAATACTTCCTATCATTAAAGAGTGTTTAAAGAAAAAAGAAAACTTACTTTTAGTAGAAAATAATATTGGTTTTTTACCCGTTAGTTTTTCAACTATATATGGGGTCAAAAAATCACCAAAGTTTTCATAGTTGAGATTTTTTTCATTATGCATGGACCACCAATATACTTTGGGTCTGTTATTTAACAATTTTAAAAAAGAAATCCCTGTTTTTAGCAATTTTTTCATCATTCCAATTCCACCATTCAATTTGAATTAATTCATTTATTTTTTCTTCAGAAAATCGGTATTTAATAATTTTGGCTGGATTACCAGCTACAATTGCAAAATCTGGTACATCCTTAGTAACAATTGCACCAGCTGCTATTATAGCCCCGTTTCCAATTTTTATATTAGGCAAAATAATTGCATTGTCTCCAATCCACACATCGCTACCAATCTTTATTTCTGTTTCGTCTAAATCGTAGGGTAACTGATTGAATTTTTCTCTGTAAAATGAATATTGTAAAGAAGGATAACTATAAGTGTGATTTGACAAAATTACTTTGATATCCTGCCCAAATGCACAGAAATTTCCAATATATAGTTTCCCTTTGCCTTTTACTGTAAAATTTCCGTTGTGATAACTCTTTCTTCCAACAAAAATCTTATCAGAATTAGATATTAAGGTCTTTTTATTTTCAGAATATTTTAGAATATTTCTAATTTTAAAGGAAACCCATTTTATTATTTTTGACTTAATTCCCATTTAGCTTTTGAATAAAGTATATTATTACCTTTGGGTATTCTACCTGTTTGATATATATCATCTTCAACAATTGTAAACTTCTTGCAATCTTCAACAACTTCAATTGTGCCAAAAGAATCTGCTATACCTATTGTTAAAGTATACTCGCCAGGCATCAATAACAAATCGTCAATTGTTAAAGATATTAGCATATTCTGATCGAAAGAAATTGTTTGGTTGAGCATTTCATGAGTTCTAATAGCACAGACTACAGTATTAAAAGCGTTTTTAATAAGTAGACTTGTTTTAAAATTTGTTACTTTTCTTGTACTTGCAACTTCGTAATTTATTTTTAAGACTGAACCCATTCTTAAAAAAGATGTTGTCTTATAACTGCCATTAAATAGTTCTTCTATAGCTATTTTTTTTACATAAACCTCTTTATTTTTAACAAACTCTAACAATCCAGATTCGTTTTCAGAACTATTCATAGTTAAATACTTGTCAATAACATTTTCAATAACATCATTTGATGATATCAAACCGTTTTCAAGAAGTATTCCTTTAGTACATAGGCTTTTTACAGCTGTCATATTATGACTCACAAACAATACTGTTCTTCCTTCACCTTTAGAAATGTCTCCCATTTTGCCAAGACACTTCTTCTGAAATTCTGCATCACCAACAGCAAGCACTTCATCAACAATTAAAATTTCGCTTTCTAAATGAGCTGCAACTGCAAATGCTAAGCGGACATACATACCCGAAGAATATCTTTTTACTGGAGTATCAATATACCGTTCCACTCCAGAAAAATTAATGATTTCATCAAGTTTTCTAGTTATCTCTTTTTTTCTCATTCCTAGAATTGCGCCATTGAGATAGATATTCTCACGTCCTGACAACTCAGGATGAAACCCAGTACCAACTTCGAGCAAACTAGCAATCCTTCCTCTAACTTTTATCTGTCCAGTTGTTGGACTTGTGACTCTTGAAAGTAATTTTAAAAGCGTACTTTTTCCTGCTCCATTTTTACCAATAATCCCAACAGCATCGCCTTGATTGACTTCAAAATTAATATCTTTCAATGACCAAACAATGTCACTTAATCCCTTTATACTCCTGTCATTTGTCTCTCCAATTTTAAGAAAGGGATCTTCCTTTCTCAAAATTCTAGTTTTCCAAAATCTATCGATATCTCGAGATAATGTCCCTGTTCCTATCTGACCAATTTGATAGGCTTTTGATAAATTTTCGGCTTTTATTGTTACTTTACTCATTATATTGTATCGACAAAATTTTTCTCAGTTCTGTTAAAAATTATAATACCAAGAATCATAACAATGATTGTAAAAATGGCAGAATAAGTAACAGACCATAATGTAAACTCTCCTTTTCCTAAAAAAGCAAAACGAAAAGCTTCAATAATTCCTGTCATAGGGTTTAATCCTATTATTGTTTTATACTTTTCTGGGGCTGCACTCAAGGGATATATAACCGTTGTTCCATACATTAATAATTGTACTCCAAAAGTTACTAAAAAGGCTAAATCTCTATATTTGGTAGTCATTGCTGTAATAATTAATCCTATTCCTAATCCTAAGAAAGCCATCAGCATCACTAATACTGGAAAAAAGAATATTCCGTATGTAACATGAAAAGTAGCTCCTCTAATTCCAAAATAAGTCATCATTACCAACAAAAGTAGTAATTGAACTCCAAATCGAACTAAATTGCTTACAACAATACTAAGGGGCATAATAAGCCTAGGAAAGTATACCTTTCCAAAAATGTTAGCATTATCTTTGAATACTGTACTCGTTTTGGTCAAACAGTCAGAAAAATAATTCCATGCCGTAATACCAGATAAATAAAACAAATATTGTGGTAGACCATCTGTACTTATCCCTGCAAGATTTCCAAAAACAAATGTAAAAACTATAGTTGTAAAAATTGGTTGAATAAAAAACCAAAGTGGGCCTAATATTGTTTGCTTATAAAAACTCACAAAATCACGCTTTACAAACATATAGAGTAAATCTCTATAACGCCATAAATCAGCAAAATTTATATCGAATATTGGGGAATGTCCTTTTATTACCAAATCCCATTGTTCTCTTTGATCCTTACTATTCATTCGTTTATATTTGAAAAAAATAATTGTATGCTAATTTATTTGACAAATATAATGATTTAAGCATTCTTGCTAATTGTTTAATTTATAAAATATCAGATTATTTATCTTTTTAAGGAACAAAAAATCTAAATTTGCATGAATTTCTAAACTTTCAAAAAATTGCTACGCTTTTTCAAACCAAAAATATT
>CAZLEU010000193.1:0-3624 GCA_964558625.1 uncultured Flavobacterium sp.
TTATTTTATTTGTCTATATTTTTCTAGTAGTGTAATTAAATTTTGAATTTCATCTGCAGTAAGGTTATTTGCAAAATGATCTTCATACTCTTTAACTTTTGGATCGAGTTCTAGTAATATTTCTAATCCTTTTTGGGTTATTTCTATTTCTATCTTTCTTCTATTTGCAGGACAAACATTCCTTGTAACTAATTCTTTCAATAAAAGCTTGTCTATCAATCGAGTTGTGTTACTGTTTTTTGTAATCATCCTCTCTTGAATTAAGCACATATTTGCTGGATTTCCTTTTTGTCCTCTCAAGATACGTAAAACATTATACTGTTCACCTGACAAATCATATGGCTTTAAAACTTCAAGTAATTTGTCTGTTAAAAGATTGTTGGTATGAAGAATGTTCAAAAGAATTCTTTTTGAATCATCTAAGCTCACACTGGATTTTGTTATCTCTTCAATTTTCATATTTGTCAATACAATATTTGTATATACAAATGTATAGTAAATTTCTAAGCTTACAACAATTGGGATGTTATTTTTTTGTTAAAAAACTTAAAGTGCAGCTTATCAATATTGTTTATAACAACACGTTTTCAATTTTTAAATAAAATATTGTAGAAAATTCAAAATAAATTATATTTGAAAAAAATATAAAAAATGAACTTATCACAAAAAGAATGGGCAGAACAGTTAAAGAATGACCCAAACGCCGTTATTTTAGATGTTAGAACTGAAGATGAATGGAAGGAAGGATTTATTCCCAATGCTGTTTTTAATGATATATATAAAGGACAAGGTTTTATTTATAGATTGGAAGAATTAGACAAAACCAAAAATTATTATGTGTATTGCAAAGCAGGTGGAAGAAGTAGTCAAGCTTGTAGTATTATGAATCAAATTGGATTTGAAAAGACATACAATCTTGATGGAGGTTTCATGAATTGGCAAGGAGATATTGCTTTTGAAGAATAAAAAAACCGTGATATAAATTTATATCACGGTTTTTTTAAAGTTAAATTATTTCTTTGCTTTATCGTAATTTTGCTTAACTCTAAATTTTGTTATGTTGGTTATCAATTCATAAGGTATAGGTTTGTGAAGTAAAAATTGTGCAGTACCTTTTGAAGTTGTATAATCTTTTAATTCTTCTTCAAAAGCTTCAATTCCTGATGGACCAGGATAAAATCCAATATGATTTTTATGAGCTGCAAAATGCACTAAATTGCCATAAAATTTGAATGTAGGAATACCGTAACTTATTGTTTCTGTTGCATCTGGAGCGGCAGCTCTTATTGTTTTTCTAACTCTTTCCAGGACTGACCTTAGCCTAGGTTCTTGCGAATCGATATACTCATCGATAGATTTGTAAGATTTGTTCATAAAATAGTAAATTTGGTGTTACTAAATTATAAAAAAAAATTAAGAACTACAAGAAAGCATTGAGCTACCCGTTTTTTTTCTTGCCCAATCGGGTCTTTTCGAGTACCATTTTTCGCTGTTGGGTTGCTCTGAATAGGGGTTTTTTAAAACCTCATATAATTCATGAATAATTGAATAATCTTTTTTTTCTGCTGCATCGATAGCCAATTGTGCCATATAGTTTCTAAGAACATATTTTGGATTTAGTAAGTCCATTTTTATCTTCTTTTCTTCACAGGTTATTGTCTCTTCATTGAGTCGAAGTAAATATCTTTTAAACCATTTTTCCCATTCTTTTAAAATTGGTTTTGTAAGTTCATGGGGTTTGTAAAATGAATTGTTTACGATTGAAATAGCACAACCCGTTGAATATTCTTTTTTGATATAACTTAACTCTCTAAAAAAAATGGTCATGTCTGTTTCTGTAAGTTGTAATAGTCTCTCTAATTCAATAATTAGATTTTTATCTTTAATTTTTGATTTAAACAACCCTATTTTATTTGACATCATTGTATAATAACGCTCTACATAATCATCTTTAAATTTTGCTAAAGTTTTTTCAAATGGTTCAGCCTCGTTTACTAAAGGATATAAAGAATTAGCCAATTGGTATAAATTCCACAAAGCAATTTCAGGTTGGTTTCCAAAGCGGTAGCGCTTATATTCTCTATCTGTAGTATTTGGCGTCCAACTTGGATTATAATCTTCAAGCCAACCATATGGTCCATAGTCAATCGTTATTCCGTGAATAGACATATTGTCTGTATTCATTACACCATGAACAAATCCTACACGTTGCCAATGAATAATCATTTCTAGGGTTTTATTGACAATGAGTTCAAAAAAATGGATATACTTTTCTTTTCCTTCAGCTTCAATTTCTTTGAAATAGTGTTCAATTGTATAATCTGCTAGTAATCTTAAATTTTCGTGATCATTTCTAGTAGATAATATTTCAAAATTACCAAATCGAATAAATGATGGAGCTACTCTACATATAATTGCACCTTTTTCTAGTGCTGCATTTCCATCATATAATATATCTCGTAGAACTTGATTTCCCGTAAGACACAATGATAGTGATCGAGTAGTAGGTACACCAAGATGAAACATGGCTTCACTGCATAAATGTTCACGAATTGAGGAACGTAAAACAGCTAAACCATCTGCCGTTCTTGAATAAGGTGTTTTACCCGCTCCTTTAAGTTGTAATGTATAGATAGAATTTTCTTTTTCAATTTCAAATAAATTAATGGCTCTGCCATCGCCTAATTGTCCAGCCCAATGACCAAATTGATGCCCGCCATAGCACATAGCAAATGGTTTTGAACCTTCTAATATTTTGTTGCCGGTAAAAATTTGTAAAAAAGAATTGGAATTAGTATCATCCTTACTTATCCCAACTAAATCTGCAACTTCTTGAGAGCAATGAATAAGACTAGGGTTTAATGTAGGTGTTGGTTCAACATATGAAAAACATGCATTAAACACTTGTCTAACTTGATTTGTATTGTTAGAGTCAGCTGGTAAATTAGCGGTAAATATATTTTTAAAATCTATTTTCATTTTGGCTTTTGTTGATGACCAAATGTAGCCAATATATAAAATATTCAATTTTAATTTCAGAAAAAATATTAATTAGTTATCAACTAGAAAAATAAAAAGGTTAGCATGATGGCTAACCTTTTTATTCTTAATTTTTACTGCTAAATTATCGTCTTCCACCACCAGAGTTTCCTCTAGATGATCCTGAATATCCGCTACCGTTTCCAGATGAACGTGAACCTTGCATTCCTGAATTTCTTGATGAAGATTCTCTAGAGGTTTGCATATTCGAATTATTTCTTGTTGTTTCACGAACAGGTGTGTTATTCACTCTTACATTTTCACTTCTAGTTGTATTGTTTCTAGTTGTTTCACGAACAGGTGTGTTATCGACTCTTACGTTTTCACTTCTAGTTGTATTGTTTCTAGTTGTTTCACGAACAGGTGTGTTATCGACTCTTACGTTTTCACTTCTAGTTGTATTATTTCTAGTTGTTTCACGAACAGGTGTGCTATCGACTCTTACATTTTCACTTCTAGTTGTATTGTTTCTAGTTGTTTCGCGAACAGGTGCGTTATCGACTCTTACATTTTCACTTCTAGTTGTATTATTTCTAGTTGTTTCACGAATAGATGAATTATTTTCAGATCTAACATTTTCATTTC
>CAZLEU010000194.1:0-3598 GCA_964558625.1 uncultured Flavobacterium sp.
TTTATCTGAAGGGTCAATTTCAAGAAAAATAATTTTTGGAAGATGTTCTAAAATTAAGTTAATACCATCACTATAATTGGAAGCAGTAGCTACGCACACAAGATTTTGAAAACGAGAAGCCACCGCTTGCGTTTTTAAAATGCTTTGCGAATCATCATCAATAATGATATAAGTTAGTTTCATATAAATGCTTTTGCTATAAATACAGCAAAGCACGAGTAGTAAACAAAATAAAACCTATTTTGTTTCTTAAATCTTATGTAGGCTTGGGACCTTTATGAATTTTAGAACGCTAATTTAGTAATTATTTTTATACTTTTTAAGGCTTGTTAATAGCTTACAATATATTGTTAACAAAAAAACATGAAATGCAAAAAAAACCGATTAAAGGTTGCCTTGTTGAAAATAAGTTTATAAATAAAATCAAATTACATATTATAATACACAAATTAAGATACATTTGTTATGCAAAATAGTTAGTAAATGTTATCAATCGATTTTTTATCTCGTAATGATATTGTTGTTTATTTTCCAACCGAAACAAGTTGTATTAAACACCTTGAAAAACTCCGATGGAAAGACCAAGTCATAAGTCCCTTTGATGAAAATTCAAAGGTTTACAACTGCAAAAACAATAAGTATCGTTGTAGAAACTCTGGAAAATATTTCAATGTAAAAACCAATACCATTTTTCATAATTCTAGAATACCCTTGCAAAAATGGTTTATTGCCATTTGGATGTTATCTAACAGAAAAAGTAAAATGACCTCAGTTTTTTTGGCTAAAGAGATTGGAATCACTCAAAAAACGGCCTGGTATATGATGCAAAGGATTAAAGCTTACCTTGAAGCAGATAACGGAATTGTAAAATCAAAAAAGAAAAAGAGAGCTCCAAGAAATGCTATAAAAAAAGAAAAAACACCAGTAGCTAAAGTTGCCAAACCTGTAATTGTTGAAACAAAAGAAATTGAAACAATCAATCTTACCTCGGTTGAAAAAGAAAAATTAAAAATGTCAGAATGGCTATTGCTGTTGAAGAAACAATAACAAAATATGAGAGTCGTTAGATTTGGCTTACCATCAAAAAAGCTAAAACTTGGAGCAATTGAACTTGAAACGTACGTTTTAGACGATTATATTCGCGTTATAGAAAAGAATAAACTTGAGAAAGCATTAGGGAAGGATGGAAAATCAGAACAATGGTTGCTAGACTACTTTGTGTCGATAAAAAATCATATTACTTTATCTGATGAGTTTGTAGAAACGCTAACCAATCCAATCGCTTTTACCTATACCAATGAAGAAGGTAAGCAAAAAAGTTTCTTAGGTTATAACGCTCTTTTTTTTGTTGAAATTATAACCACCATTGCAAGAGCTAAAACGGCAGGATTTTTATCTTTAAATCAATTAAAAACTGGTAAAATAGCCGAAAAATTAATTCTTTTTTTAGAAAACAGATTTATCAAAAATTTAGTTGATGAGGCAACAGGTTTTTCGTTTTATAAGGACAATGCCAAAGAAAAGTTTAAAGATTTCTTTATGAGGCATAAGCCAGATCCCGCTTTTGAGTGGATAAAGACCTTTACAGATGCTTTTTATGAAGATGTTTTTATTTTTCTAGACATGACTTGGGTTGACCTTAGAAATAACCCTGTAAAAATTGCTGAGTTTATATACAACACCATATTCTTAAGAATTGATGATAAAACGCTAGGTATTTTACGAAATACAAAACCCAAAAGGAATTACCTAAATCCTAATGGTGTTTCAATAAACAGGGAGAATACCAAATTAAGAGAATTCAATATAACCATTCAATCCTTTTTTAAGGAGGCTATATACAACCGAACTTTCTTTATGGAATTATTAATCAAAACCTATCCTAAAAATCCAGAAAGAGAAATTATAGAATTTATAAATGAAGATGACTATACCAAGTTAAGTTCCTTTGACGAAAAATTGAAAACGGGACTTTTTAAAAAAATATAGAAGGTATATAAAATAAAAAAGGTGAAATCTCTTTCACCTTTTTTGCCCCAAATCTACCACAAGATTAACCTACTAATTTTATGATGTAGCAAACATACAGCATTCTTGACTTACAAAGGCACTGTTTATTAGTATTATATTTACAATGACCTCAAATGATAGTAGAAATAGGGTTTTCAAAGAGTCAATTCGGTGTATTTTATATGTATAAACGATAATTTATCTAGGTATTTTTAATGAAATTATCAATTTAAGATGCCATATTTTGTTATATAATCATCATAAAATAAATCCGTATACTTTACAAAAAAGAAATTGTTGTAAAAAAGAGTTTACTATGCGGGATTGAAAGTGAAGAGAAGAGAATTAGTAAAAATAAAAAAGGTGAAATTGCTTTCACCTTTTTTGCCCCAAATCTACCATAAACTTAACCTACTAATGCTATGGTAGTCCAAATATATACCTAACAAATTTTCACAACAAACATATAAGACAAAATGCTATAAAAATCGTTGAATAGCACAACTTAACAGTTTTTAATAGGCTCTAGCACTAATTCCTTCATAAAAATTCATAAAAGCTCTGTTCACAACTCTATTTCCACCAGGAGTAGGGTAGTCACCTGTAAAATACCAATCACCCAAATTTTTTGGACAAGCTAGGTGTAAGTTGTCAACTGTTTGAAAAATTATTTTTACTTCGGCTTTTATATCTTTTGGATTTAGTAATTCGGCAATTTTATCTGATATTTCTTGATCTGTAAATGGTGAATAAATTTCAGTGACATGATTTATAACGTCACTATCTTTTAAATTTTCTTGGGCTTTACATTTTTCATACACATTTTCAACAATATGGTAAAGGTTGCGCTCTTTTAATAATTCAAGTGCTGCCTGAAAAGCAACCAATCCCTCAAGTCTTGCCATATCTATGCCATAACAATCGGGAAAGCGAATTTGTGGTGCAGAAGAAACAACAACGATTCTTTTTGGATTAAGTCTGTCCATCATTTTGAGAATACTTTTCTTTAATGTAGTGCCTCTTACAATACTATCATCAATGATAACAAGATTATCTGTTGTTTTTATCACTCCATATGTTACGTCGTAAACATGGGCAACCAAGTCGTCTCGGCTACTATCCTCTGTTATAAAAGTTCTCAATTTTACATCTTTGATGGCAATTTTTTCTGTTCGTATTTTTACCGAAAGAATTTCTTCTAATTTTTCCTGTGTTAGTGTTTTTCGATTAGTAAGAATGAATTGGTTTTTTCTTTGATTTAAAAAATCATTTGCTGCTTCAACCATTCCATAAAACGAAGTTTCCGCAGTATTAGGAATATATGAAAAAACGGTGTTGTCGGTATCACTATCAATTGCTTCTAAAACAGCAGGAAGGATAAGTTTACCTAATTTTTTTCTTTCTTGATAAATTTCGGCATCGCTTCCGCGAGAAAAATAGATTCGTTCAAAAGAGCACGCTTTTTTTACACTAGGTGTAATAATTTCTTCCAACGTTGCTACTCCATTTTTTTTAATAATCAGTGCGTTTCCAGCTGGAAGTTCTTGTACTTTATCAAAAGGAACGTTAAAAACGGTTTGAATAACTG
>CAZLEU010000195.1:0-3574 GCA_964558625.1 uncultured Flavobacterium sp.
AAATCGGATTTAGTAGAAGCTGTTATAACTTTTACTAAACAAAAAAGTAATGGTGCCACAACAAAAACCATTGCATAAATTGTCGCATAATACAATGCAGCATCCATAAAATGCAAATAGATGTAAAAAAGTAAAACAGAAGATGCAATTGCTAATAAAGAAGCGACAATCCACGCAGTCCATTTCATACCTATTGTTATTGGTAGTGTGCTCATTCCTTGACTAGTATCGCCTTTAATATCTTGCATATCTTTTACAATTTCTCTAATAAAATTAATAATAAAAGCAAAGATTGCATAATCCTTCAAGATGGAAAACATGAGTGTCATTGTTGGGCGATTATCGTCTGCTGTTGCTGGAAAGATATCGAAAACGCCTACAATCAAAACGCTAAAACTGAGTAAAAAAGCAACAGCTAAATTCCCAATTAACACCATTTGTTTGAGATTGGTCGCGTAAAAATAAAGCAATGCAGAAATCATGATAAAAATGGAAGCAAAACCAGGTCGCATAATTAAATTTGACAAGTAAAATCCAATAGAAACACCCACCAAAGTAACGCCAGCGTATATATAATAAGCCGTTGTTTCGGTAATCGATTTGCCTACAATTACTTTTTCGGGCTTGTTTTCTTCATCTGTATCTTGGTCAAAAATATCATTGATTATGTATCCACCAGCCGCTATCAAAACGGTTGACAAAACCAACAAAGCATATTGCCAATGTGCTAAGGCTGTTTCAATATTTTGCAATTTTAAAAAACCGTATCTGAAAATTAGCTGCATAAAAGCAAGCAAAAGTAAATTCTGGAAACGTATTAATTTTAGGTATTTCATCTTTTGGAATTCGTTTGGACAAAAATAGTTTTTTAAAGAAATTCAACTGCAAATCTTCAAATAATTTTGTTAAATTTTAATACAATGAGTTTTGTTTTTAAGCTTCAATCCTCTTTATTTTTTCAAAATTCAATTCAGAAAAATCAGAAATCACCCAATCAGCCATTGAATAATCTTGTAATTTGGAGTTGGGACTATCGTAACCTAAGCAATAAATTCCTGTGGCTTTTGCTGCTTTTATTCCGTTGGTGCTGTCTTCTATTACGATGCACTTTTCTTTTGGGCAATTAGATAAAAGAACAGCATGATTAAAAATAGCTGGATCAGGTTTGGAGTTTTCAAAATCTTCACCCGAAATTATATGAGTAAAATATTGATGCAAATTGAATCGGTTGAAAATTCGATTAATCGTAACCTTTGCCGATGAAGAAGCCAAAATTAATTGCATTCCGTTTTGGTGCAACTCTTTTATCAAATTTTCAACACCGTCAAGCAAATGTAAATCCTCATTTTGGTCAAAAGCTTCATTGAAAAGTTGTCGTTTGGTATCGATTAATACCTCAACATCTTGAGATAATTGAAAATGATGTTTCAATTTTTGGAACACATTTCGAGTCGAATTCCCTGTAAAAGAAGCATACATTTCGGGAGAAACTTCTATGGAAAGTTGTTTAAAATGTTGCCTAAAAGCATAATGATGAACAGGCTCGGTGTCTACTATAACGCCGTCCATATCAAAGATTACAGTTTGTATCATTTGGATTTTTAAATTATGATAGTATCATTTGATAATATCAAGGAAGCTATATTTACTTAAATTAACTAACTTTTCCTTTATAATTTGAATCATAATCTATCATCCATTCTATGCCATATTTATCCCTAAACATTCCAAAATAAGAACCCCAAGGACTATCTTGAATAGGACATTCTATAGTTCCGCCTGCAGAAAGTCCGTTGAACAATTTATCGGCTTCTTCACGGCTTTCGGCTCCAATGGCAATTTTAGATCTATGTTCGTTTTCATTGGTTGTTCCCATACTTGCTGGAACATCGTTTGCCATCAAGACGTTGTTGCCAATTGGCAAAGCAATATGCATAATTTTATTTTCTTCTTCTTTGTCAACAGGAAAATCTGGACTCGCCATGTCTTTGAAACGCATAACTTTTGCGAATTCACCGCCAAAAACCGATTTGTAAAAAGTAAATGCCTCTTCTGCATTTCCATTGAAGTTTATATGAATGTTTATTAGTGCCATAGTTTTATTTGTTAATGTGTTTTTTGCAAGTATTCTAATTTATTGTCGTAGACCTACGTTTTGTTCATTTTAAGTTAAAAAAATTATTTCTCTAAAACTTTTTTTAAGTTTGATAATCCAGTGCCTAAGTCGCTCCCGATAGCATTTTCCATATCAAAAAACAGCCCCATAATATTGAAAGGATAAGGAGATGTTCCTTTAAAACCCCATTTTACTTTTGTTGTCTTACTATCAACCGCTTCAGTATTCATATAGGCTTCACTTTCTGATTCAAATGGCACTTTAAAACGTAACTTCATTTCAATCTTTTCACCATCAACTATATTTGCAATCTCTTGCTCTCCTTTTCCAACTTGTTTATTATCACTTTCCCATGAATACACAAATCCAATTTGACCATCAGTACCTTTATAAGATTTTTTCATCTTAGGATCTAAACGATTCCATTTACTAAAATGATCTTGATTTTTAACAAATTTGATATAACTAAAAACTTCATTCTTAGGTTTATTAATCACAATTTCACGTTCGACTACAAAATCTTTTTTTACAAAAAGTGCCACAATTAGTACAAGAATAACTAATGCAAGTAGCGTTAACAGAATTCCTTTTAAAATCTTCATATTATTCGTTATTGGTTAGACAAATCAAAAGTAATGATTCTTTTTAAATAATTTTCTATACTACAAAATTCTCATCTTTAAATCCTATCAAATACAACTTGTCTTTGGCACGTGTAATAGCGGTGTAAAGCCAACGAATATAATCTCTATCAATGCCTTCGGGCAAATACGGTTGTTCTACAAAAACGGTATTCCATTGTCCACCTTGTGATTTATGACACGTTATGGCATACGAAAACTTGACTTGCAATGCATTGAAATATTCGTTTTCTTTCACTTTTTGAAACATTTTGTGCTTGGTTTCGCCTTCATAATCTTTCATCACTTCTTGGTACAATCGGTTGGATTCTTCATAGGTTAACGAAGGTGATTCACTGGTAATTGTATCAAGTAAAAGCACGGTTTCAAATGGCTTTTGGTTGGGATAATCGACCATTCGTATTTTGACATTGGCAAACTTAAAAGTGTACAATTCCTTAATAGAGAAAATCTCTAAAACTTCAATTATGTCGCCATTAGCAATAAATCCAGCTTCGTCTTTCTCTTTTAACCAAAAATAATTATTCTTAACCACCATCAAGTAATCGCCCGTGGAAAGTTCGCTTTCTTTATCTAAAATCTTGGAACGAATTTGTTGGTTATATTGATTGGCTCTTTTGTTGGAACGTACAATAAATGCTGTATCTTCAATGCTATAATTGCTGTAAGCTTGGTTAATAGCATCTTGAATATCATAACCATCCGTCAGTCGAACAATGTCTTTGAAACCTGTTAATTGAAATTGAAAATCGTCGATAAAATGGCTTTTAAGCAATTCACGCAAATCGGTTGCATTGTACAAAATTCCAGACTTTTC
>CAZLEU010000196.1:0-3562 GCA_964558625.1 uncultured Flavobacterium sp.
CGTCAATAAATTTTACGCTAAAATTTTCTGCTTTTACATACCCAGTAGAAATTCCTCCTATATATTTTAATGTAATTCCTCCTTTTAGAAAATGCTTTTCTTTGTTGATTAAAACTTGAGCGTATGTAGCTCCAACTTCTGCCCATGTGTTAAAGGCCAAACTATAATTTTGATTTTCTACTAAAAAATCACCGTTCCCATCATCAACATAATCTTGTAATAATCTACCATCAAGATTTGTCATATGAGAAATTCCTCTAAATCGTGTAGTTAATGCAATCGATTTTGTTGGAGTTATATTCATCATAAAAGATGGAGCAATAATCTCTGTGTTAGTATAAAAACTATTGTCAGATTTTGGGCTTTTTTCAGCATATGAATCAACATCAGAAGTGTTCTTTAAAAGATCACTAAAAGAAGCTGAATAATAGTTGTTGACATAAGTTCCATTAACTGAAACAATATTAATGTCAGTTCTAAAACGAGAGTCTACAATTGAAGAAGGATTATTGAAGACAGAATGAATACCAGCGTAGTTATCATGCTGAAACCCATAATAGGATTGTGCTATCGAAAAAAAACTTTGAAAAAAAATGAATACTACTACTACATTCTTTGCCATTAAATTTGGTTTATTAATTTAAAAAACTTCCGATTCTTTCAATTTCTCCATATTGTTAACCAATTGAAGTTCGTCTACAAATTTTTGAATTTTACCATTCATTACGCCATCCATATCGAAAACATCTAGTCCTATTCTGTGATCTGTTACACGACCTTGTGAATAATTATAAGTTCTAATTTTGGCCGAACGGTCACCTGAACTCACTTGAGAAGAACGTTTTGTAGCATCTTCAGCTTGCTTTTTGGCTAATTCTTGTTCGTATAAACGAGAACGTAAAACCTCTAATGCTTTGTCTTTATTCTTGTGTTGTGACTTTTGATCTTGACATTGTGCCACCAATCCTGTTGGAATGTGTGTTAAACGAACAGCCGATTTTGTTGTATTTACCGATTGTCCTCCTGGTCCAGACGAACAGAAAAAGTCCACACGAACATCGTTCATATCGATTTGCACATCAAATTCTTCTGCTTCAGGCAATACCATTACAGTTGCTGCCGATGTATGTACACGACCTTGTGTTTCGGTTTGTGGAACACGCTGAACACGATGAACACCCGCTTCAAACTTTAGAGTTCCATATACATCTTCTCCAGTTACTTCAAAAATAATTTCTTTGAAACCACCCGAAGTTCCTTCATTCATATCAACGACAGAGGTTCTCCAACCACGAGATTCGCAGTATTTGGTGTACATTCTAAATAAATCTCCAGCAAAAATAGAAGCTTCATCACCCCCAGTACCAGCACGAATTTCAACCATTACATTTTTGGCATCTTCTGGATCTTTTGGAATTAGCATATATTTTATTTCTTCCTCTAGTATTGGAAGACGTTCTTTGGCTTCATCCAACTGCATTTTTGCCATTTCAACCATTTCGGCATCACTCCCATCATTTATGATCTCGTTGGCTTCTTGTATATTCCCTGTAACATTAATCAATTCTTCGCGCTTTTCCATCAAATCTCTAAGTCCTTTATACTCTTGATTTAATTGCACATAACGTTTTTGGTCGGCAATAACATCGGGTTGAATAATCAAATCCGAAATTTCGTCGAAACGTTGTTTTACATATTGAAGTCTTTCTAACATTGTAGTCTTATTTTTGGAGTGCAAAATTAGTGAAAAGATTGCAG
This sequence comes from uncultured Flavobacterium sp., assembly GCA_964558625.1. GTDB lineage: Bacteria > Bacteroidota > Bacteroidia > Flavobacteriales > Flavobacteriaceae > Flavobacterium. The sequence goes on from CAZLEU010000196.1 coordinate 1,759, forward strand.
AAATGTAAATACGAATTTCACAAATTTGCACAAATTAGTTTTGTATGGAATTTGATCAATAAAAATTCTGTTTAAGCTGGTATTTTTATTATTTTTACCTTTTCAAAAATATCATAAAATATGAAGTCAATTCGGTCATTCTTTCTTTTTTTATTCATTATAACTACTATCATTTCTTGTAAAAAACAAGATGAAAAGGAAAATTCGACAAAAAAATATTTTCAATTAAAAAAAGCTAGTTGGTTTTTGGGCAATTGGGAAAACAACTCAAAAGAAGCACTTTTTAAAGAATATTGGAGTCAAAAAAATGACAGTTCATATTTTGCAGAAAGTATTGTAATTGTTGAAAAGGATACCGTTTTTTATGAAAAAATGGATTTGTATCAAGTGCAAGATTCTTTGATAATGAAAATTTCTGTTAAAGACCAAAATAAAGAAAAACCTGTTTTGTTTTATATGACAAAATCGAGTAAAAAAGAATTGGTTTTTGAGAATCCAAAACATGATTTTCCGACTAAAATTGTTTATACTCAAATTACAAATGACAGCATGGTTGGCGCTATTTATGGAAAAAAAGACGGAAAAGAGATAAGCGAGCTATTTCCGATGAAGAAAACTAATTAATATTTTAAGAATGAAAAAAAAACATTTTTTAATTGTTACGCTATTTCTATTTTCTATTATTTCATGCAAAAAATATGATGCACAAGGTAATCTAATAAAAGATTATGACGAGTTAGAAAAAGCCAACTGGTTACTTGGCGAATGGGAAAAAACAGATAGTTTGGGTACACTAAAAGAAATTTGGACAGAATATGATGATAGCACTTATGTAGGCGAATCTTACTATATCATAAACAAAAAAGACACTCTTCACAATGAAAAAATTGAGTTGATGCAAACAGGAAATCATTTGATTTATTCTGCAACTATAAAAGGAGAAAATAATGATGAACCTATTCCTTATCAAATGACAACCGATGAAGATAGTTTAGTGGTTTTTGAAAATCCTAAATACCCCTATCCTGCCAAAATTCAGTATAATTTGAAAAAAAATAACAATATTCTTACTACCATTTCGGGAAAACAAAATGGAAAAGCCAGTTCAGCAACATATCTTTTGGCTAAGAAAAAATAATTGAAATTCAATCTAGTATATTGAAACTTGCTTTTACGCAAGTTTTTTTTATTTGTATTTTTCAGTGAATCAGTTTATTAAAAATATTATTTATATTTAATCTAAATAAATTTTGCTAGTTCAGATTCGCTAATTATATTTGCATTATTATTTTTAATTATTCTAAATAAATGCAATTATATAAATCACTTTCGGTCCTTGCACTATTTGTTAGTGCTGCCAGTTTCTCTCAAGAACTTGCAAACAATGAAGATCTTTATGCTTTAAATGATACTATAAAAAACAAAAAAGGCGAGATACTACAAGAAGTTATTATCACATCTAGTCAACAAAAAGCACCTGTAAACATTGGAAAATCAAATATAAAACCAATGGATTTACCACAAGCAACATCTTTAATTAACCATACTACAATAGAAAACCAACAAATTACATCTGTTTCAGATATACTAAAAAATGTAAATGGTGTATATATAATGGGAACAACTGGCGGTTATCAAGAAGAAATTGCTTCTAGAGGATTTTCACTCTCTAGCTCTAATACATTTAAAAATGGTATTCGTTATTTTAATGGGATGCCTGTTGAAACAAGTGGGTTAGAAAAAGTTGAATTTTTAAAAGGTAGTGCTGCCATTCTTTTTGGTAATGTATCAGCTGGTGGAATTT
>CAZLEU010000197.1:0-3483 GCA_964558625.1 uncultured Flavobacterium sp.
TTAAAAGAATAACTTTGCAACCAGATATGAAAACAAAAATTGCCATAACATCACTTGCTTCATTTTCTCCTTTAGGAAATAATCCTGAGGCCATTTGGCATAATTATCTTTCAAAAAAAACACTTTTTTCAAGCAAAATTTTCAATGGTCAGCCTCAACATGTAGCTATAATACCCCAAGAAATAAGGAACGAAATTGAAATTTTAAGACAATCTGAAATAAAGTACAAAGCACTAGATGAAACGGTTTTATTTTCTATTTTGGTTTCACGTCAAGCCATCAAAAAGGCAGGTTGGAAAAACAGTGATACTTTCGGAATCAATATTGGTTCATCTCGAGGTGCAACCCAATTGTTCGAAAAATACCACAAAGAATTCCTAGAAACTGGAAAAACAGCAACATTGGCTTCACCAACTACAACTCTTGGGAATATTTCTTCATGGGTCGCACACGATTTAAAAAACAATGGTCCCGAAATTTCACACTCTATAACATGCTCAACTGCTTTACACGCTGTTTTAAATGCTGTAGCATGGTTACAATCTGGCCTGACAACCAAGTTTTTAGTTGGTGGTAGTGAGGCACCATTAACTGATTTTACCATTGCCCAAATGAATGCTTTAAAGATTTATTCAAAAGAATCTGATGAGTTTCCATGTCGTGCCTTTGATTTGGATAAAACCAAAAACTCCATGATTCTTGGTGAAGGTGCCGCAGTCGCTTGTTTAGAATTGGGCGAAAAAGAAAATGCACTAGCTTACATAGAAGGAATAGGTTATGCAACTGACGACATCGAGCACAATATTTCTATTTCAAAAGAAGCCAACTGTTTTCAAAAATCAATGAAAATGGCATTACAAAACTCAAACCTTGAAGATATAGACGCCATAGTAATGCACGCTCCAGGAACTCTAAAAGGTGACTCTTCAGAAGTTAAAGCCATTCAAAAAGTATTTGGGAAAAACCATCCAATGCTAACCACAAATAAATGGAAAGTTGGACATACTTTTGGTGCTTCTGGAATGCTAAATATGGAAATGGCCATTTTAATGATGCAGCACAATCAATTTGTTGAAGTTCCATTTGCAAAAAAACAGCCTCATAAAAAACTAATAAAAAAAGTACTGATAAATGCTGTTGGTTTTGGCGGAAATGCGGTAAGTATATTACTTTCTACAAAATAAATTATACTTTTAACATACTACTAAACAATTAATTACATCCTTTTTTAAAGTATTTCTATTATTTTCAATGGAACATTGTTTTTTATAAATCAAAAATCGTTTAACTACTCCTTTTTTTATTTTTTTATTGGTTATTTTATCAAATTTTCCTACTATTTTTGATAAAACCCTTTTATTATGAAAAAATCTACTAAAAACTTGCTGCTATTAATTTTATTAATATGTAGCTTTTCCCCATTTTCTTTCTCACAAAATCCATGGAACGGTAAGGTTGTTCTTCAAGGATTTTGGTGGGATTATTGGAACAACAATTATCCTAATGGTTGGTCTAATTACATTGCTGATTTGGCTCCAAGACTCCGAGATATGGGTGTCGATGCCGTTTGGATTCCTCCGTGTCAAAAAAATGCTGGAACTAATAGTAATGGTTATGGTCCATTTGACTTTTATGACTTAGGTGACAAATACCAAAAAGGTAGTACCAAAACTCGTATGGGAAATAAGGATGAATTATTAAGGCTTATAGCAGTTTTACACGCCAACGGAATTGATGTTATTCAAGATGTTGTGTTAAATCACTCTGGTGATGCTGGTTCTGCAACTGGTGATGGTGGTCAAGATCCAAACAGTTTTTCTATGCAAACTAATAGTGGTTATAAAAATTTTCGATTTGTAAGTTATGTTACTCCTGCAAGTGCCGAAACCTCAGCAAATTATCTTGCTAGAAGTGGACGTTGGTCAAAAAATTGGGAGAATTTTTATCCCAATCAATTCAACGTTGCCAATACTAATGAGTGGAATACTATTATGTTTGGTCCAGATATTAGTTATGAGTCTAATGCTTACGGAACAAGTACAAATGCAACATACAATCCAGCTCAATCTAGTGATTATATGAGAACTGGTGCAAGAAACTGGCTAGTTTGGTTTAAAAAACAAACGGGCAGTGATGGTTTTCGCTTTGATGCAGCCAAACATTATCCGCATTGGGCATTACAAGATTTTATATATAATTTAAAATACAATGCGGGTTGGGCAAATGGTGGTGCAAATATGTTTGCTGTTGGTGAAAATATTAACAATGCTGGGGCATTGGATTCTTGGATAAATGCTGTAAAAACGAGCAATGGTGGTACAGAAGACTTGGTTGGAACTTTCGACTTTAGTCTTAGAGAAGGTATAAAAGCAATGGTAGACGGTAATGGTTTTTTTAATATTGGTACCATTCCAAGCTATCAACAAGGAAATAGATATAGAACTGTACCATTTGTAAACAACCATGATACATTTCGTCCACAAAAAGATGCCAATGGAAATTATATTGGTTGGGACACTGGAAATGAAATTGGTGGACATATTGATCCTTTTAACCCCAGATTAGGAGCTTCTTACGCAATTGCCTTTGCTGTTGATGGCTCTCCGCAAGTTTTCTTTGAAGATTTATTTAATATTGGAAGTACTGGTAAAAGATATTCTCATTTACCAACAAGTACAGTTGATTTACCTATTCGCGATGATGTAGCCAATGTTATTTGGTGTCATCAAAAATTGAATTTCAAAAAGGGTTCATATAAGGTTCGTTGGCAAGCTTCCGATTTATTAATTATAGAAAGAGGTTACAATGTTGGTCCAGAAAATAGTTATGCTATTATTGCTGTAAATGATAACTATTCGACATGGCAAAGTGCCACTATTCAGACAGATTTTGGTCCCAATAAACAACTTCATGATTATTCTGGTGCCAACACAAGTGACATTTGGACAGATGCAACAGGAAAGGCAACAATCTGGGCACCTCCATGCGATGGTAGTAATATAAGAAGAGGTTATTGCATATGGGGACCAGCGGGAATTACTGGTGGTTTTGCGCCTGCACAAAGGTCAACTACACAAGAATGGGAAATGGCAAATGACTTGGGTGATTCGCATGCGAGTTCTCTAAAACAAGGTGGTGCAATACCAGCTAGTTCAACGGCATTAAGAACAGTTGGAAAAGTATTTTGTGAAACTGGAAAAGTAATAACTGTTAATCTTTTTCCAACAAATACTACCAAAAACTTGACGATGACTTTGTATAACAATGCTGGTTCAATTATTTCAACTGTAAGCGGTTTAGGTAATTTAACATTAACTTATACGCCTACAGCTACTGGTTTCTATTCTGTGAAAGTAAAAAATACTAGTTCAACCAATCCTGCTCAAAGTGTTTTTGTAAAAATTACTTATACAGCTCCAAAAGTTGCAAATACTGCCCTATTTGCTGCTAGAACAATGATATCAAATGATACCGAAGAAATGA
>CAZLEU010000198.1:0-3462 GCA_964558625.1 uncultured Flavobacterium sp.
TATCATCAAAATTATTATAATAACAATAAAAATAAGCCTTATTGCCAAATGGTTATTCAACCCAAAATAGAGAAATTTGAAAAGGTTTTTAAAGATAGATTGAAAAAATAGATTTTTAAAAACTCATTCTCATGAAGATATTAGGAGTAATGCCCAATGAATAAAATTCTTGTTTCTCATATCTTGGATTTGAAAAATCTGAAATTGTAGCATATTTCCTTGTGTTTTCTATACTTATTAAACTTTTTCTGTTGTAAATATTATAGACAGAAAAGCCTGTTTTGAATTTAGTTTTTTCTGTTGAAAAGGAATAATCAAATGATAAGTCTACTCGATGATATTGGGGTAAATTATTTTGGTTAAACGAAGTAATTTGTCCAGAACTATCAACAATACTGTATGGTTTTCCTGTATGCCAAAACCACGCTAATGCAACTGAAAAATCTGACCATGATTTATTAAAATTAAAGTTTACAGCATGTGTAATGTTTGAACTCGATTTGAAATAATCATTTTTATTCAAATCCTCAAATTTATTTTGAGAATCTTGAACAGAATATGTTAACGATGTGCGCCAAGATTTTTTTTCCTTTTGAATAAATAAATCCATTCCTTTTACAAAACCTTTTCCTTTTTTTATGGAATTGTCGGGATTTAAAATACCATAATTGAAACTTGTAATTCCAACAATACTTTTAAAAAAAGCATCCAAATCGACTAACCATTTGTTTTTTTTAAAAAGGATGCCACTAGTAAATTGATTAGAAGCTTGAATGGGATATCTTTTGTTGTCGGCTAAAACCCAAACATAGTTTTCTAAACTCAAGTCGTTTGCAGCATTTTCCCTAATTTGGCTAATTTGTTGGTTTTTCCTATCAAACGAAAATTGTAGAATATAATTTTGATTTAACTTTTTTTGAAGAAATGTTCTTGGCTCAAATTTTATTGTTTTCATTGCCGAAAAATAATTTGTTCGCATTCCTGCCTGTAAATTCCAATCATTTTTTTTGAAACTATATGAACAAAATGCAGCATGAGTAATGGTATAAAAATGTGTTAAATTCAGGTCAATGCCTATATCTTGGTTATATGTGTTAAACAGATGAGAGACATCATAACCAGAAATTTGGTAGCCAAAGTCTAAAAAATTATATTTATTAATTTCAAGATTCAAATTCAGATCGGCACCAGAATTTACAATTCTATTAAGTTTTTTGAAAGCCTCAAATTCATTAGAATTTTCGGCACTATTTTGCTTAAAGTATCTAAAGTCATAGACGGAATAGTACAAAAGTAATTTATGAGAAAAATGGGCTGAATATTTTTTGTCCCAATTGGCACTTAAACCATTATTAAAAATCTTCATTTCTTGATTTGAAATGTTTTCATTTGCAGTCTTAAACTTGTAGTTTAAATTATTGTCTATTGCTAAACCAGTAAATGCAAAACACGAATTATTTGAAGGTTTAAAAAGGATTTTATAGGTGTAATCATGAAATCGAAATTTGTTTATGTTATTAAATGATTTAAAATCAGTGTTTTGAAAAACCTTATTTGCTAATTGATTGAATGTATACGATTGTAAAAGTTCTGTAAACGATTTTCTTGCCGAAAATTGTATATCAATCTTTTTTTTAAGCAAAGGAATTTGAACAAATACGTCGGTATTTAGAGCATTCATTCCAATTACTGCTTTGGGTTTGTCTACTAAGATATCTGAAGTTTCAAGTTCAATAACACTTGCTATTTTTTCACCATATTTAGGGTTTATCGCTTTGTTATAAAATGAAACTTTATGTACAATATTAGAATTAATTCCAGAAATCATTCCAAATAAATGTCCTGGGTGATATAACCGTATACCGTCAAAAAGAATTAAATTTTGATCTGCATTTCCACCACGAATATTTAGACCAGTTGCCGTTTCGTTTGGGCTTTTCACGCTAGGTAATTGTTGTAATGATAGCATTACATCTGTATCTGTAACTCCTGCAAGAATTTGCGTTTTCTTTGGGAAAATGATAAACTTTTGATTGCTTTTTTGAATACCGTTAATCAAAAAAGATTCAACTAAAATCTCGTTTAGTTGAATCCGTTTTTTTGTTTCAAATAATTCAGTATTTGAAACAGAGTAATACCTTTCGGAGAGTTGGATAATAAAAAGTTTAGTTTGTTTTTCTAGTTGATTGTTAATCTCCTCAAGAGTATATTTTTGTTTAACCAATGTAATTTGTTTGTCAACTACTACACTATCGACATAGGAATATTTAACATCAAATTTTTTTTCAATTTTTGCGAATACTTTTTCGAGAGATGTTTTTGAAAAATTAAGTTCAACTCTATTTTGAGAAAAAATTGGATTTAAATAAAATATAATTAATAGTAAGAGTAAAACTCTATTCATTGGTAATTTCTATTTGGCTGGTATTTATTTTTTTAAATTTTAAATGGGTTGTAATACAAACTGTTTTCAGTGCTAATATTAAATTTTCATTAGAAATAGCTCCAGAAAATGTAGTGTTTTCTATATTCTTCGGGTAATTTATTTTTATACCATATTGATTTTCTATGATTGAAAACACCTGTTTTAATGGTGTGTTTTTAAAACTACTTTCATTGTTTATCCATGAAGGTTGTTCATTATTTTCTTCTATCCAATTTTCAAATTGATTGTTATAAAATCGAACACTTTCGCCTTGAGTTAGAATGACTTTTTTATTTAAAGTTGATACTCTTACCTTTCCCTCGTAACACATTACTTCGAAATAATCATCATTTGAAATGACATTGAATTTTGTGCCTAGAACTTCAACTTTTCCTAATGTAGTAGTAACCGTAAATTTACTTCCTTTTTGAACTTTAAAAAATGCTTCTCCATCAAGAGACAAATTTCTTTTGTACTTAAAAAGCAATGAAAAGCCGAGTTGTGATTTTGCATTTAAAATAACTTTGGAATTATCTGCAAGTGTAATGTTTTGCTTTTGACCAAAGGTAGTTTTTATATACGTTTCAGTTGAACAATAAAAATAGGTGCCGATAAGGACTAATATAGTTGCTGCTATTGAAACATATTTGTAAAGAGGAAAAACATTTGGTTCAATTTTTTTAGCAGATTGAAGTTTTGATTTTATTGCAGAAAAATTATGCTCTAGGTTTTCGTCTTTTATTGAAAAATCATTTAGTGTTTCTTTTATTTTTTTAAAAGCTAAAAAGTCTTCATTTGAAACTATTTGTTTCAATTGATCGTCGGTTAATTTATCTTCTAACCAATCAGAAAGATATGTCTTATTATTCATGACTTTTTAAATTTTTTTTTCAATTTTTCTTAATGACAAAAGTGCTTGTTGCATTCTTTTCTCGACTGCTTTAATCGAAAGATCAAGTAGTTTTGCTATTTCTGAATATGATTGATTTTCAAATCTACTGAGTAAAAATACTTCCCGTTGTTTTTCGGGTAAATTA
>CAZLEU010000199.1:0-3384 GCA_964558625.1 uncultured Flavobacterium sp.
AAGCACGTTTACCATGGCTCGTTTTGGCACTTCTTGGAGGATTTATTAGCGTAAAAATGCTTGGACTTTTTGAAGGAGCTATGAAAGAACATGGAGAATTATTTTTCTTCACACCACTTATTGCCGCAATGGCAGGTAATGTAGGCGTACAATCATCTGCAATCATTGTGCAAGGTTTGGCAAATCAGAGTATTAGCGGTTCTATTTTCAATCGACTGTTAAAAGAAATATCTTTAAGCTTACTTAACGGAACCATTCTTGCCACAATACTTTTTGTAGGGAGTCATTTTTTACTTGGAGTTGAGCCTAAAATTGGTTACATCGTAACAATAGCACTAATTTCTGTAATTATAATTGCGTCCTTAATAGGAACTTTTATTCCACTTATATTAAACAAGTTTGGTATAGATCCAGCATTAGCAACTGGACCATTTATCACAACAAGCAATGATATTTGCGGAATTTTAATCTATTTTTCAATAGCAAAATTGATTTTAGGATTTTGATATAGTAACGAAAGGGATTGGTCATTTTAGTAATCGTCTTTCCTGCTTTCGCCTTTATCTCTTCACTTCGTTACGAGGATATCGGCTCTATCAGGGTTAGTTAGCTTATATCTTTTATAAAAAACAGTTTATGATATTAATAACTGGAATTACAGGTTTAGTAGGTGCTCATTTAGCACTTCATCTTTTAGAAAAAGGCGAGACTATTCGCGCTACTTATCGTTCTGAAAAAAGCATTCAATCTACCAAAGCGCTATTTGCACAGTATAATAAATCCATTCTTTTTGACAAAATCCAATGGATTGAAGCCGATATTTTGAATATTTCTCAACTTGAAATTGCTTTTCATAACATTCAAACTGTTTACCATTGCGCTGCCTTAGTCTCTTTTGATCCAAACGATGAAGAAAGATTACGCAAAATCAACATTGAAGGAACAGCAAATATTGTCAACTTTTGTATAGACAAAGCGGTAAAAGAACTTTGTTATGTAAGTTCAATAGCTGCTTTAGGCGACAAAAAAGAACATGAAACTTTTATCGATGAAAACTCAGAGTGGAATCCAGAATTATTTCACAGCGATTATGCCATTTCAAAATACGGTGCCGAAATGGAAATTTGGCGTGGGCAGCAAGAAGGTTTACAAGTAGTAATTGTAAATCCAGGAATTATAATTGGACCAGCATCTATAAAAGAAAATTGGAAAAACAGTAGTCAAAAACTTTTTTGGACTGTCCATAATGGTTTACCTTTTTATACCAAAGGTAAAACAGGATATGTTTCCGTAACCGATGTCGTTTCAATAATGTATAGTCTAATGCAACAAAAATGCTTTGGTGAACGATTTTGTTTGGTTTCAGAAAATAAAACCTATCAAGAAATCGTTACTACTATAGCGGCAACTTTACAGGTAAAAAAACCAACCATTCATGCTAAACCTTGGATGATTAAATTAATGATTCCTATTGATTGGCTGCATTGTTTGATAACGGGCAAAAAACGTGATTTTTCTTTCCAAGTATCCAATTATTTGCATAGTCAAGACGAGTTTTCAAACCAAAAAATAAAAAAAATATTAAATTTCGAATTTCAAAAAATTGACGAAGCAATACATAAAACTGCCATATATTTTTAAATAAAACCTAATTTTGAAAAAAGTATCGCCTTTATTTTCTTATTTCTTTCATCCAATTTTTACACCATTATATGGTGCGTTTTTGTATTTTGTTTTGCAAGACACTAGTTTGGAAATCAAACAGGTTTGGTTAGTGCTTATACAAATCGTCATCATAACTATTTTTATTCCAATAGCTTTTTATTTTTTGCTAAAATCAATGGGAAAAATTAATTCGGTGATGGCATCTCAAATCGATGAACGTAAAATTCCATTAGTAATTCAGGCAGTTCTGTTGTTTATTTTAGCCAAAGACAGCATCAAAGTTAATGTTTTAGAAGAATTACACTATTTTTTTGTTGGGGGTTTGATTAGCACAATAATATCGTTTATACTCCTTTTTGCAAAAGTGAAGACAAGTTTGCATTTGGTGGGAATAAGTTCGCTTACGACATTTGTTGTGGGATTAAGTATTAATAATCAATCCAATTATTTAGTTTTGATTTCAGTAATGATTTTGCTTAATGGAATTATTGCCACTTCACGATTAGAAATGAAAGCACATACGTTGAGAGAATTGATTTTTGGATTTTCTATTGGTTTTTTTTCACAAATGATAGTTTGGAAATTTTGGTTATAAAATATAAAACATCAAACCGAGATTCACATTACTAAGTCCAATTTTTTGTGAATCTACTTTAGTACTCGATTTGAAAATAGGTGTTATCCCATACGAACCATAAAAATTCCAAGTGTTATAACCAACTGCTAAATATACAGAAGTTCTAAGTTTATTAATATCAGGATTATTTCTAATTTTTACTGTTTCACCATCATCTACAAGTCTGGATTTACTAAAAGCGACATAACTCATTTTTATTCCACTATAAATTCTAAAAAAACGGTGATTATCAGGTGTAGAATTTCGCCATCTTAATTCAATAGGTACATCTAAAGTTGTTAGTTCTAATTTGTTTTTGTCATAATCCGAAGATTTTATCACGGTATAAGATGTCTCGGAATCTAGTTTTGTAATAATTAAATTATGAACAAATTTGTTATAAGAAGCACCTAGGCCTACTGCAATGGCAAAAGTCCGAGATTTGTTTATGGGCATATCTCTTAGAAACCCAGCCGAAAACCCAGCCGAAAGTTTGGTTACAGAATAACTTTGAGGTTTGTTTTGCATCATGCTAAAAGACATGCTACCATAAAATTGATCTTCTCGATATAGAGAGTCAACTTTGATAACCGATTTTTCCGTTTCAATTTCTTGTGAAAAAGCAGTAAAAACAGAAAAACAAAAAAGTACCTTTATAAGTAATCGCATAATGGAATTTTCTGCAATAAAAATACAAAAAAAAGACAACCAATGCAGTTGTCATATGATTTTTAATAAGATTAGCAGAGAGGATGGGATTCGAACCCACGATACAGTTACCCATATACAAACTTTCCAGGCTTGCTCCTTCAACCACTCGGACACCTCTCTAAAATTGTGGTGCAAATAACAACAAAAATTAGGAATAATACAATCTTTTAATTCATTTCTCCTCGCAAAGAAGTCTCGAAGATGGTTTTGAAAACACCAGAAGCTACATTTTGACCTAATAAGTACATTAATTTAGTGATAGCTGCTTCGGTAGTAATATCTTTTCCAGAAACAATCCCAATTTTTTTAAGTTGTGTACTAGTCTCGTATTGCCCCATATTTACACTGCCGCCTGAACATTGTGTTACATTTATAACATGGAGTCCTTTCTT
>CAZLEU010000200.1:0-3381 GCA_964558625.1 uncultured Flavobacterium sp.
GGAATTTCTACTGGGTATGTAAAAGCAGAAAATTTTAGCGTAAAATTTATTGACGAGAATGATTCAAATGGTGGCGAATATTATACAAGTGGTATCATAAAAACAGGTAATATTAAGAATTTTGAAAGTATCGATGATCCATTTGATAAAAGAGGAACTGGTTTTGGGACAGATATTGGTTTAACTTACGAGTATAGATCTAATCAAAATGTCATGAAATCAAATAATAAGTATTTGTATAAAGTTGGATTTTCAATTACCGATATTGGATTTATAAATTACAAAGATGCATTGCAGAGAACTTTTGATGCAAGTACAACTTTTAGTGAAAGCGAAAATAATTCTGGAGACTTTGAAACATACTACACCTTACTTGAAGAAAATAAAAAAATAACTGTTGGACTTCCTACAGCAATAAGAACAAATGTTGATTGGAATATACACAATAAGTTTTATTTGAACTTAAATAGTGAAATTAGTTTGGTTAAAAATACTAAACAAAATTCTAACTATTTGGCTAACAATTTAAGTCTTACTCCAAGGTTAGAAACTAAATGGTTTAGTACATACTTACCAATTTCTTATGTGAAATATTCTGGTTTTCAAGCAGGATTTGGTTTTAGAGCTGGACCGCTTTTTATAGGTTCGGGGTCAATTATTAGTGGGTTTTTAGGTAAAACAAAGGCACTCGACTTAAATTTTGGCTTAAAAGTTCCTGTTTATTATAATAGCCAAAAGTAAAGTAATAAAAGAAAATATATATAAAAATGCCAGAAAGATTAAGTTTGGTATTTTTTTTTTTGAAGCGAATGGTTCGGGCTTTATCCGAAATCCATTTTCCTGCTGCCTTTCCAAAGCTCGCTAGAGAAGCGAGGCTTTTCCCTTGCATCAGGGCTAGAAAAAATTCCATTTTTACGCTTGAAACACCTATCTTTTAACTCTCAATATCCAACTTCTTTTTCCTGATTTCTTTCCATTTTTTTAATCGTATTCTTGCCTCAGGCGTTATGTGTTCTTCATCGGGTTCGCCCAATATAAAACCGTATGGTTCTAAACCAGCGATGTTATCAAATAAAATTTTTAAGCTGGCCACAATAGGTAACGCCAAAATCATTCCAGATGTTCCCCAAAGCATTGAAAAAGCTATTATAGAAACAATTGCTGCCAAAGCATTTATACTCACCTTAGAACCAGTAATTTTCGGAGTAATAAAGTTTCCTTCCAAAAATTGAATAAAACCAAATAATGCAATTACTCCTACAGCATACCATGCCGAATCTTTTGTGACCAAAGCTATCACGGCAGGAATTAACGAACCAATTATAATCCCTATATAAGGAATCAACAACAACAAAGCAGCTAAAAACCCATAGAAAAAAGCATTTTCAATTCCTAAAATTAATAAGCCAATACTATTTAAAATACCGACAATTCCCATAACAGTAAAAAGCCCAGATAAATAACTTTTTTGAACCTTGTATAGCTTTTGAATAATTATTTTTACACTCGAATTTTTGTTGTCATTGGAAAAAACTTTTAGTAAAAAAGTTTGAAAAAAACTTCTGTAAAATAAAAAGAAAAACATATAGATGGGGATTAATACCAAATCACCCAGAACACTTCCAGAGGCACCAATAAACTGCATGATATTAGAAAAATTATCTTTCAATGTTTTTCCAATATTTAGAGAATTCTTTGTTAAATCATTTATTTTAAAATTAAAAGTAGATTCAATTTCATTTGCATAATTGTTATAAATCTGTTCCAATTTGTCGGCATAAACACTGCTTTTGGATACCACATCAGAAAGTTGAAACCCAATATACGAAAACAAAATAAAAACACTAATAAGCATTACAATTATAGCAGTCAAAGCCGATAATGCTTTGTTAAATCGCAACTTATACTCCAAAAATTTAACAACAGGAAAGACTAGAATGCATAACATGATTGAAAACAACAATGGAACAACCAATGGTTTTAATACATACATAGTAAAAACCAACAAAATCAAAAACAGAAAATTAGAAGTATTGAATGTAATTTTGTTTTGTAAAGCCATCTTAATTTTTTTTAGGCTAATTTAATTAAATTTTTCTGATTTTAGTTTTAATACATCAAGTTTAGTAACTTTGTTGTCAAACAACTAATAATGACAACACAACAACTAATTGAACAAATTCTGTACAAAAAATCCTTTCTATGTATAGGTTTAGATGTTGATTTGACCAAAATCCCACAACATTTATTAGAACTCGAAGACCCTATTTTTGAATTCAACAAGGCTATTATTGATGCCACACATGATTTGTGTGTTTCCTATAAACCAAACACCGCTTTTTACGAAGCATACGGAATAAAAGGCTGGCAATCATTGCAAAAAACCATCAATTATATAAACAAAAACTATCCTGAAATTTTCACAATTGCCGATGCAAAACGAGGTGATATCGGAAACACTTCATCTATGTACGCCAAAGCATTTTTTGAAGATTTGAGTTTTGATTCGGTTACGGTTGCACCCTACATGGGAAAAGATTCTGTAGAACCATTTTTAGCTTTTGAAAACAAACATACTATTATGCTTGCATTGACATCCAATGATGGTGCTTTTGATTTCCAGACAAAAAAGATAGAAGGAATAGAACTTTATAAAACTGTAATTGAAACTTCAAAAACTTGGAAAAACTCCGAAAATCTAATGTATGTAGTAGGAGCAACCAAAGCAGAATTTTTTACCGAAATTAGAAAAATAATTCCAACTAGTTTTTTGCTAGTACCAGGAGTTGGAGCTCAAGGCGGAAGTTTACAAGAAGTTTGCAAATATGGAATGAACTCAACTATTGGATTATTAATCAACTCATCAAGAGCCATAATTTACGCTTCCAATGGAAATGATTTTGTACAAAAAGCAAGAGAAGAAGCCTTAAAAATACAAAGTGAAATGAATACCATACTTAATGCTAATCTTTGATTTCTTACACATTATATAAAAACGAAAACTCCAATGAATGGGTAACTTTTGTACATGGAGCAGGAGGGAGTTCTTCTATTTGGTTTAAACAAATAAGAGAGTTTCAAAAGCATTTTAATATTTTGTTGTTAGATTTACGTGGACATGGTAACTCAAATTCCCAAATTAAAAAAGCATTCAAGCAGCATTATACATTCAAGTCTATAGCCAACGATGTTCTAGAAGTTCTAGATTTTTTGCATATAAAATCATCTCATTTTGTTGGTATTTCATTAGGAACAATTGTGATTCGTCAATTAGCAGAAATGCATCCAAATCGAGTGCAAAGTATGATTATGGGTGGTGCAATTTTGAAAATGAATTTCCGCTCTCAAATATTGATGCGATTAGGAAATATTTTTAAATAT
>CAZLEU010000201.1:0-3294 GCA_964558625.1 uncultured Flavobacterium sp.
CAAGTAGTAAAATTATAGGTTTTAAAAGTGCCTCCAACAGTAAAAGTAGTCAACTTTAATCCTGCAAAAGAGGCTGGATTTTGCAAATTTACGTGGATACTATCCGATAACATCGAGATTCCTCCCATCAATCTATTTTCAACAGTTCCTTTAAATCTTACATCTCCAATTCCATAAAAAGAATATGGCGAAGCGGTTCCGTCTTGAGCTACTGAAGCAAATGACGTGAGTAAAATAATACTCAATAGAATTTTCTTAATCATTTTTGATTTTATATTGATAAATTGTATTCAAACTTTCCAATAAAAAGTTTGAGTTGGCAAATATGGTATTTTTTAATCGTTTAGCCAAAAAATCTGCGTCTCCACCCGTTAAAATTATTATAAAGTTTTCATATTGAACAGAATATTGATCGATAAAACCATTGATTTCATTTGTAAGTCCTTGTATCACCCCAGAATGAATAGCTTCAGAAGTAGAATTGCCTATGAATGATTGAGGGGATTTTTTATTCAATAATGGTAATCTTGCTGTATAATTATGTAATACTTCGTAACGTAATCGTATACCTGGAGAAATTGCTCCACCCAAATAATTGTCGTTGAAATCAACAAAATCATAGGTCACACAGGTTCCCGCATCAATAATGAGTCTGTTTTGCTTTGGAAACATCATAGTTGCTCCAGCGGCAAGAACGATTCGGTCAATACCAAGTGTGTGTGGTGTTTCATATAAATTTGTAAACGGAAATCTATCTTCATGAGTAATAAAGTGAAGTTTTAATGAATACTCAAACTCCAAAAAAACATCTTTTTCTATATTTCCAACCGAAGCAACTATCAAATTAGAGATTTTTTTGTACTTGCTCAAAATATTTTTAATCCCTTTTTTGAAATCTTGTTTTAGAAAAAAATGAGTGTCAATAATTGTATTGTTCTCAAATACAGCATATTTAATTCTAGTATTTCCGATATCGATAGCTAACAACATAGAAAGTTAATTGATTGTGCAAAGTTAGTGATTGATTTTTTTAAATAATTGTTTTGTTTAAATAAAAAATGATTCTATATTTGCACCCGCATTAGCAAGGTACCTTAGCTCAGATGGTAGAGCAATGGACTGAAAATCCATGTGTCCCTGGTTCGATCCCTGGAGGTACCACATAACCCGAATAGCAATATTCGGGTTTTTTGTTTTATAAAATTATCTTAAGATGAGAAAATTAGACAATAGTGAATTGGGTAGAAAATCTATCTTAGACTTTAAAAAATCTGAAAAAACACCTCTTATCATTATTCTTGATGATATAAGAAGTCTAAATAACATTGGTTCCGTGTTTAGAACTAGTGATGCGTTTTTAATTGAAAAAATTTATCTGTGTGGTATAACTGCTACTCCACCTAATAAGGAAATAAATAAAACAGCTCTTGGTGCAACAGAAACTGTAAATTGGGAATATACTGAACATGTTTTGGAGCTAATTGAAAACCTTAAAAAAGACAACGTCAAAGTTTTTGCTATTGAACAAGTTGAAAATTCTATTTTTCTTCAAGATTTTACTATTGAAAAAAACACTAAATACGCCTTAGTTTTTGGGAATGAGGTTTTTGGAGTTAATCAGGAAGCAATAAATTTATGTGATGGCACAATCGAAATACCACAACTTGGGACCAAACATTCTCTAAACATTTCTGTAAGTGCAGGAATTGTAATATGGGATTTATTTCAAAAAATAAACTATCTTTAGTTTTTAAAAAAACACATGATTGCAATTTCCAAAAAATTATTTTTCTTTTTTCTAGTGACTATAGAAACTTTTGTTTTTGGGAACAATAATCAAATCCCAAATAAAGTAGCAAACAACGTTGCTCCTATTCTCTCTGCAATTGGGAATCAAATATATTGCCCCATGACATCCATGAACATTGTAACCGATTTTACAATTACAGACCCCGATGACACTGGAATTGACGCTATTTACATCCAAATTTCACAAGGGTATATAAATGGTGAAGACCAACTTATTTTGACTGGCACTCATCCAACAATTCTAAGTACGTGGGATTCAACTATAGGAAAATTAACCCTAACAGGCATTGCTTCACAGCCAACTTATCTTGAATTAATTGCCGCTGTTAAAGACATAAAATACTCTAATAACTCCTTAAACCCAAACGGAATTAGAAATTTTTCAATAACAGTTGGTCAAGCAAATTATCTACCTGCTAACGGTCATTATTATCAATTTGTACCAAACATAGGTGTTTCTTGGTCATCTGCTAAAAGCCTAGCACAATCATCAACTTATTATGGGTTACAGGGTTATTTGGCAACCATAACTTCATTTGATGAAGCTAAAATTTCAGGTGAACAGTCTACAGGTGCTGGTTGGATTGGAGGAAGCGATGAACAGCAAGAAGGCATATGGAAATGGATGACAGGACCAGAAATAGGAATTGTTTTTTGGAATGGATTGGCTAATGGTTCAACACCAAATTTTGCCTACTGGAATTCTGGAGAACCTAACAGTCTTGGAAATGAAAACTATACTCATATAACCGCTCCAGGTGTTGGTCTATTGGGTTCATGGAATGATTTATCAAATAATGGAGAATCAAGCGGCAATTACCAACCTAAAGGTTACATTGTTGAATATGGCGGGATGCCTGGCGATCCAATTTTGCAAATCTCTACAAGCACAACTATTACTATTCCAACCATAAATAGTGTATCTCAAGCCAACAGTTGTGGTTCATCAAGTGTTGTTCTAAACGCTGATTCTACAAATGGAATTGTGAATTGGTATTCTACTGCAAACGGAGGATTGCCAATTGCAAGCGGAAATAACTTTACAACACCCAAGCTAACTAGCACAACAACCTATTACGTTGACGCTTACCCAATTGGTTGCCTAACTGGAGTAAGAACACCTGTAACTGTCACTATTAATGAAATTCCAACAATTTCAGCATCAAACCCAAACCCTATATGTGAAGGATCTTCTGTAATTTTAAACGCATTACCATCCCTAGGAACAGTTAATTGGTATACCACTATTTCTGGCGGAACAATCATTGCAACAGGAACCAATTTTACAACTCCTATTCTCACAGAAAACACAACTTTTTATGCAGAGGCAAACAATAACGGCTGTCTTTCTATAAACAGAATTCCAATAAATGTTTCTGTAGTCTCCTTCCCTTTCTTTACTGATGAAAATGTAACTATTTGTAAAAATGAAAATGTAACACTAAATGCTGCAATACCCAACTGTAGCTATCTATGGTCTACAGG
>CAZLEU010000202.1:0-3066 GCA_964558625.1 uncultured Flavobacterium sp.
ATAATCGCTGGTATTATTTATGCTGAAATTTTTGTCTAAAATACAAGCATTTGTTTGACCTTCATATTTTGCCTTTTCAGAAATCAAAATATTGGTATCCACCGTAGCAGTGTCAAAAACTTGAACACCTCCAAAGTCAATTAATATTAAAGGGTTACTTCTTTCAACAAAATACCTACGTAAACTCTCTCCATAAGCAGCACGCATCCATTTATTTGATGTTATAAAAGTTAAAAAGCCTTTTGATTTTAGAATTTGAAATCCAAGCTCATAAAATAAACTATAAATATCACCTGTTTTGGTAAAAGTATCATAACCCATCTTTTCTAGGTCAATACTTGCCTGCCCCATCTTTTGTAACTGAATATAAGGTGGGTTTCCGATAACACAATCAAATCCTATAAATTTACCATCATTATCCAAAACCTGTGGAAATTCAAAACGCCATTCAAAAGAGTCTTCATAAATAACATTACCAAGTATATCCTGCTTTTCTTTTTCAAGCTTTATTAATTTGTTTTCTGCATTCTTCAAGTCTGCTTTTAATTCTTTTGAGATAGTTTCACCCCATTGTAAAGCAGTATTAATTTTTGTTTTATGTACATCAACATCTCCTCTAGCTTTTGCAATTTTCTTTTTAAACGGATCATCGATATTAGTAGCAAAATTATTTTTTATTGCTTTAATCAAATCCATCATTTCTCGCTTTTCTTCTTTGCTTTCAGCATTTTGATAAGTGGCAACAGCTTGTTTATAACCATCTATTGTCCATTTACTTTGTTTCAGGGCATTTTGCAAATCTGATTCTAATGGAAATCGGCTTATTAAAGAATTTCCTGATTTAATATTTATATCAATATTAGGTAAGGTTTCTAATTCCTTGTAATCGGGTCCTTTGTAATAAGCATTCTTCAATAATTCAATCCATAAACGTAGTCTACAAATCTTAACAGAATTTGGATTAATGTCAACACCAAATAGGCAATTTTCAATTACAGTTTGCTTTTCTGTAAATAAAGTTTCTTGAACTCTTCTACTTTCCTCACTCAATGGATTGTACTGAAAGAAACTACCATCTCTATCATCAAAAACCATTAATTCATCATTTTCTATTATAATTTGATAATTCTTTAAAAGTCTACCATCCTTATCACATAATATCTCCAACTTGCTTTTAATAGAAATTATTTCATTTAGAGCAGAAACCAAAAAGTGACCGGATCCTACAGCAGGATCGCAAATTTTAATGCTATTTAAAATATAGTTTGCTTCTTCTATATCATACTTTTTATTTTGTAAATCAAGGAAGGTTTTACAGTCCCATCCCTTAATTTCATTAAACTTTTGTACAACAGACTTCCTTATAGTCTCACGACACATATACATCGTAATAAAACCTGGTGTAAAAAATGACCCATCTTTATAACCATTAATCTTTTCAAAAATTAGTCCTAAGACGGAAGCATTGATAAGTGTTTTATTGTCCTCTTGGATGTCTTCAGAACCTTCACTAGCAAAATCATAGGCATCAAGAAAAGAGAAAAAATAATGAAGAGCATTTAATTCTCCGCTACGCTTTTTTCCTAACGAATCTTTTATTACTGTTGAATTTAATAAGGGTAATGTCTTATTGTCCTCCAATTGAGATATTGGAAACATCTGATGCTCCATATCTGTCATTTCAAAAAGAGAACTATTCAGATAGGGAACTTTATCAAATAACTGCTTAACATCAGAATTTCTTTCATTATTCTTTCTCGCTAAAACTTGAAAAAATAATGTATTTAAATTATCATAGTCCTTAATCTTTTCCGCATTTAAAAATGAGTAATCCTTATTACCTTTTTGATACGAAATCAACTGAGCTTCCAGCAGTTTAAGGAATAATATTCTATTGACCCATGTAATGGTTAACTCCAACGCAACTGAGAAAAGTCTTTGCTCATCATTTTCTCCATATTGTTTAGGATTATCTAATCTAGATAGTTTATCCATACTATCAAGTTGCATGATAGCATTTTCAAGCAACGATCCAGAAAAACGATCTCCTTGCTTGTTTCTTTGAATTAGTTTTTTTCCTCCTTCTTTTGTCTCTGTCAATCCAATAATATGAAGTAATTCAGTATAGAAATTTTTATCTAAACTATTACTATCATTAGAAAATGATAATTTTAATAAATGTTCGGGAGACAATAATTTATAAAGGGCTATTAATTGCTTGTCATCTTCTTTATTTGCATTTCGAAGAGGCTTATCGTAGTTACGAATATCAAAGTGAGTGAACTCCAAAGTTGCCGGTAAAGAAGCTATAAATGGTTCCGCTATTTCATTATAAAAATAATCTGTACTACTTCCAGATGCTCTTTTGTTTTCAAAGTCAAGAAATTGCTTTACAAACGATTTGTTTTCAGCAAAAAACTTATTAAATAGCTGTGCATCAAAAATAAACCACTCATAAATATTAGTTACAACAAGTTGTTTAAGTTCAGTATTTTTTAATACTATTCTTTCACGCATGTAATAATACAATAACTCATGCAACGCCTTTTTATTTAAGTTTGTTACACTAATCATTTCTGTTTTATTCGTTGGCTTTTTAGCTTCTATAATAACGCCAACAAAGCTTGATGGTTCTTTACCGTTGTGAATAACCAGATCATTTCTTCCCTTTGTATTAACAAAATAAGTTGGTTCATAGTATGTCTTTTTTAGAAAGGAAATGACAAGGTTTTTATGAAACTCTTCAGACTCTTTTTCATTTATAAAATCAATTAGCTCAATCAAATTAGTTTTAAATGATTCAATGAAATTTCTACTCGGTTTTATTTTCAAAAATGCTTTATTAATTGCCTTACGAGGTTCAAGAAGTGTTGTATTCATACTATGACGGTATATTTTGTATATCTGAGTTGACAAATTTACAAATTTTAAAAGTATTTATCATCAAATGTGGAAGTGTTCGCTAATGGTATTTTTTTTATTTTTTTTCAAGAAAATCAACGCTAATTTTGATACTTAATAATCAGAATGAAATTTTATGGTAATCAATTTATTCTTTTTAAAAGA
>CAZLEU010000203.1:0-3064 GCA_964558625.1 uncultured Flavobacterium sp.
ATCTTTGTCATTTGTGAAATTGCGAACCATTTCATTCATTCCGTTAACACCAATAGTTGAAAAATGATTTCTAAAATGAGGTAAATACCTTTTTGTATAAGGAAATAAACCTCTATCATACATCTCTTGAATAAAAAGCCTTTTTTTCTCTAATGTTGATTTAGCAATTTCCATTAATTTATCTAATTGCTCAAAAAATACTTCTTTATTACCTTCATATAAATAACCTAATCGAGCCATGTTGATAGTAACAACTCCAATACTTCCTGTCATTTCGGCACTTCCAAAAAGCCCGTTACCTCGTTTTAGTAATTCTCTTAAATCTAGTTGTAATCGGCAACACATACTACGAACGGCATTTGGTTTATAGGCACTTTCGTTTTCAACTTTATTGCCTTTTTCATCTAATATGTATTGGCTTCCAATAAAATTTTGGAAATAAGAAGAACCAATTTTTGCAGTGTTTTCAAAAAGAATTTCGGTGTTTTCGCCATTCCAATCAAAATCTTCGGTAATATTTACTGTTGGTATTGGAAAAGTAAATGGTTGACCATTGGCATCACCTTCCGTCATTACTGTGTAATAGGCTTTGTTGATCAAATTCATTTCTTCCTGAAAATGCTCGTAACGTAAATCGGTTGGTTTATCAACTCCACGCTCATTGGCTTTTACAACTAAATCATGATTGAAATTACCTTCAAAGAAATGATGGTTTTTTTTAGTTGGGATTTGTGTTTTTAAATCGTCAGGAACAACCCAATCTAATGTTATATTGGTAAAAGGAGATTGCCCCCAACGTGCAGGAACATTCAGATTATATACAAAACTGCGAACCGCTTTTAATACTTCATCAAAAGTCAAATTATCTTTAAATACGTATGGAGCTAAATAAGTATCAAATGAGCTAAATGCTTGTGCACCTGCCCATTCACTTTGTAAAATTCCGAGAAAGTTTGCCATTTGTCCCAATGCTTCTCTAAAATGAGAAGGAGGTTTGCTTTCAACTCGACCACGAACACCATTAAAGCCATCGTTTAACAAAACTCTTAAACTCCAACCTGCACAATAGCCTGTTAAACAATCCAAATCATGAATGTGAATATCGCCGTTCCGATGGGCATAACCTTCTTCTTTTGAATATACTTTATCTAACCAATAATTTGCAATAATTTTACCTGCAACATTATTTACTAAACCTGCATTAGAATAAGATGTGTTTGCATTAGCATTAATTCTCCAATCGGTTTGAGAAATGTATTCTTCAATTGTTTGTGTGCTATCTACATAAGTAGTATCGTCATTTAATCCTGCTACATGTTCACGTTGTAACTTTCTTGTATGACGGTAGATCATAAAGGAACGCATCACTGTAAAATATTCTTTTTGAAAGAGTGTTTTTTCAATCATATCTTGAATTTCTTCTACAGCCCAAGTATCTTTAATGTCTATGGATGAGATAACACTGTTGAAAATACTTTCATCATAAGGAATAGTGACGCTTTCAAAACTTTTCTCAATAGCATCCTTTATTTTGTAAGATTCAAATGGTTTGTAATCGCCATTTCGTTTAATCACGAATTTTTCCATGGTATAAATATTTTGTCTCTATGTTTATTTTATTAGTGGAGATTAAGTTTTGTTTCCATTTCTTTTGCTTTTGGGAATACTATGTTGTTTTCTAAATGAATGTGTTTGTGCAAATCTTGTTCAAATTCTTTCAACATAGCAAAAGTTACTTTGTAGGTTTCACAAGCGTCAGATGGAGGATCGTAATCATTTGTGAGTTTTGCAATTTCTCTAAATCGTTCTCCTTCTGCATCATGTTCATTCATCATCATTGCAATAGGATTACTTACGGTTCCAAAATGAGGATGCTCAATAGCAGTATTTGTTCTTAAAGCGTTAAATAATTTTTTAATAAAAGGGAATAGAACCAATTCTTCCTTTTTCATATGCTGAGCTAATTCTCCTGTAGAGGTTTTAAAATGTTCAGTGATTTCAAATAATTCTGAATGATTTTTACCATGTACTTTGCAAAGTTTGTCAAGATATAATAGCAATGCAGCTGATTTTTCTTCAACATAACGATGATGTACTTTCTCAATGTAATCAATTAATAAGTCAATTGGCCAAGATTTAAAATCTATATCTTGTGTTGTTTTCGTATTAAGAATATCATCTATTTCGTGTTGAACTTCAATTGAATCTATTCCTTTTTTGTTACACGCTTCCTCCAAAGTGATATTTCCTTTACAACAAAAATCTATTCCATATTTTGAGAAAACAGAAGCTGTTCTGTAATCTTCAGCTACCCACTCTCCTATTGTTGGGTGTTCTAATATATTCATAATATTGAAATTTAAGTTTCATCAATAATACAACCGTTTTGAAATAAAAAATTATGATTAAAATCATATTGTTTGAATAATTTGAATCGTTTCTTTGAAATTATTATTATTTATATAATTTCAAAGTATTTGTATTTGTGTGAAAAATTTAAAACAAAAAATTATAACTTTAAAAAAGCAAAAAAATGCGGTTATTTTAGCGCATTATTATCAAGAACCTGAAATTCAAGAAATAGCTGATTATGTTGGTGATAGTTTGGGTTTATCACAGGAAGCCACCAAAGTTGAAGCTGATATTATTCTTTTTGCGGGTGTTCATTTTATGGCTGAAACTGCCAAGATTTTGAATCCAACTAAAAAGGTTATTCTTCCTGATCTAGATGCTGGTTGCTCCTTGGCTGCTTCATGTCCACCAAATCTTTTTAAGGAATTTATTGAGTCTCATCCAAATCATATTGTTATTACCTATGTCAATTGTTCGGCAGAAGTAAAATCTCTAAGCGATATAGTTTGTACTTCTTCAAATGCATTAAAAATTGTAGAATCTGTCCCTAAAAACACCCCAATTATTTTTGCACCGGATAAAAATCTTGGCAAATATATTATTCAGAAAACAGGTAGAGAAATGCTACTTTGGGATGGCTCATGTGTGGTTCATGAAGCTTTTTCTTTGGATAAATTAATTGAACTTCATAAAAAACACCCTGATGCGAAAA
>CAZLEU010000204.1:0-3053 GCA_964558625.1 uncultured Flavobacterium sp.
CACCTGTTTTTCCTAGTGTTCCAAACCCATGTGCATCATCAACTAGTAAACGGAAATTGTATTTTTTCTTCATTTCTACAATTTCTTTCAATTTCCCTTGTTGGCCACGCATTCCAAAAACACCTTCGGTAATAAATAAAATTCCGCCACCCGTTTCTTCAGCTAATTTTGTCGCACGTTCAAGGTTTTTTTCCATGCTTTCTATATCATTATGACGATAAGTAAAACGTTTTCCCATATGCAAACGAACACCATCTATAATACAAGCATGTGCATCAACATCATACACAATTACATCATTTTTAGTAACCAAAGCGTCAATTATAGAAACCATTCCTTGGTAACCAAAGTTTAGTAAATAAGCTGCTTCTTTCATTACAAATTCTGCTAACTCATTTTCTAATTGTTCGTGAAATTTGGTGTGACCACTCATCATCCTAGCGCCCATTGGATATGCTGCGCCATAAGCGATGGCCGCATCTGTATCGGCTTGACGAACTTCTGGATGATTGGCTAATCCTAAATAGTCATTCAAACTCCAGTTTAAAATATTTTTTCCATGAAATTGCATTCTTGGACCTAGTTCACCTTCTAGTTTAGGAAATACGTAATATCCTTCAGCTTGAGAAGCCCATTTTCCCAATGGTCCTTTATTGTTTTGTATTCTTTCAAATAAATCTTTTACCATGATATATATTGTGTTAAAAAAACGATGCAAAAGTAGTGATTATTTTAAATAAAAAAGTCTTTTTATAACTTGATTTATACTTAATTTTACAGAAATATAAATATATAATTTTTTGTGATATGAAACTCGTTTTTGCCTCAAATAATACTCATAAAATTAAAGAAATTCAACTTTTAGTCCCCAACTCAATAGAGATTGTAAGTTTAGAGGACATTGGTTGTACAGAGGATATTCCAGAAACAGCAAACACCATTGAAGAAAATGCAGTTTTAAAAGCCAATTATATTACTGAAAATTACGGTTTTAATTGTTTTGCAGACGATTCAGGTCTAGAAATTGATGCTTTGAACGGTGAACCGGGTGTGTATTCGGCAAGATATGCTGGTGAACCCAAAGATGACTCGAAAAACATTGACAAGGTTTTGGATAGGTTAAAAGATATTACGAATAGAAAGGCCAACTTTAAAACGGTTATTTGTTTAAATCTAAATGGAAATCAACATCTTTTCACTGGAATTGTAAATGGTAAAATCATTGAAAATAGAGTAGGAGACAACGGTTTTGGTTACGATCCTATTTTTATTGCTGATGGTTATTTAAAAACATTTGCTGAGCTTACTCTTGTTGAAAAATCTGAAATTAGCCATAGGGCAATTGCCGTGAGAAAACTAATTAATTATTTGCAAAACAATTAGGCAATCCCAAGTCTGGATTTTAATTTTAAAAACAAAAGTGCAATTGTATATGAATCATCAGCAGTAGAAATTCTGTCACTTTTGGGTATTTTGAATAGAGTAGATAAATCTTCTAATGTAAAGCTTTTATCATTGATATCGTGCAATTTCTTATACATAACTTCAATGTCAAGGGCTTCATTTTTCAATCGTCCACAATCTAATTTCTCAAGAGCTTCATTAATCATTTCAATATCAAAATTTATGCGATGTCCAACTAAAACTGCGTTTCCTAAATACTTTATAAAACCTTGAATGGCTCTGGTTTCACTAATTTTTTTCTGGTTAGTGTAGAGTAGAAACTCATTTTGACTATCTTCTTTTGATATTTTCTCTTTTTGAGAAATAATGACATCATAAAGATCACCAACAATGATGTTGTTATTTTCAACACCAATTGCAGCTATTGATAGTATTAAATCTTTCTTTGGATTTAAACCTGTGGTTTCGGTCGATAAAACAACAAATCGTTTAGAAGTTTTTTTATCAAATTTAGATAGATAATTCTTCCAAAATGGCGGGTATTCTTTGGTTATATTTTTTATCCAATCAAACATAATTTAAGAAAATTGAGTGAGTTGATAAGAATCTTTAATTAAATCCTCGAGTTCTTTCATAGGATTTAGTGCATTTTTAAGTTTATCTCTATCTGCTTTGGAAAGATTTTCAATTGTTATGTATTGTCCATCAGTATCATTTTTCAAGCCTTCAGCGGTGCGAATCTTACTTAATGTCAAAAAAGCTTCTGCACTAGCTAGAAAAATATCAGCATTTTCTGGTTTTGCAATGGCCAACTGTCTAAATCTTAAATATGTATTGTTAATTCCCCTAATATGATTACTCAAAATAAATAATCGTGCAGCATCTACTAAAGGCATAATAGCTCTGTTTTTTATATCAAACTTATCTTTATAAATGCCTTCATCTTCTAAATTGAATTTTTTAAAGAAACTTAATGGGGCAGGTTTTTTCAAAGTTTCGTTTCCTAAATAATCAAAGAATAACGTGTTTTTTTCGGTATTCTTAAAAACCAAATTACTGATTGCTTCTTCTATCTTAGACTCTCCAATTACCAATTCGTAGTCAAAAAATATCCCACTAATTTTATCACTATTTTCACCTGGAGTATTCATCCAAGTATTGTACTGTTTTATCCAATCTGTCAATGATTTACACCACATCATATTGCTGGCGTTATGCCCAAAAGGGCATGGGGCATACCCCACTTTTTCTAAGATTGAAATTGTTTTTTTTGATAGTTTTATAAAATAATCTTTGACATCTCGGTATTTTGCTTCAGCAACATCTTCAAAAATTAAAATACTATCCTGATCGGTAAGTAATAATTGCTCTTTACGCCCTTGGCTTCCTATACTAAACCATGCAAAACGAGCAGGAGCAGAGCCTAATTCAATAATAGCTATCTCTACGGCACGTTTTAAAATTGCGGTATTGATTTCACCTGAAACATTCATAACGTGGGAAAGAGGAATATTTTTATCAAGTGAATTTTGGATAAGCTCCGAAAGTTTAAGTCTAACTTTCCTTAGGTCTTTTGGTTCTTGAGAGCGTTTGATTTCTTTTAGCAATACACCAGGGTTACTGGCTTGAGCCACGATTAAGTCATGTTC
>CAZLEU010000205.1:0-2914 GCA_964558625.1 uncultured Flavobacterium sp.
AAAACCATTCACAAATGAATCTGAAATTGCAAGCATGGAATATTCAATAAATAAGAGTAATCAATTATATAAGTGATGAACAAAACTAAATTATTATCAATAGCTGTTATAGCATTGTTAGTGCTAAATTTTGGGATTTTAGGGTTTTTATTTCTTTCAAAAGGTCATGAACCAAATGGAAGAAAAATGCCAAGAGAAATTATAATTGAGAGACTTCATTTTGATAAAAATCAAATTGTTGAATATGAAAAAATAATAAAAGAGCATCGAAAAGCGATTAGAAACTTAGATGACTCCATTAGAAATACTAAAAATAAATTATATCAATTATTGAATGAAGAAAAGATTAATTCAGTAGAAAAGGATAGTTTGTACTTGAAATTAGCTAATTATCAGAAGCAGATTGAAATAACTCACTTTAATCATTTTTTAGAAATCAAATCACTATGTAAAAAAGAGCAATTAGATGATTTTAAAAACCTTACTGAAAAATTGAGTAAAATATTTTCACATAAACCAAGACCAATACATTAATAAGAAACATAATATGAAATTACTAAAAACATTACCTTTACTCCTATTTTCTTTTCTTGTATCCTGTAATTCTAATGATGATACAGCATACCAAGCGATAGTAACAACTACTTATCCAAATGTAACTGAAGCATTTGGTACAAAAATAGAATTGACTAATTTGGCCAATTATGCCAATCAAACCATTCCCAATTACATCACTCGTATTAATGGCACAAATAATCCAATTACCGATAAAGGTGCTACATTAGGTAGAGTTTTATTTTATGATAAGAAATTATCTTCAAACAACACCATTTCCTGTTCGAGTTGTCACAAGCAAGAAAATGCCTTTAGTGATACAGCCATTGCCAGTCAAGGAGTTAACGGAACAACTGGTAGGCATTCAATGCGATTGATTAACACACGTTTTTCTAATGAAACGAAATTCTTTTGGGATGAAAGAGCCATTAATTTGGAAACTCAAACCACAATGCCAATAAAAGATCATGGCGAAATGGGATATAGTGGTAGCAATGGAGATGAAAATTTCAATGCATTGATAACAAAGTTAAGTGCGATAGGATATTATAAAGAACTTTTCAAATTTGTTTATGGTTCAGAAGAAATAACCGAAAATAAAATGCAGTTGGCATTAGCTCAATTTATTAGAAGTATTCAATCATTTGATTCAAAATATGATGTTGGAAGAAGTCAAGTTGCCAATGAAGGGCAGCCATTTCCAAACTTTACTGCACAAGAAAATCAAGGCAAAAACCTATTTTTAACACCACCTGTGTTTGATTCAACTGGTAATAGAATTTCTGGTGGTTTGGGTTGTGCAGCATGTCATGCGGCTCCTGAGTTTGATATTGATCCCAATTCGTTAAATAACGGAATTGGAGGTTCTATAAATGGTGGTCCTGATAATACCGTAACAAGAGCACCAAGTTTAAGGGATCTAATAAAACCAGATGGAATTACAACTAATGGTCCAATGATGCACACTGGAGTTATAACAAGTCTACAAGCTGCTATTGGACATTATGGAAATTTGACTAATGCGGCCTTAAATAATTCTAATTTAGATCCTCGATTAAAGCCAAATGGGTTTGGACAACAACTACATTTGAATGGACAAGAAGTAAATGCTGTTATAGCATTTTTAAAGACACTTTCTGGCACAAATGTTTACACAGACAGTAAATGGTCAAATCCATTTTCGAATTAATTAAAAAAAAGAGCTTTCAGTTATTATTGAAAGCTCTTTTTTGAATATATATAAAATAGGAAGTTTATTATCCTAAAACTTCTTTAACTTTTTTACCAATTTCTGCTGGAGAATCTACTACATGAATACCATTTTCTCTCATAATACGTTTTTTTGCTTCAGCCGTATCATCTGCTCCACCAACAATTGCACCAGCATGCCCCATAGTTCTTCCTTTTGGAGCCGTTTCACCTGCAATGAATCCGACAACTGGTTTACGATTTCCGTCAGCTTTAATCCATTTTGCAGCATCTGCTTCAAGTTGACCCCCGATTTCACCAATCATTACAATACAATGTGTTTCAGGATCGTTCATTAATAATTCAACAGCTTCTTTGGTAGTTGTCCCTATAATTGGGTCTCCACCAATTCCGATAGCAGTTGTAATTCCCATTCCTTGTTTTACAACTTGGTCAGCTGCCTCATAAGTTAAAGTTCCAGATTTAGAAACGATTCCAACATTTCCTTTTTTGAAAACAAAACCTGGCATAATGCCTACTTTAGCTTCTTCTGGAGTTATAACACCTGGGCAGTTTGGTCCAATTAATCTGCAGTCTCTATCTTTTATGTATGAATATGCTTTAATCATATCTGCAACCGGAATTCCTTCGGTAATACAAATAATTACCTTGATTCCAGCGTCAGCAGCTTCCATAATGGCATCGGCTGCAAAAGCTGGTGGAACAAAAATAATAGTAGTATCAGCTCCTGCTTGTTCAACAGCATCTTTTACTGTATTGAAAACAGGTCTGTCTAAATGAGTTGAACCTCCTTTTCCAGGTGTTACACCACCTACAACATTTGTTCCATATTCAATCATTTGTGAGGCATGAAAAGTTCCTTCGCTTCCTGTAAAACCTTGTACAATTATTTTTGAATTTTTATTGACTAAAACGCTCATAGTATGTTTATTTTGTTTGTGTATATTTTATCGTGATGCAAAAGTATAAAATAGTAATTAGTAATTCGTGATTCGTGATTAGTTTTTTTGTGCTTATTTTGCTAATTTTATATATATCTTTTTAAGAAAATTGACTCATTTGAAATCCACGAAATAACTTATTATCATTTATCTCCCAAATAACAAAAAAATGTCCCAACAGCATATCTTCTCTTGGGTTTTCAATAGTT
>CAZLEU010000206.1:0-2828 GCA_964558625.1 uncultured Flavobacterium sp.
GCTTAAACTTCGGCTATACGTTTAACGTTTGCTTCACTTGCTCTATAATCACCACCTTTAATATTTTCGGAGAATAACCTAAAGATGCTATCGCCATCATTTTGATAATTTTTTGCTGCATTTATTCCACCTTGAGCTGCAATTGAATGAGCTCGACGTGGAGAATCTTGAAAGCAAAATGCTTTTACATTATAACCCATTTCACCAAACGATGCTGCTGCCGAAGCTCCAGCTAAACCAGTTCCAACAACAATAATATCAATTTTGGGTCTGTTGTTTGGTGCAACTAATTTTAAATGATCTTTATAATCGGTCCATTTCTGAGAAATGTGTCCTTCTGGTATTTTAGAATCTAACTTCATTATCTAGGAACTATTAATTATTGAAAAAATGATGATATAAAGCAATAAATAGGAATCCGAAAGGGACTATAATTGCGAAAGCATATCCAAGTTTTTGAATGCTTTTTGAAAACTTATTATTAAATCCTACAGATTGAAAAGCAGAACTGAATCCGTGCCATAAGTGTAATGAAAGCAATAAAAAGGCTATGCAATACAAACCAGTTCTAACTGGACTTTCAAATTTGTGAACTAATTCTTCATAGTATCTTGTGGTGTCAATCGTATTTACATCAACATATTTATATACAATTTCTTGCAACCAGAAATCATACATGTGTAAACCAAGAAAAGCTAAAACAACAAGCCCCGAAATAATCATATTTCTTGAAGGCCAAGAAGCATTTGCAGCACCATCGTACTTAGCATAAGATACGGGTCTTGCATTTCTATTTTTCATTTCTAAAACCATTCCCATCACAAAGTGAAAAACAACACCAGCTATTAAAATAGGTTGCATTACAAATTGAATCAATGGATTATAGCCCATAAAATGAGAAGCTTCATTAAAAAAATCTTCACTAAAAACAGAGGTTAGATTTATAAAAAAATGAAGTGCTAAAAAGGTGATTAAAAAAAGTCCTGATAGTGCCATTGCAACTTTCCTAGCAATAGACGAACTCAAAAATGTAGATTTTGCCATAAGGTTGTTAATTTGTTTTAAAAAAGTAAACAAAAATAAACCAAATAGGAAACAACTACAACCTTTTCGTGGTAATTTATAATGATTTTAAAGTAAATTTAATCAAGTTTAACAACTGTTTAGTAATGAATTATTTAGCGTTAATGCGTTTTGGTCATGTCTTCGTCAACAACAATGATAAAATCAGCTTTTCCGAGGTTTTCTTTTTCTAAATCTTTTATCTCCTTTTGTTCAACAGTTGCGATGGTCATAATCGAAATTTCGGGATCACGTTCTCTTATATACCAACTTATCCCTTCAAAATAATCACTATGATAAGTACCGTTATAGTGAAGAAATATATAATTTTCTTTTAAATTTTTTAATATAAAATAAGCCATTGTAGCGTCTTTTATGGCTTGCGCTTTCGGCATTTTATCACCAGCATGATTGCCTTCCATTTTTAGCATTTCTTTATAACCTTGTAACTCACCGTCAAATTCAATAGGCAACGGCGCCATTAATTTTTTTTCTTCAAAAGATACAGTTTCCAATTCTTCCAATCCTTTTTTGTATACCATCGAAGCATATTTTCGAGGAATATTGGTGGCTATAAATGAGATTTTTTTGTCTTTGGCAAAATCAACTAATGGTTTGTAATCGGTTTTATAATTTTTCCATAAACGCGCCGTACTGTCAAGCATTTTTTGATCAATTTTCCCATTCAAATATTTATTTAACTGGTTTTGATTATCGGTTTCAAACATTTCGGCACCGAGTACCAATCCTTTTTTGGAAAATAAATCTTTTGTAAACTCATACTGTAACCAATGTATAATTGGATTGTCATGTAGTTCACCAAACAAAACAATTTTATTCTTTAAAGCGGTTTTTAGAATTTTCTCATAAGAAGTTTTGTTTCCTTTTGCATCGAAAATTTCATAAGCTTGTTTATCTTGACTAAAACTATAGGATACAAATAAAAAGGTTAGTAGGAAAGTTGAAAATTTCATAATTTGGGGATTTAAAATTTATGCTAAACTAGAAATATTTTAACAGCAATCAAAATAAAATTAAACTATTCCTAAATATTGGCATTTCTTTTTTTGAATTTCATAAAAATGCTTTTTAGGCTTATTTTATTAAAATAAAATCGACTTTCTTTAGTTTATAGAGTTGTAATTTTGTACTTTATAAAAACTCTAAAAACAAAATGAAAATAGGGATAGATGCGATTGCTTTTGATGTTGCTCAAATTCATTTGCCAATTAAAACGCTTGCAGTGGCTAGAAACATTGAAGCAGAAAAATTAGAAAAAGGTCTTGGTTTATTCAAAATGACTTTGCCAGACGTACATCAAGATACGGTAGTTTTTGGTGCTAATGCTTTGACCAAATTAATTCAAGATAACCAAATAGAACTAGCCGAAATTGCTCGTATTTATGTCGGAACCGAAAGCGGAATTGATAGTTCAAAACCAATAGGTTCATTCCTAGTAAGTTTGGTAGAACAAAAATTTGGAGAAAATACACTTTCAGAATGTGATGTGGTTGATTTTACTTTTGCCTGTATAGGTGGTGTTGATGCACTTCAAAACTGTATTGACTTTGTGCGACTAAATCCAACGAAAAAAGCTATTGTGGTTACCAGTGATATTGCTAAATATGATTTAAATTCAACTGGCGAATATACACAAGGAGCAGGAGCATTGGCCATGTTGGTTACTCAAAACCCAAAAATCATCGCTTTTTCAACTATTTGGGCAACCAATACCAAAGGAGTTTTTGATTTTTTCAAACCTTACA
>CAZLEU010000207.1:0-2793 GCA_964558625.1 uncultured Flavobacterium sp.
TATAACAATGGTATTAGTACCTAATAACGAAAATGTTATTTTCATCACATCTGATAGCTTTTCAAATGATACAGCAGGTTCATTAATAAATGAAAGCCAAACTGTAATTGATGCAACTATTGGTTCAGCTAATTATGATATTGGACATACTGTAAGTACTGGCGGTGGCGGATTGGCTCAAAAAAATGTTCCTTGTACCGCAAGCAAAGCTAGAGGAATAACCGGCTCACCAGCTCCAGTTGGTGATCCATACGATATAGATTATGTTGCTCACGAAATGGGACATCAGTGGGGTTGTGATCACACTTTTAATAATTCATGTAGTGGAAATGTTGCGACAACTAGTTCATATGAGCCTGGTAGCGGAAGCACTATAATGGCTTATGCGGGTATATGTCCTCCCAATGTTCAAAATAATTCTGATGCATATTTTCACGCAAGAAGTATTTTGCAAATGATAAACCACGTTAATGGAACAGGTAACTGTGGTGTTATATTACCAAATAATAATAGTGCACCCGTAATTACACCTTTGCAAAATTATACTATCCCAAAATCGACTGCATTCTTTCTAAATGCTGATGCTACTGATGCTGATGGTGATGCATTGACATACTGTTGGGAACAATATAATCAACAAATTTCTACTCAAGCTCCAGTTTCAACAAGTACTACCGGTCCAAATTATAGATCTTTAAATCCATCAAGTTCACCCAAAAGATACTTTCCAGTTCTATCAAGTGTTATTGCTGGAAATTTAACTCCTACTTGGGAAGTTACTCCATCTGTTGGTCGAACAATGGCTTTTTCGGTTGTTGTAAGAGACAATGAGCTTGTTAATGGAGGACAAACTAAAAGAGCTACAAATAGCGTAACTGTTGATGGAACTGCAGGACCATTTACTGTTACATCACAATCAACTCAAGTTGGTTGGGCTGCAGGTTCGACACAACTAGTTACTTGGAATGTTGCTGGAACAAATGTAGCACCTGTTAATACAGCTAATGTTACTATTAAGCTTTCTACAGATGGTGGTTTAACTTTCCCTCATATTTTGGTTTCTGGAACTCCAAATGATGGTTCTGAAACTATTACAGTGCCTAGCTTACCTGCTTCTCAAACTTGTAGATTGATGGTTGAAGCTGATGGGAATATCTATTATGCAGTAAACTCAACTAACTTTTTATTAGGTTATTCGGTTACTACTGAATGTACAACTTATAACTATTCTGGCGGTGCCTTTACTGTACCTGATGGAGTTAACACTAATACTGTTAAACAAATAAATGTGCCTACAACAGGTGTCGTAAGTGATGTAAATGTTACTATAAACGCGACTCACCCTAATATTCAAAATCTAGTTGTTGCTATGACTAGAGCTGGTGGTGGTGGTGTACTTACACTCTTCAATCAACAATGTATGAATAGTGCTGATATGAACGTTACATTTGACGCACAAGGAACTACATTAAGCTGTGCAAGCCCGACGTCTGGAACGTATATTCCTCCTACTGGAGCAAACTTAAACGCATTAAATGTAAACGTTCCTGCTGGAAACTGGTCATTTGCTTTTAAAGATGTTGTTGCTGGAAATGTTGGAACCATTAACTCTATCGCTCTTGAAGTTTGTAGAAATGTAGTAGCTCTTCTTGGTAATGAAACATTTTCGTTTCAAGATTTAGCTGTTTATCCAAATCCAAATAATGGTGAATTTACAATTCAATTTGCTTCTAATTCTACAAATAAAGTTGGAATTGAAGTTGTTGATATTAGAGGAAGAAAAATATTTGAAAACCAATATGCTAATTCTGGATTGTTTAACCAAACTATTCAATTAGACAATGCACAGAAAGGTATTTATCTAGTTTCTATAACGGATGGTGATAAGAAAATTGTTAAGAAAATTGTGGTTGAATAATCACTCTAAACAATTATATAAAAAAAGAGTTCGCATTTAGCGAACTCTTTTTATTTTATAGCTATTGAAATATTTTTTATAATTTGTGGAACTTCTTTTATCTCAAAATCTAAATCTATTTTTTCTTTTGTAATTTTTAGATTACCATTATTAACTTTAAAATTTCCAGCTTGACCCTTACAATAACAAAATCGTCCAAATAGCATTTTTACATTTTGAAGGTTTTCATTTGAAATGGTTTCTTCTTTGATTTCATTTTTTATTTCAAAAACAATTTCTTCTCTATAATTGCCATCTTGTAAATCACCTTTTACTCTTTTATCATATGTATATTTTATAACTTTATGCTCCAAATCATCTTCTACTCGATAGTATAAACTTCCTGTGCCATCATCTAAAACATCTAATTTTTTGTTTTCAAAAATTTCGATTTTGCAATCTCCATCTTTAGGGCATGAATTTTCCAGAGCGAGTTTTTGAGGATTAATCATAACTGTTTGTTTAGAACAGTTACACGAAAACAAAAAAAGGCTTGCTAGCATAATTGAATAATTCTTCATAACTATTTCCCGTTAAAAGTTGTCATTGTGTTTTCAATCCCAGAAATTCCAAAAGAAATTATTATTTCAGATGATACTTCTAATCTTTCAGGCAATTTTTCTTTTTCCACTTCGTCCCATTCGCCTAAAACATATTTTACTTGCTGTCCTTTTTTAAACTCATCGCTTATTCCAAATCGGAAACGACAATAATTTTGAGTATTTAGCAACAAATTAATATTCTTCAATCCATTATGGCCACCATCACTACCCTTTGGTTTTATCCTAACAGTACCAAAAGCAAGATTTAAATCGTCTGTAATTACTAAAATATTT
>CAZLEU010000208.1:0-2634 GCA_964558625.1 uncultured Flavobacterium sp.
TTATTATAGGCTTGGTAAAAAGTATCTAGGAAAAGACAGTTTTCATCCTTAATATAGTTATCAATTTTGAGTCTATGTTTTTTTAATTCAGTAATTTCTGAGCTAAGAAATAATGAATTTGTTTCGTCTAATTTATCTATAAAAGTATCAAAAACATAAACCGATAAACTATCATTTATCGGTTTGGGTTTATAGTGATTTTCTTTGATACTTTTGGAAATTAACGTTAGTGTTTCACATGGATTTTTATCACTTTGAGAAAAGCTTAAAAAAGGAATAAGTAATACAACTATTAATTTTTTTGATATCAAGTTTAGTGACAATTTTTTATACAAGGTAAAAAAAGCGTCAAAATTATAGTATTTTAAAATTTCAATTTTGACAATGGTTACGTTCTAGAAACTATTTTTTATAAAAAGGCATTTTTACCACTTTGGCGGCAACTTTTTTCTCTCTAATAACTATAAAAATTTCAGAATCAACTGTCGAGAATTCGGTTTTTACATATCCCATTCCTATAGCTTTACCCAAACTTGGTGCTTGTGTTCCCGAAGTTACAATCCCAATGTTATTTCCGTTTGCATCAACAATTTCGTAGTCATGACGTGGTATACCTCTTTCTGTCAACTCAAAACCTACTAATTTACGTGATACACCAGTTTCTTTTTGCAATTTTAAGTTGGCAGAATTGGTGAACTCTTTATTGAATTTTGTTATCCAACCCAAACCAGCTTCAATAGGTGATGTTGAGTCGTTTATATCATTTCCATAAAGACAAAATCCCATTTCTAGACGTAAAGTATCGCGTGCTGCAAGACCAATTGGCTTGATTCCGAATGATGCACCAGCTTCAAAAACCTTGTTCCAGATTTGTTCTACTTCGGAGTTTTTACAGTATATTTCGAATCCGCCAGAACCAGTGTAACCAGTTGCAGAGATAATAACATGTTCAATTCCAGCAAAATCGGCTACTTCAAAATGATAATATTTGATTGCTGATAAATCAATAGATGTTAATGATTGCATCGCTTCGACTGCTTTTGGACCTTGTATGGCTAATAACGAATAGTCATCTGAAAGATCTTTCATCTCAACACCCAAATCGTTGTGTGAAGAAATCCAATTCCAATCTTTCTCAATATTCGAAGCATTAACCACAAGCAAATATTGATTTTCTTTTATTTTATAAACAATTAAGTCGTCTACAATACCACCATCAGCATTTGGAAGACAGGAATACTGTGCTTTTCCAATCTCAAGAACAGATGCATCATTTGAGGTAACTTTTTGAATTAAGGCAAGCGCATTTTCTCCTGTTAAAAGAAATTCTCCCATATGTGATACATCAAAAACGCCCACAGATGAACGAACAGTTTCGTGTTCTATGTTTACGCCTTCATATTGAACAGGCATATTATAACCTGCAAACGGAACCATTTTTGCTCCTAAACTTTCGTGAATGTGTGCTAATGCTGTATTTTTCATTGTTTGTTTGTATATATTGTTTGAATGGCTAAATTATTCAAAAAATATGTATTACAAAACAATCAAGTACTGTTTTATGCATTGTTTTTTATAAAATAAATTTAGCGAAAATAGTCTTTTTACAAGGCTAGATATTTTATTCTAAACATTGGCTGCTTTCAATGTCCTTGAATAAAAAATATGAATGGTCATGCAAAAAAATAAAAATAATCAGAGCTTTATTTGGTATAAGTATGGTTATAAATTTACTTTTTTGGCTTTACAATTTTTTTTAATTCGGTTAATTTTTGTTCAATTTCCTCAATTATTTCTGAGCTTCTAACTTTATATTCTTCATCACCTTCTTTCAGTACATCATTTTCTTGGTCATCAGATACCATATAATTAATATCAATATCTGGGAAATATTTTTTTAGTTTTGTGATAAAAGTACCAGATATTTTATCGCTTGACATGTATCGGCCAACTAATGATTCATTATAATTATCCATTTGTTGTGCCACTTCTCTAATAGTCATGTTTTTTGCTTTGAAGTACTCTCTAATTTTTTGTGAAAATCCCATAACGGTTATTTAGAATAGATATAAATTAATATTTAAAAGTATATTTTTTAATTTAAAACAATACTAAAAAGTATTTTATCATTAATTTTGTGTAACTTTTACCAAATATATGAAAGATTTACATAAAGATACAACAAAAGAGGAGATACAGATTTATATTGAGAAAGCATTTGAAGTAATCAATGAGCATATACCTGAAGATTATGTTACCAAAGTTTTAGAGTTGCTTCCAAATAAAACAAATGTTACTAAAACAATTATTCAAAATGTTAGAAGGAGACGTCAAAAACCTGAACGGAGATTGGAAATTTTCATGGCGTTATATCAAGTTTGTGTAAATGAAAGGATATTGAAGGAGAAATTTATTCAAAATATGAAATAATTATTTCAGAAATTAATTTAAATTAAAAAGCACACAAAAGTAGGTTTGCCTAATGTTTGTGTGCTTATTTTTATTTGTCTTAAGAACAATTTGTGACCTCGACA
The DNA here is from genome assembly GCA_964558625.1 of uncultured Flavobacterium sp. Taxonomy (GTDB): domain Bacteria; phylum Bacteroidota; class Bacteroidia; order Flavobacteriales; family Flavobacteriaceae; genus Flavobacterium. Next base: position 2,535 of record CAZLEU010000208.1, read on the forward strand.
GGATTCAAACCTGTAACCTTCTGAGCCGTAATCAGATGCGCTATTCAGTTGCGCCACGAGGCCTTTTTGTGGGTGCAAATATAGTTATTATTGTGTAACT
>CAZLEU010000209.1:0-2629 GCA_964558625.1 uncultured Flavobacterium sp.
TAATGGCGATCAAGCAACTTTGAAAGACCCAAAAATAGAACAATCTTTAACTAAAAAGAAACATAAAACAGTATTAACTAGAGCAGAATCTGAGGCTCGTTTGGCCTCTGCACATTATGTTGTTGAAGGAGCTAACCTTAAAAGAAACGAATACGGAAGCAAATTATTTGCTGATTTCTTTTTCTTTATAACTGGATTCCACGGTTTTCACGTATTCTCTGGAGTTGTAATCAATATTATTATTTTCTTCAATGTTCTTTTGGGAACATATGAAAAAAGAAGAAGTTATGAAATGGTTGAAAAAGTTGGACTTTATTGGCACTTTGTCGATTTAGTATGGGTTTTCGTTTTCACATTCTTCTATTTAGTTTAATCCTATAAAGCATCTATTATTATGTCACACGAACACGTTTCTAATACAAAAAGAATTTGGCAAGTATTTGGTTTGCTATCCGTTATCACTATAGTAGAAGTAGCATTTGGTATTTTTAAACCTGAAGCTCTTTTTATGACTAACTTTTTAGGTATGAATTTACTTAACTGGTTATTCATCATTCTTACTTTGGTAAAAGCTTATTTTATTGTTTGGGCATTCATGCACATGGAAGGTGAAAAACCAACTTTAAGATGGGCCGTTGTTGGTACAGTTATTTTCTTAGTATTGTACTTGCTATTTATTTTATTGGTCGAAGGTAATTATGTTTATGGCGTTTTTAAAAATTCTACTATTAAATGGAATTTTTAACAAGATATTAATCAATTTTAAAGGTACGTTTTGCGTACCTTTTTTTATTTTTGCACCTAATTAAGAAAAGCTACAACTCATGAAAAAAAACATTATTCTTTTTATTCTTTTTATTCTTCCTATTGTAGCTTATTTGTTTTTTGCAACTGGCGTAAACTCATTTATGACATTACCTGTCTTGACCAAAGACATTAATGAACTAGGAAACTGGAGTAGCCTAAAAGAGGAAAAAGTTGTTCTAAAAGATAAAATTACAATCCTTGGTTTTGGAGGAAATTCAATTTTAGATAAGGAAGGAACTTATTTTAATTTGAATCAAAAAATTTATCAAAAAAACAAAGATTTCAAAGATTTTCAACTTGTAACAATTGTCCCAATTACTGCAAAAACGCAAGTTGAACAATTAGTAATAAAATTAGAAGCACTAAATTCGATAGATAATTGGCACTTTGTATTTGCAAACCCTGATGAAATTCAAAAATTTTATTCTTCTTTAAAATTAAAAGAAAAAATAAATATGGATTTAAGCTCTAAAAATGTTTTTATTATTGATAAAAAATTAAACCTTAGAGGTAGAAAAGCAAAAACATTTTCAAGTAGTACTAAAAATGATTATAAAGAAGGTTATGATGCTGCTTCTCCATCAGATTTGTACAATGAAATGACAGATGATGTAAAAGTTATCTTGGCCGAATATAGACTGGCATTGAAACGAAATAATTCAAAAAGACAAATCTAATTATCAATTTATGTTAAAAAATAAATCATATATCTGGATATCCTTCATTGTTTTGATTTTTGGGATTATTGTTATTCCTGAAATAATTAATCGCTTTAAAACTAACCAAGTTGTAAAGGGTGATAGATTAGATGCTGTAGACAATAATGGATTACCTAATGCTAATTTAACAACTATTGGTCCTGCTCCAAAATTTGAATTAACTAATCAAGACAATAAAAAAATTTCAAATAAGGAATATTTAGGAAAAGTATATGTTTTAGAATTTTTCTTTTCGACTTGTCCCACAATTTGTCCAAAAATGAATAAAAGCATGATGGAAATCCAAACTAAATTTTTTGGAAACCCAAACTTTGGTATTGCCTCCATAACCATAAATCCTGAAAATGATACGCCTGAAATTTTGAAAAAACACGCAGCAGAATTAGGTGTTAAATCGACCAACTGGCATTTTTTAACAGGTGACAAAGCATCTATTTTTGAACTGGCAAACAAAGGTTTTAATCTATATGCTGGAGAAAATAACAAAGTCAATGGTGGATTTGAACATTCTGGTTTATTTGCATTAATTGATAAAAAAGGAATGATTCGGTGTCGTAAAGATGTTTATGGAAACCCTATTTTATATTATGATGGTTTAGACAAAAAAGGAGTACAAGCAATTGAACAAGATATAGCAATTTTACTAAGAGAATAAAGATGGCAGAAAATAAAAATTTAGAGAAAACATTCAGTTTACCAATCACTATTGTATCAATCATAATCCCTATTGTTGTTGCAATTTTACTTACTGTTCGATTAAAAGATTTCGGAATCAATGTTGAGCCACTTCCGATTTTACCTCCTATTTATGCAATTATAAATGCAATTACTGCTATTGTTTTGGTTGTTGGTGTTTGGGCAATCAAAAATGGAAAAAGAAAATTACACCAACAATTAATGACAACAGCAATAGCATTGTCCATTGCTTTCTTAGTTTTATATATAGCATATCATTTAACAACCGAAGCTACCAAATTTGGAGGTGAAGGAATAATCAAATATGTATATTTTTTCTTGCTACTGACGCACATATTATTATCAATTGCGGTTGTGCCATTGGTTTTGATTACTTATGTAAGAGCGTTGTCTGAACGATTTGATAA
>CAZLEU010000210.1:0-2624 GCA_964558625.1 uncultured Flavobacterium sp.
TCAATAACAGACATTTTTGTAAATCCAAGTTTTGTTTGCATATCTTATATCTTTAGAGTTTTTAATATCATTTTTTTTAATAACTAGGAACGTTCATAATCCTAAACATTCTATTAAAATTCTAACTTACCTAATTTGAAATAAAACGCAAAACAATATTCTCTTTGTTTTAGATAGTTAGATAAAGTGATTTTTTTGTTTAAAACATAACTTTACTTTCTAAGCATTGGAGACAAAATATCAAAACCATTTCCTATTCTTTTTACAATTCGATGACTTACCTTTATTTTTTTCCATAAATATTCAGTAAGACAGCAAAAATCAAAACAACACTATTTTTTTCAGAGCAATACAATGGTAAGATAAATATTTCAATAAAGTTAGGTTTTTATGCGCTTATAAAAAAATAAAATTTAATAACTATAAAAAAATATTCTTTTAAAAACTGATAATCAATAACAAAAAACATTAAAGTACTACAAAATTAAATCTTCAAAGAGAAGTTAATCTTTGAAATATAGAAAACTATACGCAACAAAATAGTAATCAAAGTTGTGTAGTAGTATCAAATTTAAAGATTTCGCAAAATAAAATTAGTAATATCAAAATCAATAACGATCGTGATTTTTTATTTACTAGGTTTATATTTCAATCATATTCACAAAATCAATGATAATTTTAAGTTATAAATATAGTTTGTCTAAAAAAAATAAATACTTTTGCACCTCTAAATTAATATTTTAAAAAGAAATGAAAAAAATTGCTTTATTATTAGCTACAATAAGTTTACTAGTATCTTGTAACAAAGATAAGTATGTTGTTACAGGAACAATCAAAGGTATCGAAAACAGTAAAAATGTATTTCTTGAAAAACAAGATGAAACAGGTCAGTTAAAAGCTGTAGATACTGCTCAAGTAAAAGATGGCAAATTCTCATTTGAAGGAAAAGCTTCTGAACCAGAAATCCATTTAATTCAAGTAGATGGTACAAACGGAAAAGTACCTTTTATACTAGAAAATGGTGAAATCGCCATGACTATCAATAAAGACAGTATAATGAGTACCAAAGTTACTGGAACTTATAATAATGATGAATTAACAAATTATAAAAAATCTGGTGAAAAGATTCAGAAGAAAATGATGAAATTTCAAGAAGATAATATGGCAAAAATGACCGAAGCACAACAGAAAAAAGATACTGTTGTAATGAATAGTCTTAGAGCTGAATACATGAAGTTTCAAGAAGATTTCGCAAAACAATCTGAAGAATATGTAGCAAGTCACCCTAAAGCGTTTATATCTGCTTTAATAATTGATGGAATGTTGAATCAAATGGCTCCTGATGTTAAAAAAATTGAAAAATATTACAACTCACTTGATAAAAGCATTCAAGCTACTAAGCCTGGTAAAGATATTAAAACAAAGTTGAATCAAATGAAAAACCCTGCTCCTCAAGCACCTGCAATGCCTCAAGGGCCAGCGCCTGCACCTGCACCTGCTAAATGAGCAGAAATTGGTAAACTGGCACCTAATTTTTCTGCAAAATCTCCTGATGGGAAAATAATATCATTAAAAGAATCTTTGGGAAAAATCACAATAATCGATTTTTGGGCTTCATGGTGCGGACCATGTCGAAGAGAAAATCCAAATATGGTTGCCATTTACAACGAATTTCATACAAAAGGATTGAATATAATTGGAGTCTCACTAGACGAGGATTTAAACAAATGGAAAGAGGCTATCGCTAAAGACAAAATAGTATGGCCTCAAATATCCAATTTAAAAGGCTGGAGTGATCCAATAGCTCAATTATATAATGTGGAGCAAATACCAACCACTTTTTTGATTGATGCAAATGGAAAATTCATTGAGCGAGATTTAAGAGGTGACGAATTAAAAGTCAAAATTCAACAACTTTTAAATTCTAAATAAAAAAATAAAAAAATCTCCTATCGGAGATTTTTTTATTTGATTAATTTTCAAAGCATTAAAAATTAATCCTAAATTAAGTCCATTAATAATTTGCAAACATCAAAAGTGTTGCTATATTTGCAACCGCTTTGGGGAGATACTCAAGCGGCCAACGAGGGCAGACTGTAAATCTGCTGTGAAAACTTCGCAGGTTCGAATCCTGCTCTCCCCACAAAAAAAGGTTGTTTCATTATTTGAGACAACCTTTTTCGCTTTTAGCATTAGTCCAATTTGTTTATTATATATTTGCTTAAATAAAATTAGTTCTTATGAAGCATTTGAAAATATTTTTCCATCCAATACTAATTTATTTTGTGATTTTTCTTCTGGAATGTATTCCAGTAAAAAGCCCTGATGTTCTAAATGAATTTCCAAAAGAAGGGGATAATTTTAAATCCCCTGATAGTTTTGCGGTATACTATTACACTCATAATGGAAAATATAATTACACCTCTCCAGAATGTTATTTTAAATTAGGGAATCCACCCTTTTCTGCTACGTATGAGCAAGGTGGAATCAAAACAATTAGTACCGAGATTGCAAACAAAATACCTTTGTTAGGTTCAATGTGTGAAAAAAATGGAATTACCAAAATCGAAAAAAAAGAAATTAGTTTTGACAAAAAATACCTAACTGTAAATTACTTTTTAGAT
>CAZLEU010000211.1:0-2615 GCA_964558625.1 uncultured Flavobacterium sp.
TTTTTTTGCAGCGGTGAAGTATTAGTCTATTGCTCTGCATGTTATGTAATAACGCCAGCCAATAATTGCCATCTGCCATTTTTTAGCTTTAGCTAAATCCAATTGTTGTTTAGAAAAACTTGGTAAAATAAGTTTGTTTAGTTGGGCTAAAAGTTTAAACATTTTATAGTTTTTTATTAAATATAAAGACTACTTATAATTAAGTAGTCTTATATAATTTTTTTGATTACTCTAAGTTTATGAGTATGTTTATTTAATTCGGCATTATAAATACCAAGATGATCTATACGGTCAATACGTACTTTACCACTTGCGTGAATTATATAATTATTATCCATCATAATTCCAACATGAATGATACTTCCTTCTTCATTGTCAAAAAAAGCCAAATCGCCTGGTTCACTTTCTTCAATAAAACTTAAAGCTTCTCCTTGTGTAGCTTGTTGTGAAGCATCTCGTAATAATCTATAACCATTAAGTTTATATACCATTTGTGTAAAACCAGAACAATCAATACCAAATGGTGTTTTTCCACCCCATAAATAGGGAGCATTGAGGTACATGAATGCTGTATTTATCAAATTCGATTTTGGTTTTTTACCACTAATTTTTAAACCTTCAAAATCATAATTTTGTTTATTGATTTCGCTGTGATTCAAAAAAGAAAGTGAAGCACCAAGCGGAATGGGTATCAATAAATTATTTGGACCAGTTATATATTCTATCAGATCAGAATTTAGAATAATTGCATCAGTTGATAATTGATGATAATCGGCATCAGAAATTATTTGAAACTGTTTTGAATCAACCCAACCTTCATATTGATCATATTGTAATTTTATTTTTGACCATTGTTTTTGTTGCTCAAGAATTTCAAAATGTTCTCCAAACAAAACTTGAGAAACGATTTCACTTCTATCACTTGGTTCACATCGAAGTGGAATAATAGCAAGATTACAAATTCCGAACATTTATCTTTTTTTCAGTTTTCAATAATTGATTCAAATTATGCTCTTTCAATCACAATTGCAGATGCACCGCCACCTCCATTACATATTGCAGCTGCCCCAATTTTGGCATTATTTTGTTCCAAAACGTTAAGCAATGTAACAATGATTCTTGCGCCAGAACATCCTAGAGGATGACCAAGTGAAACGGCACCGCCATTCACATTAACCTTGTCATTATCTAATCCTAAAATTTGGGAATTTGCCAGTCCCACTACAGAAAAAGCTTCGTTAAATTCAAAATAGTCAACATCTTTTACTGTTAAATTTAACTTTGCTAATGCTTTTGGTAAGGCTTTGGCAGGAGCAGTTGTAAACCACTTAGGCTCTTGTGCTGCATCGGCATAACTTTTTATGTAGGCCAACGGTTTTAAACCTAATGATTGTGCTTTCTCTTCACTCATTATAACCATTGCGGCAGCACCATCATTTATGGTTGACGCATTAGCCGCTGTTACTGTTCCCTCTTTTGTAAAGACAGCATTAAGAGAAGGTATTTTATCCAATTTTACATTGGTATATTCTTCATCCTTGGTAACCATAATGGGTTCTCCACGTCTTTGCGGAACAGCAACGGGTACAACTTCATTATCAAATTTTCCTGCTTCCCATGCTTTTGCTGAACGCTCATATGATTGAATTGCAAAAGCATCTTGAGCTTCTCTTGTAATTTTATATTCAGTTGCACATAAATCGGCACTTACCCCCATTGCATTATTATCATATGCATCTACTAATCCATCTTTTTGCATCCCATCAAGAATAGTTGCTGGACCAAATTTTATCCCATTTCTCATGTGAACATAATGAGGAATTAAACTCATGTTTTCCATTCCACCTGCAACTATAATCTCTGCATCACCAGCCATGATTGCTTGTGCACCCTGCATAACTGCTTTCATTCCCGAAGCACAAACTTTGTTTACTGTAGTGGCGATAACAGAATTTGGAAGTCCTGCATATAGAGCCGCTTGTCTAGCGGGAGCTTGACCAACTCCTGCTTGGATGACATTTCCCATTATCACTTCGTCTACTAAATTTGCATCTAGATTTATTTTTTCCAATGCACCTTTTATTGCTGCCGCACCAAGATGAGGAGCTGTTACAGTAGATAATGCTCCCATAAAACTGCCAATAGGAGTTCTTGCTGCTGAAACGATTACAACTTTTTTGCTCATAAAATATATTTTAATGTGTTTGCATGATTTATCAAGTCAAATCTGAATTAAATAGTAGAATTGAAAAAATCAAAAGATTAGTTTAGTTTGTATTGCAAATTTACTATTTTTTAGTTTAAAACCATTTTATTATGAATTTTTCCAAAACATTTTAATGTTTTATGAGGAATCATGGTTATAGTAGATTGATTTATAGTTAGTTTTAAAAAATGTCATTTTATTATTAAAAAAAAGAAGCCAAATAGTTGTAAATATTATTATGTTGCATTACATTTGCAACCGCTTAAAGCGAAAGTTCTTTGTAGAAAAAACTGGAAAAAAGGAGAGGTGCCGGAGTGGTAACGGAGCAGATTGCTAATCTGTCGACGGGTAACTGTCGCCAGGGTTCGAGTCCCTGTCTCTCCGCTTTTTTTTCGGGGTGTAGCGTAGC
>CAZLEU010000212.1:0-2612 GCA_964558625.1 uncultured Flavobacterium sp.
CTTTTATGTTTTCAAAACCGGCTGTGATTTGTTCGCATCGAATTAATTATATAGGGTTTATCAATGAGAAAAATCGTGACAGAGGTTTGAGAGATTTAGATAGTTTATTGAAAAACATCGTAAAAAAATGGCCCGATGTTACTTTTGTAACAACTGACCAATTATCTGATTATATATGATTAAAATAGGATTTACAGGCGATTTTTGTCCATGGCTTCGAGTAGAACAACAGTTTAAAGCCAATACTTGGAAGTCTTTATTTGAAACGGTTCAACCTTTTTTCATGCAAAACGATTTGAATATTCTGGATTTAGAATGTCCTTTAACAACTGCTAATGTTCCTATTGAAAAAACCGGTCCACACATCAAAGCACTGCCTGAAACAGCAGAAATTCTAAACCATTTAAACTGTAAAGTAGTAGCTACTGCCAACAATCATTTCAAAGATTATGGTTGGAATGGAATGAAAGAAACTTATGATACGTTATCAAAACATAATGTAGAATGGTTCGGAAGTGGTCAAAATTTTGACGAAGCTTCAAAAACGTTTTACTGGCAAAAAAACGATTTAAAATTTGCCTTTATCAATGTAGCCGAAAACGAATGGACAACAACCTACGACTCAACTCCAGGTTGTCATCCAATCGACTTAGTTAATGTTTTCAACCAAATTCAAGAAGCTAAAAAACAAGCTGATTTTGTAGTGGTAATTGCTCACGGCGGACACGAACATTATGAACTGCCGAGTCCAAGAATGAAAAAATGGTACCGCTTTTTTGTTGATGCTGGAGCAAGCGCTGTTATTGGACATCATACCCATATTATTTCAGGGTACGAAACCTATAATGAAGCACCAATTTTCTACAGTTTAGGAAACTTTTGTTTCGACTGGAACGGATTGCAAAACTTACCATGGAATAAAGGAATGATGGTACGTTTACATTTTGAAAAAAGTAAACCAATCACATTTGATATCGAATTCTTTACACAAAACAATGCCGAACTAGGTTTATTTCTTCAAACAGGTGTTGATAAAGAAGTGACTCAAGCACACGTTGAACAATTAAATGAAATCATCATAAATGATTCTCTTTTAGAGCAAAAATTCAATGACTATGTTCAAACTTGGAAACCCGTTATGAACACTTGGATACAACCTTACAAAGGAAAATACCTGCCTAGTTTATATAAAAAAGGGTTGTTGCCTTCTATTTTATCAAAAAATAAAATTCTATTATACTCTAATTTGATACGATGTGAATCACATAGAGATATACTTCTAGGTTCAATAGTAAAAAAAAGTTAATTATGTTTTCAGATTATATCAATCATGATTGTTATAGAGTAATTGGAAAAAAAATAACGCTTGTTAATTTTTTTAAAGCCTACAGAAATCAAGGATTTAGATATCTTTTTTTTATGCGATTATCTCATTTTTATAGAAAAAATCTGTTTATATATACTTTTTCGAGAATGATGATGCGCCACTATTCATATAAATTTGGCTTTCAGATTCCATCTAATACTAAAATTGGGAAAGGACTTTATTTTAGCCATTTTGGAACAGTAGTAATAAATGAAAATGTTACAATGGGAGAAAATTGTAATGTAAATCATAATGTAACTATCGGAAGACAAAATAGAGGTAGTAAAAAAGGTTCTCCTACAATAGGAAACTTCGTGTGGTTTGGAACAGGTTGCGTAGTTGTCGGAAAAATTAATATTGGAGATAATGTTTTAATAGCTCCAAATTCCTATGTTAATTTTGATGTTCCGTCAAATTCCGTCGTAATAGGAAACCCAGCAAAAATAATAGAAAAAGAAAACCCCACGGAAGATTATATCAATCAAATACTTCTAAAATAATATGTGCGGATTTACAGGATATTTTAATCTAAATAATACTCTAGAGACCAATAATCAGGTGATTAGAGAAATGATAGCCATACAAAAACATCGTGGACCAGACGATTCAGGAATAGTTGGTATCAACACTATAGAGAAAAACTTCGAAGAAATTAGCAGTACAACTACAGCTGATTTTTCAACGAGTAAAGACTTGCTTTTTGGTTTCAATCGCTTAAGTATTCTTGATTTATCGCCCAACGGACATCAACCCATGATTAGTCCTGACAAAAAAGTCATCCTAATGATGAATGGCGAAGTGTACAATGCCTTTGATTTCAAAGACGATTTGATCAGTAAAGGACACACTTTCAAAAGTACTTCAGATACCGAAGTAGTACTTCATCTGTACCTAGAGTATGGTATCGAAAAAATGGTAAAAATGCTCAACGGAATGTTTGCTTTAGCCATTTATGATTTTACTTTAGATTCGTTGTTTTTAGTCCGAGACCGTTTTGGCATCAAGCCTTTATACATTCTTCAAGAAGAAAATAGAATTGCTTTTGCTTCTGAAATGAAGAGTTTTAAACCCTTACCCAATTTTAAATTCGAAGCCGATTTTAGTAAAATGGACGAGTTTCTTTTATTCAGAAATTTAATCAATACTACTTTATTTAAAAATATAGTCAATTGTACTCCGGGAACGTATTTAAAAATTAAAAACGGAACAATTTCTTCTCATACATTTTACGATATAAATTCCGAAG
>CAZLEU010000213.1:0-2591 GCA_964558625.1 uncultured Flavobacterium sp.
AATTCAATTCAGGGTTATTGTAACACAAAACATGTGATAAATGAAAAAAATTACTTAAGTATAAATCTTGAATATAATTATTATTGCAGATTAATTGTCTTAAATTATTTGTTTGCCCAAAATTGATATTACTGATTAAATTATATGGACAGTATAGAATTCTTAAATTTATTAAATCACTTAAATTCAAATTTGTCAGAAATAAATTTTGACAAAATAACTCGCCTAAATTTACTTGACTTGACAAGTCAAGATTAGAGATATTGTTATTCCCACAAGCAAGATACCTTAATTCTACTAAATTTGTTAAATTTAGATTTGTAATTTGATTTCCATCACATCTAAAAACTCTTAAATTTATTAAACTAGAAAAATCAACTTCAGTTAAATAATTAGCAGCACAATTTAAGTCAATTAAATTTGTAAAAAATCCAATTCCAGTTATATTTGAAATATTACTGGATTGAAGATTCAAATAATAAACATTCAGAGCTTCTGTTATCTCAATTTCATTATTACTATTAGCATCAATTTTAACATTATTATTAGCAATATCTTTAGCAATAGAATTTGTTGTATTTGACATTAACAAACGATTTTTAAAATTAATGTCAGGAATTGTAATCACTTGAGAATATGACAGAAAATATAATACTTGTAAAAGTAGGAATGTTATTTTTTTCATTTATTTTATTTTAATCAAATTTACAAAATATTTTCAATGCAAGAATTTTAAATATCCAAAATTGTCAAAAACTCGTTAAAAACTATTCATTTCATATTTGGCACTACATACAATTTAACCTAAATTTGCACCACAACATTGTACGGATAAATCTCGATTTGTCCCTACGCAACAACACAACAAAATGATTCACTTTTTCGGAAACGAAACCACTACCGTATTTGCTGTTCAATCTAATAACGAACTGTCGGCAGAAACTATCTCAAAATTAAATTGGCTTTTTGGCAATGCGCATAAAATAGATAAATCCGTAATTGCGGATTTTTTTGTTGGTCCACGTGCCGCAATGGTTACACCTTGGAGTACAAATGCTGTCGAAATTACCCAAAATATGGGAATTGAAGGCATCATTAGAATTGAAGAATTTGAGAAAGTTTCAAGTGATTTTGGGGATTTTGACCCAATGCTTTCGCAAAAATATTCCGAGTTACATCAGGATATTTTCACCATCAATATTCAAGCAGAAGACATTTTAGAAATTAACGATATTGCCACCTACAATAAACAAGAAGGACTGGCATTAAGTGATGAAGAAGTAGAATACCTTGAAAATTTAGCCAAAAAATTAAACCGTAAATTGACCGATTCAGAAGTCTTTGCTTTCTCACAAGCAAATTCTGAACATTGCCGTCATAAAATTTTCAACGGAACTTTTATTATAGATGGTATCGAAAAAGAAACTTCTTTATTCAAATTAATTAAGAAAACATCCTCACAAAATCCAAACGATATTGTTTCGGCATATAGAGATAATGTCGCTTTTATAAAAGGTCCAAAAGTAACTCAATTTGCTCCTAAAAGTGCTGACAAACCCGATTTCTACGAAGAAAAAGAATTCGATTCTGTTCTTTCTTTAAAAGCAGAAACGCATAACTTTCCAACTACCGTAGAACCATTTAACGGTGCAGCAACAGGATCGGGCGGTGAAATTAGAGACCGACTGGCAGGCGGACAAGGTTCGTTACCATTAGCCGGAACTGCGGTATACATGACAGCCTATTCCCGATTAACCAACAATCGTTCATATGAAAATAATGGTATGCCCGAAAGAAAATGGTTGTACCAAACACCCATGGATATTTTGATAAAAGCGTCCAATGGAGCATCCGATTTTGGAAATAAATTTGGACAACCTTTGATTACAGGTTCTGTTTTGACCTTTGAACACGAAGAAAAAAAACGCAAACTAGGATATGACAAAGTCATTATGCAAGCAGGCGGAATTGGATATGGAAAAGCAAATCAAGCGCAAAAACACGAACCAAAAGCTGGCGATAAAATTGTGATTTTGGGTGGTGAGAATTATAGAATCGGAATGGGTGGAGCTGCGGTTTCGTCTGCAGATACTGGTGCCTTTGGCTCTGGGATTGAACTAAATGCCATTCAACGCTCTAATCCAGAAATGCAAAAACGTGTAGCCAATGCCATTCGGGGATTGGTAGAAAGTGATTACAATCCAATCGTATCTATTCACGATCATGGTGCTGGTGGACATTTGAATTGCCTATCAGAATTAGTAGAAGAAACTGGCGGATTAATCGATTTAGACAAATTACCCGTAGGTGATCCAACACTTTCTGCAAAAGAAATTATAGGGAACGAATCGCAAGAACGAATGGGATTGGTCATTGGTCAAAAAGACATCGACACGCTACAAAGAATCGCAGACAGAGAGCGTTCGCCAATGTATCAAGTAGGCGATGTTACAAACGACCATCGATTTACTTTCGAATCAAAAACTACTGGAGCAAAACCTATGGATTATGCCCTAGAAGACTTTTTTGGTAGCTCTCCAAAGACCATTATGACCGACATGACTATTCTTAGAAATTATCGTGATTTAGAG
>CAZLEU010000214.1:0-2567 GCA_964558625.1 uncultured Flavobacterium sp.
TCGCTTTTATTCACCTTTACATTCTTTGGTTGGAAATGTTTGCTTGGACCACGCGTGCCAAAAAAGTATTTAAAACCATACCCGAAGACCAATTTGAAAAAACCAAAGTCATGGCAGCCAATCAAGGTTTATACAACGGATTTCTTGCTGTAGGATTGATTTGGTCGCTCTTTATTTCAGATGCTATTTGGAGTAAAAATGTAGCATTGTTTTTTCTAATCTGCGTTTTAGTTGCTGGAATTTATGGTGCTATAACCGCTTCTAAACGAATTTTGTTTGTGCAAGCTGTTCCTGCGGTTTTGGGGATTTTGAGTTTGTGGTTTAGTTAATAAAAATATTGTTTATGAAATACTTATTACATGAAAAACAAAATTGCTGAAACTAAACTTTTATTATTTATAACTATAGCTATTTACTATCTATCGTTCGTATTAATTTTTAGGCTTTTTTTGATAACTTTTTAGCTATCACAGCATATTGGTGGAATTTCACAGACTAATTTTCGATTTATTTATTTTCAAATTTTACTGATATTTTATGAAGTAACCGCGTATTGTTTCATAAATATCTTTCAAACTAAATAATCAAAAATATAATATCCTTAAACAACTAAACGTGTAAAAAATAAAAAATATACATGTGTTATTATTTTTTATAATTAATCCTTTTAAAAACAAAAAAACCGAAGCAATTAAACTTCGGTTTTTTTATATTTTTACATCATTCCGCCACCGCCTTGGGTTTCGTTTTTATCTCGTTGTTTTCTTTGCAAAGCCGCATTTTTTCCACCACCAAATCGGTAATTAAATCCTAAATACAAGGTTCTACTTTCCCAATTAAAAGAACCATCTTGTGCATAAGGCAAATCACCATCAAAACTAAATCGCATTGTGTCAAAAATATCGCTTGCTCTGGCACTCAAAGTTCCTTTTCCTTTTAATACATTATAACTTGCACCAATATCCATTCGATACATCGGATTTCTTAAGAATTGTAAACTTTGCTCTTGCCCACGATACATTCCAAATAATTGAAAACGTAAATTTTTATTTGCTTTGAAAGTATTGTTTATTCTTGCATTGAAGATATTTGCTTTTCGTTCTACAAAAGTAGCATCAACTGTTCCTCTAATGGTTCTAAAATAAATATCGGTTCCAAGGTTAGCGCTCCACCATTTTGCAAAATCTAGATTTCCTGAAATCTCAGCACCGTAAGAATCATTGTCTTTAAAATTGGCATACGACATGATGTTTCTCGAATTGTTAGTAGGATCAATTTGTACAAAACGAGTAATTTCTTGGTTGATAATTCTGTAAAAAACTACTGTTGAAATGGAACCTATTTTGGTTTTGCGAGTATAATTCAACTCAAATGAATTGGTGAATTGAGGTTTCAAATAAGGATTTCCGACCGATTTTACGGTTGGTGTACTCCATTCTCTAATAGGATTTACTTGCCCGATACTTGGTCTATCAACTCTACGAGAATAATTGAAATTGAACGAATTTTTATCCGACATTTTATAAGAAACATAACCACTCGGATAAAGTGTATTAATCTTGTCGTTAAATGTTTTGGCAATTATTTCTGAAGTATTTCCATTAGCATTTTCATCATCAGAATCTAAGGCATGGAAAAGTGCATCGGCTGTATAGTTTTCAAATCGTGTTCCAACTTGAAAACCCCATTTTTTCCATTGTTTGCCGTATGTTGCATAAACAGAATGAATGTTTCTTTTGTATTCAAAATCCGAATAAAAAGTATTATTCAAATCATAATTATTATTTGCATTTTCAATTCTGGTTTCTGAGCCCAATTCCAATTTAGAGTTATCTTTAAAAGGATTTGTATAATCTAAATTGATTTTGGTATTCATATTATCATTCGAAATCGCATTCAATTCTGTTAAAACTATAGGCGATTGGGTAACAAAAATTGAATTTTCATTCCCAACGTTTTTATTAAAGTTCGCTTCAAATTCAATATTCTCACCTTCTTTTTTGAATTTATGTTTATAGTCTAGATTATAGGTTTCTGAAGGGTTCTTGTTTTTATTAGAATTATTTTGAACATCATCTAATTTTACAAGATTATCTACATAAATAGAACTATTACCTGAAGCACTAAATCGGTTTTGATTGGTATAAAATGATACTGTATTAAAATCATCCACATAATAATCAATACCAGCTTTAATTAAATGAGATGTGTTTTTATTTCTAAATTTCATATCTACAATTTTTTCATCACCAGGTTGGTATCCATTAATATTACCATGATTGGCCTGATAACCATGATTAAAACCATAATTGCCATAAATATTTACTTTTCCAACTTTATAATTCAAATCTAACGATGAATTTGCTTTTGGTGTTTTTCCAAAAGTTACACCGTTGTTAAAGCTTCCGTTAAAACCTGTGTTAGTATTTTTATGCAAAATAATATTGATAATTCCACTCATTCCTTCAGGATTGTACTTGGCAGAAGGATTGGTGATAAGTTCAACTTGCTTAATGGACGATGACGGGATTTGTTTCAAAAGCTGAGCAACATCAATATTAGAAGGT
>CAZLEU010000215.1:0-2558 GCA_964558625.1 uncultured Flavobacterium sp.
TTGCAAAGTTTCTTCTACAATTACCTGACTTTCTGCTACTTGATCTTGAACTTTTTTAGAATATTTTCTAATAAATCTACCAAAAATTACTGCGGCAATGGCAACAACTGGAACAATTGATAACATCATCAAAGTCAACTTTGGACTTATGGTTGCCAAAAAAATGATTCCACCAATAATTAGAATAAATTGCCGCAAAAACTCAGCAATTGTTGAAGTTAATGTATCTTGAATTTGAGCAATATCCGAGCTAATTCGACTGTTTAATTCACCAACTCTTTTTTGAGAAAAGAAGTTCATGGGCAATTTTATCAAATTACTATACAAAGCCAACCGTATATTGGCTAGCGTATTTTCGGTAAAATTTATAAACAATGATAATCTAAAAAAAGAAAAGAACGATTGTAGCATTAAAATCCCCATTAATCCAAGTGCTATATTTCTAGCTTTTGTCAAATCCTTTGCATTAACACAATCAACTAGCATTCCTAATAATTTAGGAAAGGCTAAAGCTGTTCCCCCTGTCAATAAAAGGAAAAATAATCCAAAATAGAATTTCCATTTATGATTTTCGGCATATTTGAATATGAGTAACGCTTTGCTTAAAGAACTAGTATTAAGCTTTACCTTTGGTAAATCGTTTTCTTTGAATCGAGCCATTATATTTTATGATTATCTCGAATAATTAGGGGCTTCCTTGGTAATAGTAACATTATGAGGATGACTTTCTCCAATTCCACTTGCTGTAATTCTAACAAATCTTCCCGTTTCTTGCAAAGTTGGAATATCCTTTGAACCACAATAACCCATCCCAGCTCTTAATCCACCTATGAATTGTTGCATACTTTCATTTAATTCACCTTTATATGGAACACGCCCCACGATTCCTTCTGGAACTAATTTTTTTACATCGTCTTCAACATCTTGAAAATAACGATCTTTAGAACCGTCTTCCATTGCTTCTATGGAACCCATACCACGATATGATTTGAATTTCCGTCCTTCAAAAATGATGGTTTCTCCCGGAGATTCTTTGGTTCCTGCTAAAAGTGATCCTAGCATTACACAATCTGCACCTGCTGCAATTGCTTTTGGAATATCTCCAGTATATCGAATTCCGCCATCAGCAATTACTGGTATTCCAGTACCTTTTAAGGCAGCTGCAACTTCTAGAACCGCTGAAAATTGAGGAAAACCAACACCAGCTACAACTCTTGTTGTACAAATAGAACCTGGTCCAATTCCAACTTTCACTGCATCTGCACCATTTTGAGCTAAATATAATGCTGCTTCAGGTGTAGCAATATTTCCAACAATAACGTCTAGGTTTGGGAATTTGGCTTTTACCTCTTTTAAAACAGTAACTACACCTTGTGTATGTCCATGAGCGGTATCAATAATAACGGCATCAACGCCAGCATTTACTAATGCAGTAGCTCTTTCAAGTACATCGGCAGTTACGCCAAGGGCAGCAGCTACTCGTAATCGTCCAAATTTATCTTTATTTGCAATTGGTTTTTGGGCCAATTTTGTAATATCTCTAAAAGTAATCAGTCCAACCAGTTTATAATCTGCATCAACTACAGGAAGTTTTTCAATTTTGTTTTCTTGTAAAATGCCCTCGGCTTCTTGTAAAGTGGTCCCAACTGCAGCTGTAACCAAATTTTTTGAAGTCATTACTTCTAATATTGAACGTGAATTTATTTTTTCGAAACGTAAATCTCTATTGGTAGCAATTCCTTTTAAGATTCCATTTTCATCCACGACAGGTATTCCACCAATTCCGAATTCTTTCATTGCCATTTTGGCATCTCCAACAGTTGCTGTAAGAGGCAAAGTTACTGGGTCGATAATCATTCCAGCTTCGGCACGTTTTACCTTCCTTACTTTAGCAGCTTGCTGTTCAATAGTCATGTTTTTATGCAAAACACCTATTCCTCCTTCTTGTGCCATTGCTATAGCCATAGAACTTTCTGTAACAGTATCCATAGCTGCAGATACAATGGGAACATTTAGCGTAATATTTTTGGAAAATTTTGACCGAATACTAACTTCGCGTGGTAAAACTTCGGAGTAATTAGGTATTAGCAGAACATCGTCGTAAGTTAATCCTTCACCAACGATTTTAGTAGTGTGTGCTCTCATTGCAATTTGTAGTTGTAGTTAAATTGCGTGCAAATATAGTTAAAGCTATTTATTTATGATATGCTTTTGTTTTATATTTTTAATCAAATGAGAAAAATTATGATTTGCACTTTTCTAATAACTCATTTGCAACGCTTTTACACCTTACAACACACAACATAATATTCATAGTCTTTAAAAAGCTAGAGCTAATGAATTTTCATTTAAATTATTTTGACACATATGGTCCTTTTTTGTGGAAATAAAATAATGCTTACTGTTTAATTATCTCCTTTAGAACTGCTTTATTTGAGTAATTTACAATTTTTAAAGTAATAGGCTTATTTTTTATTGTTTTTCCTTCAATAATGTATAATTTACCATTTTCAAACTTGACATTGCTTTTATCAAAGTCGATGTCACCATAGGTTAGG
>CAZLEU010000216.1:0-2516 GCA_964558625.1 uncultured Flavobacterium sp.
CTTGCTGGAATTCCAAAATTTGACATATTGCTCTTGGCAATTGTTTTATACTTATCTATATAGTCTTGAACCATTTTTGCAGTTACTTTTACTTTTGATGTTGCTTCAAGTACTTCTGTTTTTACATAATGAGGTTTATTGACTTCTGTTTCTTTTTTGAGTCGTGCTTTTTCGATGATTTCTAATATTAAATTATCTTCATCACTGAGTTTAGTAACAATTTCATCTGAAGTTTGTTTTGGGGTGTCAATAGTTTTTTGAACTGTCGTTTTGGTTTCAATTGATGGTTTTGTACTGCTTATTTTAGGTTTGGTAGTCTCCGTTTTTGGACTTGTATTTTTGGTAACAACAATAGTTTTATTTTCTATTGATTTTGTATTCGAGGCCGTTTTTGATGTAACATTGGTATTTGATGTTTTTTTTACAGGTTTACTGTAAACCAAAACTTTTTTCGGGTCAGTTGTTTTCTTTGTGTCAGATTTGGTTCTAACAACAGATTTTGAACTACTGCATGCAAAAAGCAGTATTGAAAGACAAATAAATGCAATATTTTTAATCATAAAACTTAATTTGGGACATTTTTTTTGCTTTTAATTTTAAATTCATTCCCTTAATTCCTTGTAAACCACCAGTATGAATGACTAGTATTTTTGAATTTTTTGGAAAATAATTTTTTTCAATTAAATCCATAACACCAAAAAACATTTTTCCAGTATAAATGGGGTCTAATGGAATCTTATATTTTGAATAAAAATCATTTAAAAAAGCAATCAAATTTGGGGTTACTTTTCCATAACCACCAAAATGATAATCATTAATTATTTTCCAATTAGAATGATTCGGTGCAAATTTATGAATTTCTTTATCAAAAAACGTGCCTTTTAGCGATGGAAATCCCAAAATTGTTTGATTAGCTTTGGCACTTTTGATTATTCCGGATATTGTTCCGCTAGTTCCGATAGCACAACAGATGAAATCATAGTCTGTATCATCTTCGTTTAAAATTTCTAAACAGCCTTTAATTGCTAATTCATTTGTTCCTCCTTCAGGAACAAGATAGTAATCACCAAATTCGTTTTGAAGGGCTTTCAAGTAATTTATATTATCTTTTATTCTGTAATTTTCACGTGTTTCAAATTTGAATTTCATGCCACACTCCTGCGCAAATTTTAATGTTGGATTCTCATCAATTTTTGATTCAAGTTCATCACCACGGATAACACCAATGGTTTTTATGTTATTTAATTTTCCTGCATATGCAAGAGCTGCAATATGATTGGAAAAAGCACCTCCAAATGTTAGAAGTGTATCTTTGTTTTCTTTTTTTGCTTGAATCAAGTTATATTTAAGTTTTCTGTATTTGTTGCCAGAAATATGAGAGTGTATTAAATCTTCACGCTTGATTGCTAGGGTTATAGATGGATTACTAATTGTGATATGTTGATTAATTGACTTCATTAACTTGTTCTAATAAAAAAGCAGCCCGAAGACTGCTTAGTTTATAGTTTAATTTCTCAATTATTTTGTGTTTGATATTATAACTTTTTGAGAAAACGCTTTATTATCTTTTGAAATAATTTTTACAATGTAAACACCATCGCTGAGTGTTGATGTTGAGTATTGAAATGTGTTTTTTGATGAAGTTTCTTTTTTATCAAAAATTACTTTTCCAACAACATCATATAGCACTACATTATTTATCTCAATATTATTTGGATTTTCGATATTTAATAACTCTTTATCGTTGTTTTGGAAAACTGTAAAATTGGAAATCGCATTGTTATTGATTGCTAGTGTCGAATTAGTAAATGTAATTTCATATTGGTTATTATTTACACCAGCAGGTAAGTTAACTTCAAATAATCCATTAACAATGTCTGTATACGTATCATTTACTTTATCGTGAACATAAACTTCAGGAGTTTCAAAATTAACCATTTCTTTTAATGTTAATTTGAAGTTAGTAGTTGCATTATTTTTAAATCCTAAAGGAATCGTTTTGTTAACATTAAATTCGATAACGTTTATTACATATTGTTTGTCATCTCCTAAATAAAAGTAATAATCTTTTGCATATCCATCAATCGATTCTGCTTCCATAGCGTGTTCTACACCATCAGATGCGCCTGGAACAAGGATTAAGGCAGTTTGTCTTATTCCTTGATTGTTTATCATGCCGTTGAATCGCATTTGAGGTACTTCAGCCGTGCTAACGGTCGTATAATCAAAGCCAGATACTGATGGTATTTCAGGCAAGAATCCAGCTGTGTTTGTGTTATTTACAACTTTTTCGGAATTCGCATTTGCGGTTCTTTCAAATTGTGAATAATTTGCAGCACCTTCTTTTTGAAATACTCTGTAACTATCTTTCATAGTAACGGTTCCGTTTGCAGCTCCTCTAATATTGAAACCTTGTCCAATAGGACAAAATCTTCTTTCATAATTACTTCCTGAGCCAACAGCACCTAGTTGAGTACCAGCTCCATCATATGCATAAAATGTTGCAGGTGTATAAA
>CAZLEU010000217.1:0-2284 GCA_964558625.1 uncultured Flavobacterium sp.
AAAAAAGATTTCAAAATTCTGTATTGACCAGATCCTCCAGCTATATTAAGGTTAGGGATGGCATTTTGTATAACTAATGAATTGGTAGCATTCGGAACATCCGTTGGAGGATTGTAATCTACGCCTGTTATGGGATGCTCCCAAGTATTGGTGGTTAGATTGTATTTTTGTAAAAAAAAGTTGTCTCCAAAAACACCATTACTACTATGGTTGAAGGTTAAATTAAATCCTCCACATACTTCTTGAGGATTGTCAATTACGGTTGAAGAAACCGTATATCCATCTAGTAGAATAGATTTTACATCGTTGTACCCACAGTTAGTTATGATTTTAAATTTGTACAGACCAAATGGTAGCGAATTCATGTATAAATTTCCATTTGAAGCAATATTAAAACTAATATTATAGGGTAAAGTAAAAGGAAATGAACTAGGAGCTTCAATTATTTCAACATTTATAATCTCTGATGTTGCCGAAGCAATTATAACAGCTGCTTCACCTAGCTCACAACTTGGTCGTTGTCCTATTGACGGCTCTTCAACTTGAGTGGATGTAAAAGTAATTTCTTTGGTCACTATATTTCCACATTCATCTGTTATTTGTATAGTGTAATTTCCAACTGGAACATTTTGCATACAAATCTCTTCGCTAGTAATAAAGCTACTTGCGTTATAAGGGTATGTAAATCCAGATGGTCCAGATAATAAAACTGCATTTGTGATATTTACTGGAGGATTTGAAATGGAAGCACAAAAATCTCCAAAACCAGAACATCCATTTGGAGTAGAATTAAAACTAACTACTTGATCTTCAAAAGCGGTAATAAAACTTAATGTTTTCACATTTCCACATGAATCGGTTACCTGAACAGTATAGTTTCCTTCTGGAATATTAGAATATGTGATTTCATCTACCAAAAAAGGGCCTGGATGACTGGTATTACTTAATAAAGGATTGAACCCTAATGGAGAGCTTAAGAAATTTATTGTGTAGGGAGCTTTACCATTTATAAGACTAAAAGTAGCTTCAAGAACATTACATGTTTTTTCTTTATCATCAACTGAAACATTAAATTGTGCATTCACAACATTTCCTGAATCAATAATTTGATTTCCGCAGGCTGTTGTTATTTGTATTGTATATCCTAAACTCATATTCTGAGAATTAATAGGAACTTGAAGATTGAATAGGTCTCCGGTATTTACAACTTGTGTATTGATAGAAGTACCTCCATTAGGTAATTGAAAAGTTGTTTGAATTGTTAGGGGATAATAATTTGATTGTATTGTACCGTTTATGGTATGAGAAACAGCTACAAATCCACAATCTTGGATTGCGTTTGGACCTATTTCGGCATCTGCCACAGACAAATTTAAAGTTACTGCAGATAACGTAATGGATGCTATATCTGTATTACCACAATTATCAAGAGCTCTTACAATATATGATCCTACTGGTAATCCAGAAAAAACATTGGAAGACTGATAGTTTGTTGTAACTGGACCGCTCAATAGCTGGTAACTTGATATGTTTCCTGAAATTGTATTTACATTGATAATACCATCTGTTCCGCATACAACTGGTTGTCCTAATAATCCAATCTGAGGACTTACATAAGATGAAATTACAATAACATTTACTTCGTCTGTCGTTGTCACTCCATTAACCAATTGTGATGCCACAACTTTATAGTTACCAGCAACTTGCACACTAACATTTGAGTCATTTGTAGTTACAACAGGAGTTGTTAGGTTTGGGAGTAAATATACAGAATACGTAATAATAGCATTAGGTGATTGCCCTGTGATTAAAAATTGTAAATTTCCATTTCCAGGACAGGTTTCATTAGTGACTGTTACCTGAAGTTCAAAAGCATTTGTACAAATTGTAAAAATCAGTAAAGTTAATGTAGTGATATATTTTCTCATCTAATGCTAATTAGCAAACATTTATATTTTAGCAACAATTTTTTTAATATCTTGTTCTTTGCTTTTTGGATAAATTAGCAAAACTCCTTCTTTATCTACAATTATATAATCATTCAAACCGTCAACCACTATGAGTTTTTTTGAGTCGGAACGTATGATGTTGTTCGACGCATTTTCTAAAACTACTTTTGCGTTTATAACACCATTATTGTTTTCGTCTTTATCTAATTTTTCGTGTAATTGTCCCCAAGTTCCAAGATCATTCCAATCGAAAGTTGCGGGCAAAACGTATACATTTTTGGCATTCTCCATTACAGCATAATCAATTGAAACATTTTCGGCTAGTGCATAGTTTT
>CAZLEU010000218.1:0-2260 GCA_964558625.1 uncultured Flavobacterium sp.
CAAAGCAAGTTTTGAATTCTTTTCGATTGGATACTATAAAATACTCCGAAGATGTCGCCAAGAAAAGAATGCTAGCCCGAATAGGTGATGCAATTGCAGGAAATTATGATGTTAAAAAAGAAGAGATGCAAATTTATATATCCATGCTTTATGGTAATAAACGCCATTCGGGATTGATTAAAAATCAAATTAGGAATGTTTTTTCAAATACTGATAAATATTATTCGGGTGAATTTAATAAACTCAAAACCATATATCTCAACTTAAGAGCCAAAGACAAAGCATTATTGTCTATAAATGAAAGTATTTTGTCCAAGAGTCAAGAAATTATTTTGCACTATTTCAATATAAGTCAATACAGCAATTTAAAAGATTACAGATCTGTAATTGATAAACATTATAAATTGAGAGAACAACAACATCATTTGATATTTATTCTTCTCACATTGATGTTTTTGATTACATTGTTCATGTTTGTCTATACTTTTTTTGCTTACAACTATGAAAAAGAACTTTTAAAAGCCAAGACAGAAGCTGAATTAAATTTGGATTTAAAAAATAGACTTGTAGGAATGCTAAGTCATGAGATGAGAGCACCTTTGAATATTATCTCAAATTTTTCTGAAAAAATAAAAAACAGTAATGTAGATAAAGAGATATCAGATTCGGTTAACTTGCTTCATTTTACTTCAAATTCATTGCAACTAACGGTCAATCAAATTTTAAATTTTTTCAAAAATGAAAACACAAAACAAAATTTATATAAATCGAACATCAATTTAAAAGAGGAAATACGTACTATAACCAGTTCTATCCAATCATTAGCCGATTCCAAAAAAATTGAGTTAAAAACGTATTTAGATGATTCTTTAAACTGTTATGTGCTAGCCGATAGTAGCAAGATTCATCAATTATTTTATAACATCATTGGTAATGCCATTAAATTTACCGATAAAGGTTCTATTACAGTAAAGAGTAAGTGTGAAGAAACAAATGATAAAAAGAACGTCAAATTATCTATATCTATTGCCGATACGGGTATTGGTATTCCAAAAGACGATTTGGAACATATTTTTGATAAATACTACCAAAGTAAATCTTCTTCTCAAAAATTAAGTCTTGGAGCTGGCTTAGGGCTAAATTTATGTAAAGAGATTGTAGAAATGCATCAGGGTGAAATTGAAGTTAAAAGTGAATTTAATAAAGGAACTGAGATTTCTTTCTATTTAATAATAGCAAAAACCGATGATAATAACGAAACCACAAAAGCTAAATTGCTCAACAAGTTTGGTAATAAAGAAATCAAAGTCGCACTTGTAGACGATGATATATTAATAACCACAATCTTGAAAAAATTGTTGACAGAAATAAAATGTACCCCTATTATTTTCCATTCGGCTAATGAGATTAACAACTATCTTGATGAAAATGATGTCGATTTAATAATTAGTGATTTACAAATATCGGGCGTTTCTGGACTAGAGCTAATTAAAAGTATCAAAGCCAAAAACAACAAAAATGCTAATGCTCCAATCATAGCAATTACAGGTGATCAATACATGGAAACTGTAGATTATAAAGAATTAAATCTCGATGAAATACTAATCAAACCTATCGAAAGAGAAGAGTTGTATCTAAAAATATTGACAGTTATGAAATAGTTTTTTATAGGTAACGTTAATATGAAATTTTAATTTTTGTAACATTTGTTATAATATCACTAATTTTACTACTTTATTTTTGACAAGTTTTTTTTAATATAAATTATGGATTGCCACTAACAAAAGACGGTGTCAATTCAATTACAAATAAATAAATCGTATCTACTATGAAATCTTCTTTTTTATCGTTATTAGCTGTAACTTTTTTATTAATTAGTTGTCAAGGACAAACTAATAAACCCACAGAGCAAACCCAAGATGAAGTAACAATCAACATGTCTATAGATGCAAAATCATTTGTAGATAAATTGGCTACAACGCAAAACGCTCAACTCATTGATGTTAGAACACCAAGTGAATTTGCTGGAAAACATCTTGATAATGCTGTAAATATTAGCACAAACGACCCCAATTTTATAGCCAATCTTGAAAAATTAGACAAGTCAAAACCCACCTTCGTTTATTGTTTAAGTGGCGGAAGAAGTAGTGCAACAGCCGCCAAAATGCAAGAGTTAGGCTTTAAAGAAGTCTACAACATGCAAGGAGGTATGATGAAATATAATGCATTGGGATTAAGCAATCAAACACCAACAAAAACG
>CAZLEU010000219.1:0-2260 GCA_964558625.1 uncultured Flavobacterium sp.
AACCCAACAGAGCAAAACAACTCAACACAACAACCGACAAAGACTATTCAGAGCCATTATAGCTATGATGAGGTTATCATTTGGTTAGAAAACAAAGGAATTGAACTATACGGCAATCATTTCAAGATAATAGAAACTGATTACCCAATTGTGTACAAACTAATCGCATATTTCTTAAAAGACGAACCAACTTGTTTTCAATATGGAATAAACCTCAACAAAGGAATTCTATTAACCGGACCAATCGGCTGCGGAAAAACATCATTGATGAATTTAATGAAATACCTAACAGCCACAGAACACAAATTTTTCGTAAAACCGTGTCGAGATATTAGCTTTGAATTCATCCAGGACGGCTACCAAATAATCCATAAATACAGCATAGGTAAACTATATCAATCAGAACCAAGAACCTATTGCTTTGACGATTTAGGAACAGAAAACAACCTAAAATATTTCGGCAACGAATGCAATGTAATGGCAGAAATTCTATTAAGCAGATATGATCTATTCATTTCAAAAAAACTCCAAACCCACATAACCACAAACCTATCAGCCACAGAAATAGAAAAACACTACGGCAACCGAGTCAGAAGCCGCTTACGTCAAATGGTAAACCTAATAGCATACGATAAATCAACACCCGACAAACGCTAACGTCAGTTCGAGTGTTCTAATAAAATTGCGACTAGCTATTTTATTAGAATGTATCGAGAACCTTTAAAAGATAAAAATCCGTATAAATCCGCGTTGCGAAGCATCTGTTTCATCCGCGTTCCAATAACAAAAAACAATATGAACACAATAACCAACTTTTGGAACCACTTCCAACAAAACAACTTCGTTTTCCTACTACTAAACGAAATCTCAAAAGACGAACTAAAAACCCATTTCGACAAATTAATCGAAATACTACATCAATACAACAAAGACCTAGATCTCATCATCAAAAATAAAAAAAGCGGTGCAGAATTAGTCATTACCGCAAACGGAAATCCTTATTTATTCAAAGAAGTAGAATTACTAGTTCATCATGCACCAGTTGTAGAGCGTTGGAAAATAACCGCATTCCTTCAACCAGAAACCAACCTATCCAAATACGAAAACGGCACCGACAAACCGCTAGAATATTACGGCATCACTTTACGAATAAGCGAAATGTATTTCATCCCATTAGAAAACCCAAGCAAACCAAACGATTTGGGAATAAAAGTACTATTCAAAAACTACATTATCCACAAAGACAATCCAAGACTTCGCGAAGCAGTTTACGTTCACATCGAGCACTTAATTGGTGAAAAAGCATTTGCCAATGATATCGCTTTTATTGAGATTGGGCAATTGGAAAGTAGCTCTGAAAATATATTAGAATTATACAACCTTAAATTTTATTTTGAGGATAATCTATAATAACATATTATTCAATATATTTGCATATTATGCAATTTTTATGAGCAAAAAAGCAATTAATAGATTAAAGGTCGTTTTAGCTGAAAAAAATTTAACTAGTAAATGGTTAGCCGAAAAACTTGGTAAAAACGAAGCAACAATATCAAGATGGTGTACCAATGATGTACAACCAACATTAAACACTTTAGATGAAATTTCAAAATTACTAAACATTAGTATTTCTGAATTAATTAATGATAACTAACAAATGGATATTGCAAATAAATTAATTGAGCTAAAAGACGAACTACAAATTGAGCTAAATAAAGATACTCAGGATAGTGGTTTGATTAGTGAAATTCAATCTAAAATAGCAGAGTTAGAAATTACTCAAATACCGTTTACAGTCTCAGCAAGAACTGCTAGACTTATTGGACAAGAAAATTTTGCTAATGCCGAAGGTGCAATAATTGAGCTTGTAAAAAACAGCTATGATGCTGATGCAACTGTTTGTGTAATAATCATAGATCCAATTAATGATAGTATAAGAATTCTTGACAATGGTGATGGTATGACTGATAACATCATTAGAAATCAATGGATGACAATTGGTACAGATGATAAAAAAACAAATTATAAAAGTAAAACAAGAATTAAAACAGGTGCCAAAGGAATTGGAAGATTTGCATTAGATAGGTTAGGAAAATCGAGTACTTTAATAACTAAAACTTTAGAATCTGAAAGCTTAATTTGGGATGTTAATTGGGATCAATTTGAAGGAAGTGGTGCAGTTATTTCTGATGTGAAAGCAACATTACAAATTGGTAATAGTTCTTTTTATGATGAACTTGTTGAAATCAATAGATTCACA
>CAZLEU010000220.1:0-2258 GCA_964558625.1 uncultured Flavobacterium sp.
AATCTCTTCTGGTTTTAAAGATTCTGGAATTTGTATTGTTTTAGAAACTTCTTCACCTCTTAATATTTTTACAGGATCAATCTCTAATCCTGTTAAACCATAATCAATGTTACCAAAAAGGGTTTCAAACCTAGCCAATTCAATTTCATTTCTAGGAAAAAGAAATCCAGTTGATGCCAACCATTCGGTAACGTTTTCGGGTGTTATATGTTTTTTACTTTGAGCCATATAATTTCAAATAAGTGTCCACAATATCAAATGAATCTTTTTTATAGCTTCTAATAGTTGCTTGTGATAAATCAAGCTCGTTTCTCAAACTTTCAAGTAATTTTCTTGGAAGTTTATAACCGTCTTTTTCATGCATTTTATAGGTTAAATAAATTACTTTATGTTTTGGAGATAATCTATCAAGTGCATTTTGAATTATTTCTTGAATTCGTTTTAACTCTCTCAGCTTTGATGGTTGCATATTTGATTGTTCCATATCTGGAAAATCTTTAATAATTTCTTCATCTCCAATATATGGACTTAAATCATTTCCAAGAATTTCATTTTTAAAACCAGGCAGAAGATTTTGTGCAATTCTAAAAAGAAAAAAAAGCACACAAAGATCAATCTCTTTGTTACATCTATTCTTATTAAAACTTCCTGCGTATTTCCTAAATCTTTCAAATACCTTTTCACCTAATTGAACAGCATAATCTTGGTCTAAATTCCACTGCTTGCATATTGGAATTATTTTTTTTAACAACTGAATCTGAAACCTAAAACAGAATACCATGAATGCATCATCAGACGTACTAGAGTAAGCCGGATCATTTGACCATTGAATGTATTCAATGAGATTTTCGGTAGTTTCATTTTGTAATTCCTGCCACGCCATGTTTTGATTCTATATAATACTACCTAAAACCGTGGTAACGCTTTTGGTAGTAATAGTAGAGACAAAGTTATAAATTAAAACAAAGCTAACTATGATAATAATCAATAAATTACTTACATACAAAATTAATGCTCCTTAAAAAATAGTTATTATGACAGTATGTCAGATTACAATATAGGGAATAATATTTGAATAAACTTTTAACATAAAATTAATAAGATGAAATACACAAACGACGAATTAGGTTTTTTTGTTGACAAAATTAAGCTTAAGGCTGAGGATATGCCAAAATACAGAGCTCAGATAAATAATCTTAAAGAAAAACTGGAGAACAAAATTAAAAACGATGACAGTCATGGTCTAAAAGTGACAAAATACATTTTAGCAGGTTCTTGGAAAAAACATACAATTTTAAAGCCAACTGGAGATTATCCAATAGATATTGATTTGGTTTTATTTGTTGGAGGCGATGATAATATACAGAACGATTTGAACAAACTTTTCGAATACATCATTACTTATCTTGAAGAAATATACCCTCAAAAAGACATCAGAAAAGTAGTTGACGCTAAGGGTAATACAAAATCTATAACAATTATCTTTAGTGGTTCAGGTTTAGAGGTAGATATTGTACCTGTTGTACCAATAGTGTCTCCAGCAGAATATGTTTGGCAACCATCAAGAAGAGGTGGTTCAAAATACATAACTAGTATTTCTAAACAACTCGATTTTTCTTTAAACAACAGAAGAAATAATCCATCATATACAAGTATAGTAAGAGCTTTAAAATGGTGGAGAAATGAAAAAGAAATAAAACCCACTGATGATGAGCCAGGATTATCTTCATACGTAATTGAATTAATAGTAGCTTACCTAGATATTAATTATGGGATAGAAACTAATATTGAAGAGGCGATAATTAGATTTTTTCAATTCTTGAGTGGACCAAATTTTCCTGTAATTTCATTTAAAAACGCTATAAATTCTGTACCAGCATACTACACTTCAAGTATTTATGTTGCCGATGATACAAATAATGAAAATAACGTTTCTAAAAGAATGACAGATAGTAAATGGAAAGAAATAGTTGAGGAGGCATCCGATGCGTTTGACTCACTTAATATTGCACAATCAAAAAGAAATGAAGGAGATACTTTAACAGAATGGAAACATGTTTTCGGTTCTACATTTAATGTAAAATAAATAATATAAATATGTACGGAACAAATACAATAACAGGAACTTACACTGTAATTGATATCAGAAAGACCTTTGAGGGTTGCGAGGCTGATATTAGAACAATTGCAAGAAGAACAGGTAAATGGACAATGAGTTATGTTGATGACTTATTCCATGATATAATAGAACTAGCTGA
>CAZLEU010000221.1:0-2244 GCA_964558625.1 uncultured Flavobacterium sp.
AATTTCTACTTCATACCCCATTTGTTTCAAGCTCTTTGGAACTTCATCGCCTGCGCCCATAATGTATGCGATTCTTTCATTTTTAATCTTAATATCTACTTTGAAAGCTTTTGCTTCGGAAGGTTTTAAAACTATTTGCTTGTAAATATGAGGATAATTTATTTCTACTTTTTCTTTGTCAAAAATTTGATTATCAACTGTTATTTTACTTTTAATGATAATTTCACTTGCCTCTTTTGATGGTGAAACGCTAAAAACGGCCAATTGTTCTTCGTCTTTTTTAGTCAATTTAAACGGAATTTCTTTTGGTGAAACCGACCAATTATTAGGAACTTCCAACTCAATTTTTCCATTTACGTTTTCTTTTCCAGCTTTAATTTTTACTGTTACTGTTTGCGACTTGGACGAATTAAAAACAAAAACTTTCTCTGTTATAGCTGAAGTCACTGCTGGAATAACATCAAGTGGTTGATAAACTTCACCTTTTACATCATCATTGTATTTGTAAATAATATTGCGTTCAAAAGGAATTTTCACGTTGTTTATCTCAATCTCAAAAATAATTTTGGCTTGTCGGAAAACATCAGGAATTCCAATGCTTTCTTGATCATCTACTCTATACATTCCCACTGTTCCATTTTCTTTTAACCAATATGGTGAAGTATAATTAAGTGTTGATGGGACTTCCAATTCAATAGTTTGGGTTTTTAATGAGTTGTTTGTTAAGGAAAGTGCGCTAAAATTGGAGGAGTATGTTGGAACCGACATAATTGACTTCCATATCATTGGAACTGAACTTCTGTTAATCGCTTCAAGCTTTACTTTGATAGAATTTCCATAAGATACACTTTGGGTTTCGGCTACAGCTTCCAAATACAAGCCTGCACAAGCAGCAATAATTTTCTTGATTTCTTCGGTTTTAACCGCTCTCCAATGTTGATTGTCTAGCTTTTGAATCAATTCATATGCTTTTACCAACTCTGGAATACTAGCAGAAGGATTTTTAAAATCAAAATTTTTCTCGACGGCACTCAAAATTATATTAATAGTGTTTCCACCTGTTACTCGATTCCAAGTTGTGTCTATCCCTTCAAAAAGATTGGTTTTATCTGTAAGATTTTCGCCTTTTAAAAATTCTAAAAATTCGTCTTCTTCGCCTCGAGTTCCTGTATTACCAAAACCTTGTGATTGGTGACAACTTCGACTTAAAGCCGCTATTTCTTGGTTCGATTTTCCAACTGATGAATAGTAAACACCTGTTTGTAATTTGATTAAATTGGATTTATCGGCTTTCTCAAATTTTTCTTTACTTCCATAAAACCACCATGATGTATTAAAAAACAAGCGTTTAGGTTGCCATGTATCTACCAAATTTAACTGATTAGGGAAAACCGTTTTGTCATTTGCTTTATCAAAAGCATCAAAACTTAACATTGCAGATGCAGTATGATGACCATGAGTAGTTCCTGGTGAACGATGATCAAATCGATTGATAATAACATCGGGCTGAAACTTTCGAATTGCCCATATCACATCACTTAATACTTGGTTTTTATCCCAAATTTCTAATGTTTCATCAGGATTTTTTGAAAAACCAAAATCATTTGCTCTCGAAAAAAGTTGTTCACCACCGTCTATTTTTCGAGCTTCGATAAGTTCTTGAGTTCGAATAACACCCAATAATTCTCTCAATTCTGGACCGATGAGATTTTGTCCGCCATCGCCACGTGTTAGTGACAGATAGCCTGTTCTTGCTTTTTTCTCGTTAGATAAAAACGAAATTAATCGTGTATTTTCATCATCAGGATGCGCTGCAATATATAGTACAGAGCCCAAAAAGTTTAGTTTTTGAATTTGGTTATAAATTTCAACCGAATTAGGTTTAACAGGTCGCTGTGAAAAAGCGTTCAAACCAATAAAAAAAAGTAGAAATAAAGTAATTATACGATGCATTTGCGTTTAATTTTTGCAATAGCATCAAATATAAAGATAATTATGAGTTGAATTGTTTTTTTTGAATTTCTTTAACAAATGAAAATTACAAATGTCCTGTTTGAGATTTTTGGCTTACATAATTTAGTTGATGTTCGGCAACATAATTTCTAAAAAATGTTAATAGCGTTTCATAATACTTCTGAAGATTCTGAATGTTTACTTCGGGTTGACTATCAATTGGGATTGTGATAGGCATTTCGTTTAAATATTTTGATAATTCTGGGTAGTTCTCTTGAATTACCATGGTTA
>CAZLEU010000222.1:0-2220 GCA_964558625.1 uncultured Flavobacterium sp.
AAGATTTATTGAAATTTGATACTGCCATTTTCAACCATACATTACTTTCAGAAAAAACTACCGAAATAATGATTGCGCCAAACAGAACACTTGATAATGTTGCATTTGGATTTTGGTTTGCCGATGGTTATGGTATTTTCAATACTAAATTTGTGTATCGTCCAGGCGGAATTCTTGGTTCCAATACCAATTGGATTCATACGTTTGATAGTAATAAAAGTATTATCGTTTTTAGTAATACCAGTGCAACAAATCTCTATGAAATGTCGGAACAATTATATTTAGTAAGTAAAGGCGAAAAATCTACTATTCTCGATTTGAAAAAATAAACACTCTTGTTTGAAGTTTAATCTTTATTATCATTTAAAAAACATATCTCTATAATCTAAACTTTACCTTATATTTGCAGATTAATTGCAGTAAAATTGCTATTGAAATTTGAACTTGAACTTGAAGCATGAAAAAAATTAGAAATTTTTGCATTATTGCACATATTGACCACGGAAAAAGCACACTTGCCGATAGACTTTTGGCGGCAACACAAACCGTTACAGCTCGTGAAGAAAAAGCACAATTGCTTGACAACATGGACTTGGAGCGCGAACGTGGTATTACCATAAAAAGTCACGCCATTCAGATGGAATATAAATATAAAGGTGAAGATTATATCCTAAACCTTATTGATACTCCTGGACACGTTGACTTTTCATATGAGGTTTCTCGTTCCATTGCGGCTTGCGAAGGTGCATTGTTGATTGTTGATGCCGCACAAAGTATTCAAGCGCAAACTATTTCTAATTTATATTTGGCTCTTGATAACGACTTGGAAATTATTCCTGTTTTGAATAAAGTCGATTTACCAAGTGCTAATCCTGAAGAGGTTAGCGACGATATTATCGATTTATTAGGTTGTAAATTGGAAGATATTATTCACGCTTCTGGTAAAACGGGTTTTGGTGTCGAAAATATTTTGGCAGCTATTATCGAAAAAATCCCAGCTCCAAAAGGTGTTGTAGATGAACCGCTTCAAGCCTTGATTTTCGATTCGCATTATAATCCATTTCGTGGCATCGAAGTAATTTTTAGAGTGAAAAACGGCGAAATCCGCAAAGGTCAAAAAATTAAATTCATGGCAACTGGCAACGAGTATTTTGCCGATGAAGTAGGAACTTTAAAACTAAATCAAGTTCCGAAAAACGTAATTTCAACGGGCGATGTCGGATACTTAATTTCGGGAATCAAAGAAGCCAAAGAAGTAAAAGTAGGTGATACCATTACCGATGCCAAAACGCCAACAACCAATATGATTCATGGTTTTGAAGATGTAAAACCAATGGTTTTTGCTGGAATTTACCCTGTTGACACCGAAGATTTTGAAGATTTGCGTGCTTCTATGGAAAAACTTCAACTTAACGATGCATCGTTAGTTTTTGTGGCAGAAAGTTCGGCAGCATTGGGATTTGGTTTCCGTTGCGGATTTTTAGGAATGTTACACATGGAAATCATCCAAGAACGTTTGGAACGTGAGTTTGATATGACCGTAATTACTACTGTTCCCAACGTTTCCTATTTGGCTTATACCAAAAAAGAGCCCGAAAAAGCCTTAATTGTAAACAACCCTTCTGATTTGCCAGAGCCATCAAAATTAGACAGAGTTGAAGAACCTTATATCAAAGCAACCATCATTACCAAATCTGATTTTGTGGGTAACGTAATGAGCTTGTGTATAGAAAAACGTGGTGTTATTACCAATCAAACGTATCTTACAACTGAAAGGGTCGAATTGAATTTTGATATGCCACTGGCCGAAATTGTATTCGATTTTTATGACAGATTGAAAACGGTTTCCAAAGGTTATGCCTCATTCGATTACCATCCTATCGGAATGCGAACTTCTAACTTAGTTAAACTAGACGTACTATTAAACGCCAATACTGTTGATGCTCTTTCTGCACTAATTCACGCCGACAACGCATACAATATTGGTAAAAAAATGACCGAAAAACTGCGTGAACTAATACCTAGACAGCAATTTGATATTCCAATTCAAGCAGCTATTGGTGCCAAAATTATTGCGCGTGAAACTATAAAAGCCTTACGAAAAGACGTTACCGCCAAATGTTATGGTGGTGATATTTCTCGTAAAAGAAAACTATTAGAAAAACAGAAAAAAGGTAAAAAACGTATGCGACAAGTAGGAAATGTAGAAATTCCTCAAGA
>CAZLEU010000223.1:0-2211 GCA_964558625.1 uncultured Flavobacterium sp.
TAAAAGCCGGTTTTTGAGAATAATTGGCAATGACTTTTGCCGCTCGACCAGTTGGTGCCAACAAAACGTATTTTAAATTTATCGCTATCAAATTGTTGACAATTGTCGAAATAACAGTTGTTTTTCCTGTTCCGGCATAGCCTTTTAGTACAAAAATTTCTTCGTTATTATTGTTGGTAAGAAATTGAGTTATTTGTTGCAAAAAAATATCCTGTTTAACCGTTGGATTAAAAGGAAAATTTTGAAGTAAAATGGAATAGAAGTTTTTCAATGGCAAAAATCAATTACAAATTTCAATGGCAATTTGAGAGTTGTAAAGATAGATTATTCAAAAGCAAAATTCAATGGCAATTTCAAAAATCAAAATTATTTTGAAATAAGCTTTTGTAGTTGAAATTACGATTGACGTTGATTTTTGTAATTGATATTGCTTTTTTCTTCGTAAGTTTGTACTGTTAAAATGCAACTATGAGTTCGAGTATCACCGATAAAACATATAAAAAACTATCGCTTTTGGTTTCGCCAGAAGGTTTTTCGTATGCCGTTTTGGATACATTGAATTCAAAAGTTTTAGCGGTTAATGAAGTGATTTTTTCAAGCAATTCTGATTCTAATTTACTTGAAGATTTGTATTCAAAAGCTTTATCTGAAAATGAAGCTTTAAGTGAAAAATATGATGAAATTATCGTTTTGCATAATAATAATTTGTCTTGCTTTGTACCAACGCCTTTGTTTGACGAAAATGCCGCTGGAAGCTACCTTCAATACAATGTAAAAGTTTTTGAAACCGATTTTTTTGCTTTTGACAGCAACGAAACATATCAATTTAACACGGTTTATGTTCCTTATGTCAATATCAATAATTTGCTAATTGATCAATTTGGAACATTTAATTATAAGCATTCGCATTCTGTTTTAGTTTCAAAATTGCTTGATGCCTCAAAAAATATTGACGACAAAAAAATGTTTGTGCATTTCCAACCCAATCATTTTGAAATTATTGTTGTTCAAAATCAGAAATTGTTGCTTTTCAATTCTTTTGAATATAAAACACCCGAAGATTTGATTTATTATTTGCTTTTCACTGCAGAACAATTGTTGCTAAATCCAGAAAGTTTCAAATTAGAATTTTTAGGAAATATCAACGAACAAAGTGACTTTTTCAAGATTGCATACAAATATATTCGTAACGTTTCTTTGTTTGATGTTACTGATTATCAAACTAAAAATGGTTTTTCTGAAGTAGATAACCGAACCCATTTTATACTTTTCAACTCATGAGAATCATCTCTGGCAAATACAAAGGTCGTCGTATTAATGCTCCAAAAAACCTTCCTGTTCGTCCCACAACCGATATGAGTAAAGAAGCCTTGTTTAATGTGCTTAACAACCATTTCAATTTTGGCGAATTACGAATTTTGGACCTATTTGCTGGCACTGGGAATATAAGCTATGAATTTGCCTCTCGCGGAAGTGAAAGCATCAGTTCGGTCGATGAAGATTTTGGTTGTATTAAATTTATCAAACAAACAGCAGCCGAATTTGACTTTCCAATTGCCGCTATCAAAAGTGATGTTTTTAAGTTTATTGAAAAAAGTAATTCGAGTTACGACATTGTTTTTGCCGATCCACCTTATGGATTAGACCAAACTGTTTTTGAAAAATTGGTTCTCTTAATTTTTGAAAAAGAACTTCTAAACGAAGATGGAATGGTTATTATTGAGCATTCTAAACACACTAAACTGAATCATTTAGAGCATTTTTCATTTGAAAAAAGTTACGGTGGTTCTATCTTTACTTTCTTTGAGTATGAAAATGAAGATGAAGTTTAATATTCATAAAAAAGCAGACCTATAAGCCGGATTCTGTATTCGCCGTAACGAACCCTTATCATTTATCTAGCTCCGCAATTACTCACGGAATCAATCTTTCTACCCTTCGACAACGGACGAGTCATCCTTAAATGCCGATATACTTGAAATTTCACCGCATAGAGTTTACCTGGTTTCACTACAGCATTACCTGTACATACTTTCTGTTGCACTTGTCCTAATCCAATTACTTGAACTGACGGGTGTTACCCGCTATGCTACTCTGTGGTGTCCGGACTTTCCTACTCATCCCAAAAGACGAGTCGATAAGGCGGTCTGCGGGGCAAAGATAGAGATTTAGGATTTAAGATTGAGGATTTTTGATTTTTGAATTATTTCT
>CAZLEU010000224.1:0-2188 GCA_964558625.1 uncultured Flavobacterium sp.
AGCCATGACAGCCATCGTTTTGGCTGACTTCTATTTACGAAACAAGACTTTAAAATAGTATTCCAAATTCAATAATTCTGAAAAAAGAATAGTAAAAACTGAAAATATCTAACAATGACTTCTATACAAACAAACGAAACACCAAAAAAGACATTATTATCTAATCTTACATTTCAAATTCTTATAGCAATGGTTCTGGGTGCTATTTTGGGGATTTTTGTTCATAACAATTATGCAGAAGATGTAGCTAAAGAATTTAGCAGCTATATAAAAATGTTAGCAACAATTTTCATTCGATTGGTACAAATGATTATCTCGCCTTTGGTATTCACGACTCTAGTTGTTGGTATTGCAAAACTTGGAGACATAAAGGCAGTAGGACGAATAGGAGGAAAAGCACTTGGATGGTTTTTTACCGCTTCTTTTATATCGCTTTTAATTGGAATGTTTTGGGTAAATATTTTGCATCCAGGAACAGATTTACAATTATCCGATGTAGACGCATCTACAGCATCTGAAGTGACAGAAAAAACACAAAATTTCTCCGCACAAAACTTTATAGAACACATCATTCCCAAAAGTATTGTCGAAGCAATGGCAACCAACGAAATACTTCAAATAGTAATTTTCTCTATTTTCTTTGGTTTAGCTGCAGCTTCAATTGGAGATTATGTTAAACCAGTTGTAAATGCTTTGGATAAAACATCACACATTATTCTTAAAATGGTAAACTATGTGATGAAGTTTGCCCCAATAGGTGTATTTGGCGCTATCGCAGGGGTATTTGCCATTAGAGATTTGCAAGAACTTCTAATAACGTATGCCAAATTCTTTGGTTCATTTTTGGTCGGCATAACATCACTTTGGATTGTACTATTGTTGATAGGTTTTATTTTTCTAAAAAGCAAAATGAAAACGCTACTAAAACATATTATTAGCCCTTTAATTATTGCGTTTGGGACTACAAGTTCAGAAGCCGTTTTTCCAAAACTGACAGAAGAATTAGAGCGATTTGGCGTAAAAGATAAAATTGTATCTTTTATGCTGCCGCTGGGTTATTCCTTTAATCTTGATGGAAGTATGATGTATATGACATTTGCAAGTATTTTTATAGCGCAGGTGTATGATGTAAATCTGGATATAGGGACACAAATGACTATGTTGTTGGTATTAATGCTTACCAGCAAAGGAATTGCAGGAGTACCAAGAGCTAGTTTGGTTGTAGTAGCTGCAACATGTGGAATGTTTAATATTCCTATTGAAGGAATAGCTCTAATACTTCCGATTGATCACTTTTGTGATATGTTTAGAAGTGCAACTAATGTACTCGGAAATGCATTAGCAACTAGTGTTGTTGGAAAATGGGAGAAAGAAGATTGAAAAAATCTTCTTAAATGTTTAAAATTAAATAAATTATTATAAATTTATAAGAATTTAATACAATGTTTAATCTTTAAAAATTTATTATTATGAAAAAGTTATTTTTTACTTTAACTTTATTTAGTTTCCTAATTGCTAACTCTCAAAACTCTCGAGATGAGTTAGCACTAGATAATAATTGGAAAAATTGTTTAATTAAAGAGAAAGATGGTAAGTTTTTTGTTGGTGGTAAAATGAAGTGGCTTCCAAATCCTCCTTTCACTACTAGAAAAATAGCTGTAGTAAATGAAAATTTAACTGAAAATTTTACATTGACTAATGTTAATTTTCCCGTTTCATCATGGAATTATGACGAAATTTATGCTGTTGCTTCTTACAGAACACCTTATAAAAGATATGTTGGAGGAGATCTTGTTTATTATAATGGTGTATATGTTAATGGAATGATGAGGATAAATACTGACGGTTCATTGGATACAACTTTTACTCTGAATAACTTAACTAATCCTGCCGTCAATTGTGATGTTAGATCAATTTTAGTTCAAGAAGATGGCAAAGTTATGATAGGAGGTAATTTCTTGTCTTATCTTGGAAGTAATAAAAAACATATTGCAAGATTACATGAAAACGGGACAGTTGATACAACTTTTAATACAACTGGGACTGGTTTTAATGATGAGATTTATTGCATAAAAATATTGCCTGATGGTAAATATCTAGTGTCTGGAAAATTTACATCATATAATGGAGTTCCAATTAATATGATTGCAAGATTAAATAATAATGGAACATTAGATACTTCTTTTAA
>CAZLEU010000225.1:0-2167 GCA_964558625.1 uncultured Flavobacterium sp.
GAAGCCAATATTAGTTTTAATTCAACTTGCGAACATCATTTTTTACCAATAGTAGGAAAAGCTCATATTGGCTATGTTTCTAGCGGAAAAGTTATTGGATTGTCTAAGTTGAACAGAATTGTAGATTATTATGCTCGTCGTCCTCAAGTACAAGAACGACTAATTATGCAGATTTTTAACGAATTGAAAACGGTTCTAGAAACAGATAATGTAATTGTTGTTATGGAAGCAACTCATTTATGCGTTTCAAGTCGTGGTATAAAGGATGAATCTAGTTATACTTCTACAATTCAATATGGTGGTGTTTTTAATGAAAAAGAAAATAGAAACGATTTTTTCAACATGATAAATCAACCCAAATAGTTTGGCACTTGTTTTGTATAGTAACTATTCAAATTTTTAAATTGAATAAAAAATGACAAAAGAATTGCAAGTTGATACGATTACTCATGCTAAATCACATAAAATGGCGAGGTTAGTAGTGGGAATTTTGTTTGACTTAATTGGAATGATTTCCTATGTTTTTCCTGGATTTGCAGAAATTATTGATGTTGTTTGGGCGCCAATTTCGGGGCTTTTACTTGCCAAAATGTATAAAGGAAGTACGGGTAAAATTGCGGGTATTTTTGGATTCTTAGAAGAGCTTGTTCCTTATACAGATGTGATTCCAACTTTTACAATTACTTGGATTTATACTTATGTTATCAAAAAAGAAAACTAAAAAAATAGTTATTACTTTATCAAATGCCAATCTGAAAAGGATTGGCATTTTTATTTTTTGGAAAATGAATCAAAATAATCGGCAATAAAACCAAGTTTCATACTTCGTAACATTTTTTTTTCAAATGCCCAAAAGAAACTAAATTGTCCAAAAAGAAATCCGAATGTTACTAAAAGCACTTGGTAAACAGGAAAAATTAAAATGATGTATAGAGGATAGTATAGCCAACCAGAACTACTTTCTTTGGTTATTCCGATAAAAGCCAAAATGGGTTTTGCTAAATATGCAGAGGTTGAACCAGTAATTGCAAAAACGACAAGTATAATCAGCATTTGCCAATTTGAAATAATGTTCCAACGTTCTTTAAAATTTCCCATTAGTGTAAAAAGTAGCGCAAATTTAATTTATTTAGTAACGAGGAACAAATCCTGAAAGTTGTTGTTTATTGATTAATTGAAAATAGATAAAATAATTGTAAATTAGATAGTTTACTTCATAGCCATAATGAATTGAGGAATCATAATTAATTTGCATTTCGTACAAGTTTGGATTGTAGCGTTGTGGTTGTAAAACACGATTATTCCATTCGGTTACGAATATTTGATTTCTGCCTTCAAGGTAGCTTTCTCCGTAAAATCCTCTTGGTTTAGCTTGAGATGCTAACCAAGTTGAAAAACCTGGGTCAATAATAATGACTTCGTATTCTAACGCATCATTGGCAATACGAACAGTATCTGAAACTTTTGAAGAATCATTTTCTGTTTTCTGGATTGTTTTAGAAGTAGAACATCCAATAATAATAAGAAAAAGGACTAAAATTATGAGGGTATTTTTCATCCGTTTTATTTTTTATAAAATTAAAGAAAATAATTAAATAAGTTCAAAATTTAAATAGCTTTTAACAAAAAAAAAATCACCTCATTAAGAGATGATTTTAATTGATTTATAATTTAGTAGAAATTATTTTCCTCCAAAAAGTTTTCCTAGTAAACCACCAAGTCCACCAGATTTTTTTGTTACAGCAGCTACTGCATCACTCATTCCAACTTGTCCATCGCCGTCTTGATCTAAACCAAACATGCCACCGTATTTGGAAACAGCATCCATCAATCCGCCACCGTTTCCACCAGAAATAGAGCTAATTAAATCGGTAATATTGAATCCAGGTTGATTAGGATCTTTGGCTTTATTTACCAATCCTTCTAATACTTGCGGAATCAATCCACCAGCAACACTGCCAGCTGCATCCTCTGATAATCCAAATTTTTCACCAAGATTTCCAGTTACTTTCCCAGCAAGCTCTTTTACTACAGGGTTCTCCATATTGATAGGTGTTTTACCTGTTAGCATTCCGGCTAAATCGCCAACATTTCCGCCAGCAACCATATCTTTTAAACCCGAAAGAATAGAACTTCCAGCTTCTTCCATTACGGCTTCGTTATGTTC
>CAZLEU010000226.1:0-2150 GCA_964558625.1 uncultured Flavobacterium sp.
AAAATACACTACCCAATCAAGGGTTGACATCACTTGGTGTTACAATTCCACTTGGTCAAGGATTATTAATAAACCAACGAATGTCCGATTTGCAAAAAGCCAAAATCCAAATCCAATTAAGTCAAGCCGAACAAAAATTACAAGCCATTGAAGTTCTATACAATGCCTCAGTTGCCTACTTTAATTGGAAACGAAATTACAGCGAAGTGCAATTGTATTCAACTTACTTACAAAATGCCCAAACCCGATTTGAAGGTATTGCAAGCCTAATAAAAAATGGAGACAAACCTGCAATAGATAGTGTTGAAGCAGGAATTATTGTAAGAAACAGAAAACTGAATCTAGAAGATGCACAGTTAAAATTAACCAAAGCCAAACTAGAATTATCCAACTTTTTATGGCTAGACAATAATGTGCCATTAGAATTACAAGACACTATTATTCCAGAAAAAAATTTAGAAAACACCATTAAGCAAACCTTAAAAACAAACGAACTTTTGGTCGAAACTATCTCAACAGAAAACCATCCCAAAATAAATTCATTACAAAGTAAAATTGCTATTTTAGAAGTCGAACGACAGTTGAAAGCCAATTCATTATTACCAAAAATCGATTTGGGTTATCATTATCTTTCCGAACAAAGTGCTTGGAACAACACCGATTTCAATAACCATAAAGTTGGTGTACATTTTAATTTTCCATTATTTTTAAGAAAAGAACGTGGTAGTTTACAATTGGCAAAATTCAAAATTCAAGACACCAAATACTCACTTGATTTAGAACGTGTTCAACTCAAAAACAAGATCAGCGCACAACAAACCGAAATCAACTCTCTAGAAAGACAACGAAAATTAATTTCCGATTTAGTCAAAGATTACAACACCATGTTGAATTCGGAGGAACGTTTGTTTTCGTTTGGCGAAAGTTCGATTTTCTTAATCAACTCAAGAGAAAACAACTTAGTAAGCTCAC
This sequence comes from uncultured Flavobacterium sp., assembly GCA_964558625.1. Taxonomy (GTDB): domain Bacteria; phylum Bacteroidota; class Bacteroidia; order Flavobacteriales; family Flavobacteriaceae; genus Flavobacterium. Next base: position 973 of record CAZLEU010000226.1, read on the forward strand.
AATTATCCGAATTGAGTTTGGAAAATCGTTATCTAATTTCGAATGCCGAATTGTTTAAGATTATGGCCAATCCAGATTGACAATATTATTGCCTCGATGTTTAAAACCGAGGCAATAAAAATTACATTTTATTAAACAATTCGTAGTATTCTTTCTCAATACTTTCTTGATGATTTGGATGTGCAATTCTAACCAATTCGGCAGCACGTTGTTTTAGTGTTTTTCCGTATAAATCGGCAATCCCATTTTCAGTAATTACATAATGAATATGAGCTCTTGTAGTAACAACTCCAGCACCTTGTTTTAGGAAAGGAACAATTCTACTCACCCCTTTTTTTGTTGTAGAGGGCAACGCAATAATGGCTTTACCACCAGGGCTTAAAGACGCTCCACGGATAAAATCCATTTGTCCACCAACTCCAGAATACATTTGTGGACCAATAGAATCGGCACAAACTTGACCCGTTAAATCTACTTCAATAGCCGAATTTATCGCAACCATTTTCGGATTTTTTCGTATCCTAGCAGTATCATTTACCATTGAAGACTCTTTCATCTCAATAAATGGATTGTCATTAACATAATCATACAAACGCTTTGAACCCATTAAAAATGTTGCTAAAACTCTTCCACGTAAAGTCCCTTTGTAATTACAATTTATCACATCACTCTCGATCAAATCTATCACCCCATCAGAAAACATTTCGGTATGCAAACCAAGATTTTTGTGACTCGTTAGCTTACTCAAAGCTGCATTAGGTATAGAACCAATTCCCATTTGGAGTGTGCTTTCATCTTCTATCAAAGAAGCTATATAACTTCCAATCTTCTCTTCCTCATCTGTAAATGGTGCTGGCTCATGACCATATATAGGCGTGTCAACCTCTACCAAATAATCAATTTCTGATACATGCATAATTCCGTCACCAAAAGTTCTTGGCATTTGAGGATTCACTTGAGCCACAACAATTTTTGCATTTTCTATTGCCGCAACAGTAGCTTCAACAGACACGCCAAGTGAACAATAACCATGTCTATCTGGTGGTGATACATGTATAAAAGCAACATCAAGTGGCAACACATTTTTACGGAATAAATGAGGCAATTCACTCAAAAAAACAGGCGTATAAGATCCATTTCCTGCTTTAAGAGTGTGACGAACATTCGCACCCATAAAA
>CAZLEU010000227.1:0-2145 GCA_964558625.1 uncultured Flavobacterium sp.
TTCATTCCTGGCGAATCACCACCAGAAGTCAGAACACCTATTTTTTTTATCGTTTTTGACATAATTTTATGTTTTAAAATGTAAATTTAGCAAAGAATATGCATATAAAGTCGTTGTATTTTACCGATTTGATAAAATACAGTAAATTCAAACGTTTTCGTTGATAAGTTTTTAATTTTTACTTAATTAGATGTAAAACTAATCTTCATGTGGAGCAGACTCACTCTTTTGATCGGTGGTTTCTTTCTTCTTTTTTGAAGGATCTGAAAAGTTTATAAAATCTGGTAAAACACCCGAATCTGGCACGTCTTTTTGAGACTGTTTTTCTTTTTCTATTCTTTGGTTTTTGAAAATTTTATGAAGCAATTCTTGAAAAGTATCAAAATCTACTTCATACGAAATACCAACTCCTTGTGTATAACCAATCCCTTGCCCTACAAAGTAGTTAATATCATTTTCTTTATTAAAGAAACGCAAATTAAGTGTTCCGTCTTCGTTTACACGGTATTGTATTTCGGCATTACCAACTATAGCTGATTGATTTATTCCTCCTACAGGAATACCTGCTTTTCCATTGAAGGTAATACGTTCATTAATTTTATAATTTATTGAAACACCTACTCTTCCATCAGTCTCTATTCCTGGTGTTCTATCTGCCGAAACAATATCTACACCAACTTTGATTTTATCATTACTATCATTAAATATATCTCCAAAAACATCACTGAATTTTTCGTATAAATTATTGGTAAAAGAAACTTGATCAACACCGTCTTTCACGTTAAGAAATCCACCTGTTGCTAACAGTACCAATGCTTGTTTTTGACGCAAATCTTTATCATCGAGAGCTGTTTGAATCTCTGAACGTAAAACGGAACTTATATTGGGAAAGTTGATGTTAAAATCGGGCTCTGGATTACTCAAGTTACCTGTTAAACCAATTACTACTTCGACTGGAATTTTTCGTTTATAAGTATCATTCGCTACAAGAGCAGATGGATTAGCATCTGTTTTGTATACGGCCTCAAGATTAAGAATAGCACGCATTGGATCGCCTTCCCAAGTTATTGAACCTCCTTTTTTGACATCAAATTTTTTATTTATTAGTCCACCATATTTAAAGTTATAGGTTCCTTCATAAGCTTGAAAATCTCCCCACATATTAAATTTCCCTAAAGTATTGATTTTAAATAATAGGGAACCAAAACCTTTTCCTTTCATTCCATGACCAGAGTTTCTATCCAAAATTACTTCTATATCTGCTTCTGGTGTAATATCAAAATCAAATTCTAATTCAAGACCATTGTAATCTCTTGTTGTTGTTATTCCTTTTGATAAATTGAATTTTTCTTGTGGAGTGACAAAATGGATATAATTGTTTTCTGCTGTTCCTTCACTATCATTTATTGGAATTTTTATACTAGTTCCTTTTCCAGACTTTGCTCTAACTGTTATCAACAATTCGTCGGTTGGTCCTTTTATAGTTGCATTTCCATTAATAAAGGCTATTCCATAATAGGCTGCTTCTTCACTATCTTTTGTATCAAGTGCAATTATTCGATCTGAACTTAAGTTTAAATCTAATTTCCAATCACCAAAGTTTTTATGCTGAATTTCTCCTATAATTTTACCTTTTGTATTGTATTTTGTATCTGTTATGTCGGTATTTCGTATAATGAATTTACTTCTAGTAACGTCAACAATTGATTTATCTTGTATACTATAATCAACATTCAAATACGGAACACCTGCACCTGCTCTATCTACAAATAATCTACCATTGATATCTAAGTCGTCAATGCTTCCATTTATTTTAGCTCTTCCAGAAGCAAAACCTCGAATATTGGATAATACATCTCCCCCAAGTGAACTCAATACACCAAGATTAAAATCTTCAAAATTTAGATTTAAATCCAAGTTTGACTTCTTATCAACGATAGCAATTGTACCATCTGCGGAAAACGATTCTATGTTTTTGTTTTCGACTGAAGATTTTATCTTGAATTTTTCAAAGGTGTCATCTCCTTCAATATCTAAAACAAGATTTCCTAATTCGATTTTATTCAAACTTAATCCTTTTATTTGAAGTGATGAAGTGGGTTTATAAATTCCATTATCCTGTTCTATATCTATATCTCCATTCAA
>CAZLEU010000228.1:0-2018 GCA_964558625.1 uncultured Flavobacterium sp.
AATACTGCCCTATTTGCTGCTAGAACAATGATATCAAATGATACCGAAGAAATGAGTTTAGAAAAAAACATCTCAGATTTGTCTGCTTACCCTAATCCATTTTCTAGTGCTACGACTATTTCATTTACACTTTATGAAAAAACTAAAGTTACTATGAGTGTTTATGATTTGTTTGGTCAAAAAATAACCACTTTGGTTGATACAGAAATGGAAGCAGGTAATCATGAACAACTTTTAGAAAATTCAAGATTAAAAGCTGGGACTTATATTGTATACTTACAAACTGATACTGAAAGCAGTAGAATAAAAGTTATTTTAACTTACTAAAAAAACATATTAATTTAAAAAAACCACTATTTTCATATTGAAATTAGTGGTTTTCTTTTTTCTCTAATTCTTTTACTTTTTCATATATAAGATCACTTTCAAAACCTTTTCGAAGTAAAAAATCGCAGAACTTTTTTCTTTTCTTTAAAGCATTTTTCTCAAAAAAAGATTCCCAATTTCTGTTAGCTAACTTATCAAATGTTTCCAAATACTCATTTTCGGAAATTTCTTTTAATGCAATTGTAATGTTGCGTTGAGAAATATTTCTATATTTTAGTTCATTAACTATTCTAACTCTCCCCCATAACTTTATACGGTGTTTGCCTCTTGCAAACGAACAAGCAAAGCGTTCTTCGTTAAGAAAATTATTTATTATCAAATAACTTACAATTTCGTCTATTGCTTCTTGTTTTTGCCCTAAGTCATTTAATTTTGATATAACTTCTTTATGGCATCGTTCTTGATAAGCACAATAGGCTTCTATTTTTTTTTTAGCTTCTTCAAAAGTACAAGTAGAAATTGAATTCAAAATGATACTAAAATAATTATTTGGTTAATAATTTAATAATACAAAAGTATTGAATTTTACTAAATTAGCTTTAATTTTGTGAGCTCAAATCTTTACTTTTCTATTAATTTTCAAATTCCCCAACATGAAAACAAAGATATTTTTTTTAATTGCTATTTTTTACAGTTTTGTTTCTAATGGTCAATCTATCTTTTCAAACACTATAACTGGGACAACTCCAAACATTTCCAATCCATATATAACTGGACAGGTTGCAAATGCCAACATTACTGTATCTGGAATTGGACGTGGTTCGGGAATTTCTGGAAGTAATGCCAATAACAGGTATAATGCTGTTGGATGGAGTACATCAACGTTAGATTTAAATGACTATTTCGAGTTTACACTTACACCTAATTCGGGTTATGCAATAAACTTGGTAAGTTTTGTTTACAACTCTCAAGTATCTTCCGGTACTGCAAATCATGCTTTCAGATCTAGCTTAGATGGTTTTACAAGTAATATTGGTGCTCCAACAACAACTGGAACAACTATTTCTCTTGCTGCTGCAAATTATCAAGCAATAAATTCATCTATCACTTTTAGATTTTATAGTTATGGCCTATCGGCTGGCACAACCACTTTTAGTATAAATGATTTTATATTTAATGGGACCGTTTCTTCAACTGTTGCAACTCCTATTGTTTCTCCTTCGTCAGAAATAGGTACTGTTGGGTCTGTTTTTAATTATTTTATTAGTGCATTAAATTCCCCTACAAGTTTTGCTATTTCTTCTGGATCATTACCACCTGGTTTGATTTTAGATACCACCACAGGTCAAATATCTGGTTCTCCAACTAGTACTGGTAGTTACTCTGTAAATATTACAGCAACAAACAATGTAGGAACAAGTGCACCAGCCACTATAAGTTTTGTTATAAGCGCATATGTAGCGGGATGTTATACTGTGAACTTTGATACTGCTCCCTATAAAAATGGTTATCCTGCAGATGTTTCTACTTTGAACGGAAAAATATGGAATTTATCTGAATCGCTAGTAAATGGAACAAATACTGCGGTCGATTTTGGAATATCAACTTATTGCCTTCGAATGAGATCCAATAAAGAAGCCTCTTTTACACTTGTTCAAGATAAAGCCAATGGTATTGGAACTGTTTCTTTT
>CAZLEU010000229.1:0-1913 GCA_964558625.1 uncultured Flavobacterium sp.
ATCACCAATAACAGTATTATCGTAGATGGACACATTGGAATGAATTATACAATTTTTACCAATTGTGACATTATTTCCAATAAAACAATTTGGTTGAATGATGGTTTCTTCACCAATTGTTGCTGTTTCAGAAATAGAAGCATTTGAATATTGAAAGGGTCTAAAGTGTTTCGTTAATTTATTAAAATCTCTAAATGGATCATCAGAAATCAATAGTGCTTTTCCTTCTGGACAATCTACTTCTTTATTAATTAGAACAATTGTTGCAGCAGATTGTAGCGCTTTGTCATAATATTTAGGATGATCTACAAAAACGATATCTCCGTTTTCAACAACATGGATCTCGTTCATTCCCAAAACAGGAAAATCATCGTTACCAATATATTGGCATCCGATGATTTCTGCAATATCTTTTAATGACTGTCTTTTTGAAAACTTCATAATTCAATTAGATAATTTGAAAATTAGTAAATGTGCCAATGAAAATTAAGATTATCAAATTGACAAATTGTCTAATTGACTATTCTTTAACACGTTCCATATAAGAACCTGTAGCAGTATCAATTTTAATTTTGTCTCCTTCATTTATAAACAATGGAACATTGATGGTTGCTCCTGTTTCAACTGTTGCAGGTTTAGTTGCATTTGTTGAAGTATTTCCTTTTACACCTGGCTCAGAATAAGTTACTTCTAAGACAACAGAAGCTGGCATATCAACAGAAAGAGGTAAATCTGTTTCTGTGTTAATTTGAACCATTACATTAGTACCTTCTTTCAATAAATCGGGTGCGTCAAGAATGTTTTTGTTTAATGTAATTTGTTCAAAAGACTCATTATTCATAAAGTGAAAGTTATCTCCTTCTGCATATAAATATTGAAAAGTGTGTGTTTCAACACGAACTTCATCGATTTTATGCCCTGCTGAAAATGTGTTATCTAAAACTTTACCATTTGTCAAACTTTTAAGTTTAGTTCTAACAAAAGCAGGGCCTTTCCCTGGTTTCACATGAAGAAACTCAATAATTTTATAAATATCGTGATTAAATTTAATGCAAAGTCCGTTTCTAATATCCGATGTAGATGCCATTTTATTATTTGTTATTATTAATTTTTAAATTTGTTTTTACTAATACCCACCTGTGTAGCCTTTCATTACTCCTCTGGATGAATTTCTTATAAAAAGAATAATCTCATCACGCTCTGGCGTTGCCTCCATTTCTGCTTCAATTATACCAAGTGCTTGAGTTGTATTATAGTTTTTTTGATATAAGATCCTGTAGATTTCTTGAATTTCTCTTATTTTTTCTGTTGTAAACCCTCTCCTTCTCAATCCAACAGAGTTTATTCCGACATAGGATAATGGTTCTTTGGCTGCTTTTGTGTAAGGAGGAACATCTTTTCTAACTAATGAGCCACCAGAAATCATTGCATGGTCACCTATGTGAATAAATTGATGAATAGCCGCTAATCCTCCTATGATTGCATAATTTCCTACTGTAACATGACCCGCTAGTGCTACTCCATTTACTATAATAGCATTGTCTCCAATATGACAATCATGGGCAATGTGAGCAGTTGCCATAACTAAGCAGTTATTCCCTAGCGTAGTTTGTCCAGAAGCTATTGTTCCTCTATTTATTGTAACACATTCTCTTATAGTACAATTATCTCCTATTATTGCAAGAGAGTCTTCTCCTCCAAATTTTAAATCTTGCGGAACTGCTGCAATTACTGCTCCTGGAAAAATGTTACAATTTTTACCAATTCTTGCACCTTCCATAATAGTAACATTGGAACCTATCCATGTTCCGTCACCAATGACTACATTATTATGTATTGTTGTAAAAGGCTCAATAACAACATTCTTTGCTATTTTTGCGCCTGGATGTACATATGCTAATGGTTGATTCATA
>CAZLEU010000230.1:0-1905 GCA_964558625.1 uncultured Flavobacterium sp.
GAATTTTCATTTTCTAAATTGTAATTATTTATTTCTTCAAAATTTTTTGTGAGCTTTTCCAAGTTTGAAACGTTTTTATCGTTTAAAATGTTTGTATTGTTTATATAGTTTATAGAAGGTACTACTGCTTGTTCAGTACCTGTCTCACTACTAGTACAAGACTTGTTCAAAGCTTGTTCAGAAACAAGTTCAATAAGTGGTTCATTTTTTGGTTTTCTTTCGGATTTTGGTAACGGTTTTAAATCTTCCGAAAAGTTGAATAAAATGACATGACTTCCTTTGAATGGATTGTATGATGGTTCGTAATTGATGTAACCCAAACTATGCAAGTTCTTCAGACATTTGTGATAGGTTGCTTTGGAACTAATTTTACTTATTCTCATCACCTCATCGCGATTTATGCTTATTGGATTTTTGAAGCGGTTGCAGTTCCAAAACTGAAATAAAGCAATGTACAAGCTTACGTGTGTTGGGTTGAGCGTTTTATCAACGGCTACTTTTTCGAAGAAACCTGTTAGGTGTTTGATATAATTCATTTACTAGTGATTAGTAATTAGTGAAAAGTGATTAGAAAAGATTGCATTGTTCCTCGCAATGACTTTACTTGAATAGAGTAGGTAAAGCATTAACCTTATTTCCATTTAATAACTTATCAATATCTGAATTGTCGTAGTACATTATGCCGCCTATTTTGGTATAGGTTAGTGTTCCGTTGATGCGGAGATTTTGTAAAGTACCAGGAGAGATGTTTAACAGTTTGCGGACTTCATTGGATTTGAGCCATTGTTTAGTTTGTTGAGGTTTGGATTGAATGATTTCTTTTAAATCGTTCAAAAGAAGACTTCTGAATTCGTTTAAGTCTTCGCGAGTGATAACTTCGATTGCCATAACGTATGTTTTAGATTGTTATGGTACAAATTTGTTTGTTTTGAATAAATAAAACTCACAACGCAAACAGAGTTGTGAACGATTTTATTTAAAATAGGACAAATCTAAAATTAAATTGGTTCGTCAGAATTATTCATTCTTTTCTCTAAAGTTTCTTTTAAAGTATTTAAAAATTTGGTTCTTTCCGCCTTGCGAACTCGAATTTCAAGAAAAGTTCTTCGGTATTGTCCTAAATCAACATTGAAAATATTTTCGAGATATTCAGCTATTTCTTTAAGATCAGTTGATCCATTGTTGAAAACTTTTTCTGATTGTAATGCGTAAAGTAATTCAATTAGTGCAACTTTAGGAGCTGTCCAAGTTAGTTTTGCGTTGTGATTGTGTTGTGATTTTTCTTTAACACTTTTGTTGTTTATTTCTATTAATTTATTTTCTAAATATACTTGTACTAAATCATGTGCCAAAATTTTAGCTACTTTAAAATCATGAGAAGTTGAAAAATTATGATCAACTTCAAAAAAGAAACTATCTATGGTTAGTTTTATATCGAATTTACCACGAACAAAATATTTAAAATCAAGATAGTTATTACCTGTTCTATAATATTTATAAAAGTCTAAATTATTATCGAAATATGTTTTTAGTTTTTGTAATTCGTTGTTGAGGTATTTTTTTACAATTCTTTCACCACCATAAGGTTTTTTTGTTTCGATTTTATAAATTATATTATAGTATATAAATTTTGAAGTAAACTTTGGTTTTATATTTTTGAAAAAATCTATTTCTTGTTCTTGATTTTTAAATTTTTCTTTGAGAAACAAAATTTTAAGTTTTTGAATTGAAACTATTATAATTTCAATTGCTTTTTCGCATCGATTAATTGTATCATCAATTTCTATATCTATAAAATTCAGCTGTTCATTTAAGTCTGAAAGTAATGTGTTTATTTTTAAATTCAATTCTAAAATATTTTAAAAACGTAAAACCTCTGTCATAATACCAAAACGGATTGTATTG
>CAZLEU010000231.1:0-1877 GCA_964558625.1 uncultured Flavobacterium sp.
AGGTATGATGAAATATAATGCATTGGGATTAAGCAATCAAACACCAACAAAAACGGGAATGACAATGGCAGATTATGAAAAAATCATCAATACCGATAAAACGGTAATAATCGATTTTTATGCTGAATGGTGTGGACCTTGTAAAAAAATGGCTCCTTATTTGGATAAAATGACAACAGAATTAAAAGACAAGGTTACAATTGTAAGAATTGATGTTGACAAAAACGAGGCACTTGCTACTCAAATGAAAGTAGATGCTTTGCCTACAATTATGATTTATAAAGATAAAAAAATAACATGGCAAAATGTTGGTTACATAACCGAGGAAGAACTAAAAAAACAGTTGTAAATAGTTGAAATCAGAGTATTCACTTTTTAAACTTCTAAACGCATAAACAAAAAAAATGATTACAAAAGAAGCATTACAATTTCTAGCCGATTTGATTGCAAACAACAATACCGAATGGATGCATGAAAACAAAAAAAGATATGAAAGTTATAAAAAAGACTATCATAATTTTATCACTTCGATTTTGACAGAAATGAAACCATTGGACAAATCACTTGAACCATTGGAAGTAAAGAATTGTACGTTTCGTATTAATCGTGATATTCGTTTTTCTAAAGATAAATCGCCATACAAAACCAATATGGGTGTATGGATGAGTCAAAATAAAAACAGAAAAAATAGTCCTGGTTATTATATTCATTACGAGAAAGGAAACTGCTTTGTTGCAGGTGGTGTTTGGTGTCCAGAACCCAATGAATTGAAATTAATTCGCAAAGAAATAGAATTCTTTCATGATGATTTAGAAACCATCATCTCGGATAAAAACTTCAAAAAAGAGTTCGGTGAATTTGATAAAGGAGAAAACAACGTCTTAAAAAAAGCACCCAAAGATTTCGATCCCAATCACCCTGCTATTGCGTTTTTAAAATTAAAAAGCTTCACAGCTTCAAGTAAAATTGATGAAAAACATTTTACAGACAAGAATTTTAGCAAAACCATTGCTCAAAAACTAATTGCGTTAAAACCCATGAATGATTTTTTGAGTCGTGCATTGGAAACTGAAGATTAAAAACACAAACTTTACAAAGTTACACGGACCTAATTGGGCTAGTCTGTGTAATCTGTGTTTAAAAAAATACATATGAAAATTGAATCAAACTTCCCTTTAAAAAAATACAACACTTTTGGTATAGAAGCCAAAGCCAAACAATTTGTTTCCATTCATAGCTTAGATGAACTAAGAACCGTTTTAGCGTATCATAAGATGGATAAAAAATTTATTCTTGGAGGAGGAAGCAATATGTTGTTAACACAAGATATTGATGCCTTGGTTATACACATTGATTTAAAAGGAAAAAAAGCCATCAAAGAAAACGACGATTATGTATGGGTTGAAAGTCAAGCGGGTGAGAATTGGCACGAATTTGTACTTTGGACCATCGACCACGATTTTGGAGGTTTAGAAAATATGTCATTGATTCCTGGTAATGTAGGAACAACCCCTGTACAAAATATAGGTGCCTACGGAACCGAAATTAAAGATACGTTTGTGTCATGCGAAGCTATGAATATGCTAACTCAAGAAATGAAAACGTTTACAAAAGAAGAGTGTCATTTTGGTTATAGAGAAAGCATCTTCAAGCATGAAGCAAAAGATAAATTTGTGATAACTTCTGTGATTTTTAAACTCACAAAACGCAATCACAACATCAATACCTCTTATGGTGATATCACGGCTCAATTAGCAAAAAACAATATACAAATTCCAAATCTAAAAGACGTTTCCAATGCAGTAATAGCCATTCGTAAGAGTAAATTACCCGATCCAAAAGAACTTGGAAACAGTGGTAGTTTTTTCAAAAACCCA
>CAZLEU010000232.1:0-1121 GCA_964558625.1 uncultured Flavobacterium sp.
TGGTTTACTGATTTTTTATGAAGGTTTGCACACATTCAAAGATCAAATCAATATCTATTTTGGATAAATTTTGATGGTTTGCAATAAAGAAAGCGTCTTCACCATAGAAAACACTATTTTGAATACCATTTTTATTTAAAAATTCTTTGAGTGAATGTAAATCTTTTACAATTGAATTGTTTTTTAACACTAAAGCATAAGGAATTATATAGTTGTTAATTTCAAATCGGGCTTCAAAACCAATTAAACTAAATTTTGATAAAGCATATTGATAGTTTTCTACTCTTTTAGAAATCAATTGATTTTCATTTTTTAAATAATATGAAATTACTTTTGTTAAATAGCTTTGTGCCTCATTATTAACAAAAGATACCTTTTGTAGTTTTTTTGTATTAGAAACTACAATTCCACCTACTTGAATTGGAAAAAATTTAGGAAAGCTGTAAACTGAAAATTCTCCGTATTTACCTATTCTTTGTTGAGTATCTTGACTAAAAAATGTGGTACAACAATCTTCAATAATTGGAATATTTAATTTTGATAATTTATCCATTTCAGAGAAGGGAAAACCAAATTCGTGATTAACTAAAATTACTTTAGTTTCTGGAACGATTTCTCTATTCCATTGACAAAATTTTTCTATGGTTTTAGTTACACAAGAACTTATATAATAGTTTTGAGAGGTTGTTACTATAGTGACTACATCATTTTCTTTTAATGAGAAATGTTCTAGAGCAATAGCAATAGCATGACGACCATTTTCTGTTAATGCCCAATTATTTTCTCCAAATTTTTTGTCAAAATATTCAATAGCGTAATTACTTTCTAATAATTCCTTGTTAAAAGTTATGGATGAAGTCATAAATGGACTCATTCTATAGGCTGGAAGTAAATGAAAATCTGGATTAATAATATTCATTACTATAACAATTTGTAGTGGTAAATTTCATAAACTACTCCTCGACCACCAAAACCTTCTTTTTGAAAAATTAATCTTTCATTTAAATAATTTCCGTTGTCTTCATTTGAATGTCCAAAATCAAAAACTGAAAATGAACTATATAAAGAGTTTATTACACCATCAAATAATAAATCTAATCCTCCTGATTGTTTACCCTGTT
>CAZLEU010000232.1:1131-1864 GCA_964558625.1 uncultured Flavobacterium sp.
TATACTGAACATGAATTAAATTATCCATGACAAAAAGTACTGTGCCAGCAATCATTTTTCCATCAATGGTAGCGCTAACTAACTTGATATTTTCTGGAAATAGATTTTTTAATTTTACTATTTCTTCTAGCGTGTGTACAGGTTTAACTCCATGATTTTGTGTCAAATTGTAATTTAAAATATCCCAAAAAGACTTAAAATCATCGCTAATATCTACAATTACATTAGATTTTTGAGCTTTTCTAATTCCGCTTTTTCTTGATTCTGTGAAGGGAATTTTGTTTTGATTAAAAATTGTACTTGAAGGTGTACAAGATATTTTACTAGCATTTAGTCTATACATTGCATAAACATCCTCTTGCATAGGCTGTTTATGATAGATTAATGGTGTAGGTTTATAATAAACTTCACTGATATTATTCTCTTTTAAAAAAGACGATAGTTCGTCAAAAATAGTTAGTACGTCAGTAGCAGTAATTTTAGAAGAAGTAACTAATCCACCATAGGTTAACCCTTGATGCGAATAAAAGACATTGCCTCTCACATTTCCGGGAATAACAGCTTCTAGTTTTTCTTTTCGGTAAATTAAAATAGAAAAGTCTTCAAATCTATCGGAGTGATATTCAATAAAATCTCTTTTAAATAAAAAGGTATTTATTCTTGATAAATTAATAAAGTTATCCCAAATAATTTTATCATTTGAGTCGTATCTCTTTAATGAAATCATTTGTTT
>CAZLEU010000233.1:0-1814 GCA_964558625.1 uncultured Flavobacterium sp.
AGACCATAAATTATACTAGAGAATCCACTGAAAATTTTAATTTTAAATACAATCAGGAAATTTACCCTAAATTTTCCTTACCAAAAAAATATTTGTATGAACCCAATAATGCGATCATGAAATCGGGTGGTTTTAATCAAATTTGTGCTGCTTATCCTGTTGAAAAATTACAACAACATTCGCATATTTATACTTCAAATTTTCAAATTGAATTTCCTGGTAGAGTTTTTGAGATTGAAAATTGTTTCACATATTCAAAAAGTGAAATGAAAAAAAATTTAGAAAACACAAAAGCCAACATTACAACAAGAAATTTTCCTGAAACTGTTGAAACAATCCGAAAAAAATGGAAAATAAAAGATGGTGGAAATCGGTATTGTTTTTTTACAACAGACATGAATAATAATAAAATAGTTTTACTTTGCAAAAAATTATAAATCACAATATGAAAACAAAAATTGCTATATTCTTTTTACTTGCTACTACATCATTATTTGCTCAAAAACCTTGCGAATATACAACCGATGTTAATGATTCGATTGGTACGTACAAGTCTACAAAAGAATATTTAGTCTATGAAAAAAACTTTGGTGGAAAATCAAGTTATATTTTCAATTCCTTAGCAATTACAGATGGTGTTCCTTCATTGCATATTCAATTCATCGAAAAAAGCAATGATTTTATTAAAGCAAGATGTTTCGATAAATCATCAAGATTATATGTTCAGCTTAATAATGGCAAAATTGTGACACTCATTTATGCAGATCAAGATAACTGTGGCAACATGATAAGGGATGATAAGGGAATGAATAATAGAATATTGACAGGTTACTTCTTGTTTAGAAAAGACGACTTTTTATCATTAAAAGAATCTGGTATTTCATATATAAGAGTAAAATTCTCTACCGAAACAGAAGATTATATTATGAAAAAAGAGTTTACAGCAGAATTAGATTCTCAAGTATACCAACCAGAGAATTATTTTTTAAACTATTTTCATTGTCTAGACATAAACTAATCACATTTCCATTTAAAATTTGAAAGTTTATCATTTTTAGAATCTTTCAAATTATAATGCCACCATTCGCTTTCAAGAGGTTGAAAATTGGATTTCATCATCATTTTTCGAAGCAGTTTTCTATTTTTTTTCTGAACTTCTGTCAAATTTTGATAAACATGGGATGCTTCATTTCCAAAATAGTCAAAAGGTGTCCCCATATCCAGTTCGTTTCCATCTAAATCTACCAAAGTAACATCAATAGCACCACCTCTATTATGAATAGAACCTTTTTCAGGATTGGCAACATATTTTGGATTAGAAACTATAGCCCACATTTTCTTCTGTATATCCAAAGGTCTATAACAATCAAACAATTTTATTCTATAACCTTTTTTTATAAACTTCTTATTAGCAGAAATGAGTGAGTAAACCGTTTTGAGTCTCAAATAGCACTCGCCACAATCATAAACTTTTTCTTTTAAAAAATTAGAATTGGTTGCATACTTCATATCATAAACAAATTCAGAACTATAATCCATTAGTTTAACAAATGTAGTATCAGATTGCGAGTAGGAAAAAGAAAAAAGAAAAAAGAAAAAAAGAAGGTATATTCTATACATAACCAAATTGTATTAAAACAAAAAAACCTTTTCAAAACTGAAAAGGTTTTTGAGTGATCCCATTAGGATTCGAACCTAAGACCTACTGCTTAGAAGGCAGTTGCTCTATCCAGCTGAGCTATGAGACCTTTTCCTAATACGTCGGGGTGGCAGGATTCGAACCTGCGGCCTCCTGCTCCCAAAGCAGGCGCGAT
>CAZLEU010000234.1:0-965 GCA_964558625.1 uncultured Flavobacterium sp.
AAAACCATCGGCTGGAAATGGACCAAAAACCAATTTTCCTTTGTCAAATAGTTTTTTAATAGTTGGTTTCAAAACTTTGTCGTCTTCATTTCCAATAACTCCATTATCACCAGCATGAGGATTTAGCGCTAAAACCGCAATTTTTGGTTTATTTATGCTAAAATCCTGAACCAATGTTTGATGAATAACGTTGATTTTTTTGATGATTAACTCTTCGGTTAGTTTTTTGGCAACTTCGTTTACTGGAATGTGATCGGTCATTAAACCTACTCTTAAATTATCTTGAACCATAAGCATTAATGCATCGCCTTCCAGTTCTTTATCAAGATAATCGGTATGTCCAGGGAATTTAAAATCTTCCGATTGTATGTTGTATTTGTTTATTGGAGCTGTGACTAAAACGTCAATTTGGCCTTCTTTTAAAGCTTTTGTTGCCGCAACAAATGATTTTATGGCATATTTCCCAACGTTATCATCGTTTTTACCAAAATTCAAATCAACGCCTTCTCGCCAAACGTTTAGAACATTTATTTTTCCAATAACAATTTGGTCAAGTTTGTCAATTCCGTGAAGTTGTGCCGTTAATTCAAGGTTTTTTTTGATGAACGAAAGGATTTTTACATTAGCAAAAATTACAGGTGTACACAATTCTAACATTCTTGTGTCTTCAAATGTTTTAAGAATAATTTCACTCCCAATTCCATTTAAATCTCCAACTGAAATTCCTACAATTATATTTTCTGCTTTTTTCATGAGAAAGGCACGTTATTTATCGCTAATTTTGAGGTGCAAATTTAGTAAAATAAAAGACAATGTTTACAGGAATTATTGAAACCCTCGGAATTATAAAAGATATTCAAAAAGAAGGAGATAATCTTCACATCACAATAGCTTCTTCAATAACCAATGAGTTGAAAATTGATCAAAGTGTTTCGCACAATGGTGTTTGTTTGACGGTTGTAGCA
>CAZLEU010000234.1:975-1775 GCA_964558625.1 uncultured Flavobacterium sp.
CAATTTCAGACGATGAATATACAGTTACAGCAATTAAGGAAACGATTTTAAAAACCAATTTAGCTGAGTGGAAAGTTGGTAATATTGTAAATCTTGAACGAGCAATGAAACTTGGCGATAGGCTTGATGGACATATTGTTCAAGGACATGTTGATCAAATAGGTGAATGTATTTCTATAGAAGAAGCTAATGGAAGTTGGTATTTTACATTTAATTATGATAGAAAGTTGAACAATATAACTATAGAAAAAGGTTCTATAACTATAAACGGTGTTAGTTTAACAGTTTTAGATTCAAAAGAAGATGAGTTTAGCGTGGCTATAATTCCATATACTTTTGAACATACAAATTTTAAAAATTTTACAATTGGAACTAAAATTAATTTAGAATTTGATGTAATTGGTAAGTATGTAACTCGTTTAATTTCTATGAGAAAATAAAAAAGCTTCAAATTACTTTGAAGCTTTTTTTGTATTTGTTGATTTTAATGTTTTATACAATCCAAAAAGAATTGAAGCTATAACTAAAATGTATATAGAGTCATCAATTGGTGTTCCCGGCGGCGGCGGCGGTAATCCTGGTGCTGGAGGATTCGGGGCAGCGAAAACACTTATTGAATGTAGTAAAAAAACTACAAAAAAGAATATCGATTTTTTCAGTACAATTCTCATAGGCCGTAAAAGTATAAAAAAAATCTAATCGTCAAAATAAATTATTTATTTAATTAAAAAAAATAATACAAAATTAAAACATTCAAATCATTCATTTAATATACATTCAAAGGATTCAGTAGAACATGT
>CAZLEU010000235.1:0-1731 GCA_964558625.1 uncultured Flavobacterium sp.
TATAAGTTACATCTGCTTCTCCAACACCGAAAACTGTTGCTATTTCCAAATTATTAGTAATGAAAGCGGCATGCGAAAAAGATGAAGGAAAAGATATAGCACATTCTGGAGCTATGGCAAAATTATATGCCTCTGAAATTGCTTTAGAAGTGGCGAATGAAGCAGTTCAAATACATGGTGGTAATGGTTATGTTGCCGAATACCATGTAGAACGAATGATGCGTGATTCTAAAATTACGCAGATATATGAAGGAACTTCCGAAATTCAACGTATTGTCATTTCTAGAGGATTGATATAAAAATAAAAGTTAATTATAATTCAAAAAAAACCTTTAAGTACTTATCTTAAAGGTTTTTTTATATTTTTACACAATGTATGAAGAATTAAAATATTGGTATTTACGTGACCACAAACTGTTCAGAACATTGAGTTTTTCTCAAATAAAGCAGTTGTGTATTATTGTAGGTTTTAAAAAGGCAAAAAAAGGAGATATAATCTATTTTTCTTCATCAGATGTTCCTAGAATTTTTTTACTCAAAAAAGGGAATATTAAAATAGTTTCAATTGATGATGAAGGAAACGAAACCATAAAAGAGATTCTTCAAAAAGGAGATTTATTTGGAGAACTTTCACTAGAGCAAGATACAGATGTTAATGAATATGCAAAAGCTCTGACAGATGAGGTTTCGATTTGTAGCTTTCTATTATCGGATTTTGAAGATTTATTAGTTCGTAACCCAACTTTAGCCTTATCATATACTAAATTTGTTGGATTGAAAATGAAACGTTTTAAAAACAACTACGCTAATCTGGTTACTAAAGATGCTAAAACCAGATTGGTAAGTTTCTTAAAAGACTGGGCGCACCGAGAAGGAGTTCAAGATGGCAATAAATACTTAATTGAAAATTATTTGACTCAAAATGATATCGCCCAAATCATATGTACTTCCAGACAAACAGCTACTTTATTGCTCAATGAGTTGGAAGAGAAAAACCTTATCTATTACAATAGAAAAGAAATAATAATTGACAATATCACCAAACTTTAGTTTTTTATTCAAAATGTAAACTAGCTGACATTTAGTTTTTTTATAGAACTTATTTTTGTTTTAGTAAAAATAAAATGGCTATGAAAAAAAATTTGATGTTCCTGGTTTTATTCTTTTTATTTTCCTGCGAAAAAGAAGGAGAGCTTACAAGAGATGGTTTGAATACGAACACGATTTCAGATGGTGCTGTGTTAAAATATTCTGGATTGTTTTTGCCTACTTCAGGAATTTCTGTTTCTGGCGGTGTGAACGTGTACATCGAGAATAATATATATAAACTAGAACTTGATGGTTTTAGTATTTCTGATGGTCCAGATTTGAAAGTTTATTTATCAAAAACAGCAACTCCAAATGATTATGTTACTCTAGGAAATTTAACTTCTGCAACGGTCTATGTTGTTCCACAAGGAGTTAATGTATCATCTTATTCCCATGTGTTGATTCACTGTCAACAATACAATCATTTGTTTGCAATCGCTGAATTAATTCAAAAATAAACTATGAAAAAGACAATTTTTATAATTAGCTTGATTTTATCGATTTCATTTGTAAATGCTCAAGGTTGCAGTGATGCAGGAATTTGTTCGGTTGGTAATACACTCGATGTAAATGATAAATCAACAAAGAATAATTTGGAAATAGCAACAGTTTTCGGTGTTGGAGAAGCAGATGTAACTTATA
>CAZLEU010000236.1:0-1719 GCA_964558625.1 uncultured Flavobacterium sp.
AATTATAAAATCAAGCTGATTTTTCGAGTGCAAAGATAATTTTTCTAATTTGAAAATCAATAGAAATGTTTTATTTTTTTATTCACATTTTAATTTTTACCACCGTATTCTTTGAAATAAAGTGAATCTGTTGGCAAGAAATCCTTTTTTCAACAAGTATCTTCTTTTTTTGTAATTTTGAATTATGAGAAAGTATATAGTATTTATTTGTATTATTTCATTGTTTTTTTTGGATATTTTAGGTGCCTGTTCGGAAAAAGACACCTCTATTTCTGAATCTACTCAAGAAGAAATCTCTTTTATAAGGGCAGCCGATATTTCTATTCTGCCTTTGATGGAAAGTGAAAACACTGTTTTTTACAATACTTATAATCAACCAGAAGATGTACTCACAACACTTAAAAATGCTGGCTGTAACACTATACGCATCCGATTGTGGAAAAATCCAACAGATAATCAGTCCTCTTTTTCTGAGGTAAAAACATTAGCACAACGTGTAAAACAGGCTGGAATGAAAGTTTGGCTAACCGTACATTATTCTGACTCATGGGCTGATCCAGCAAAACAAAAAATACCAGATGAATGGAAAAATTTATCTTTTACTGATTTAAAATTGGCCGTGAACAATTACACTTCTACTATTGTAAATGAAATTAAACCTGACATTATTCAAATAGGAAATGAAATAAATAGCGGATTTATGTGGCCTCATGGAAATCTAATTAACAACGAAAGTCAATGCCTAGAATTATTGGCAACTGCAAGTATAGCAATTAGAAGCAAATCGCAATCTACCAAAATAATGCTTCATTATGCTGGTATAAATACTGGGACTAATACTGGTGCTAGTTGGTTTTTCGACAAAGTTAAAAACATTGACTATGATTATATAGGGCTTTCTTATTATCCTATTTGGCATGGGAAAATTCTCGCCGACGTAAAGACCACTATCAATACTCTTGCCCAAACTCACAATAAGAAAGTAGTCATTGCTGAAACTTCTTATCCGTTTACACTAGGATGGAATGACAACACAAACAACAGTCTTGGATTAGAATATCAAATTATACCAACCTTTCCTGCTACACCCGATGGACAAAAGAATTATTTATTAGCTTTAAAGTCTTTACTAAAAGAAACACAAAATGGCATTGGTTTTTGCTATTGGGAACCTGCTTGGGTTGCTTTCAGGGGTATACAATCAACCGATGGTTCTTCATGTGAGAATCAAGCTTTATGGGATTTTGACAACAAGATTTTGCCTGGTATTGTGGTTTTTAATCCATAGATTTATTTTTTACTACGCTCAATTACGTATTTCATAAATCAATTACTATCTTTAATATTGTAACTAAATTTAATTGCCATGAGGAAGAAAATATGCATAGTTGAAGATGATAGAGATTTACGTGAAGCTATGAGCTTAATGATTAACTTTACCGAAAATTATGAGCTATTATCTGCTTATGAAAACGCTGAAAATGCAATTAAATCAATCCCTAATTATGATGTAGATGCAGTATTAATGGACATTAACTTGCCCGATCTGAGTGGCATACAGTGTGTCGCAAAACTTAAATCATTAATGCCGAAAACGCTGTTTTTAATGTGTACATCTTATGAAGATGACGAAAAAATATTTCAAAGTTTAACCGCTGGAGCTAGTGGCTATATTCTTAAAACTGAAGGTCCTGCAAAAATAATAAACGCTCTCGATGA
>CAZLEU010000237.1:0-1667 GCA_964558625.1 uncultured Flavobacterium sp.
CTTCATCTTTATTTACAACATACGATTTGGTTTCTTTTTTACCATTTTCATTGATAAACGTTTGCTCCACAGTAATCGGAACAATTTGGTTATCAAATTTACCTTCGGCTTGTGCTTTCAAGGCTTTTTGATGTGAATTATATGCAAACTCATCTTGATCTTCACGAGACACGTTAAACTGTTTGGCTACGGCTTCGGCTGTTAAACCCATTCCCCAATAGTAATCTTCGTGACCTTCTTTTGCAACGGCGTAATCTGGAGTGGGTTTGTAACCTCCCATTGGGATAAAACTCATGCTCTCTGCACCACCGGCAATAATGCAATCTGCCATTCCACTTTGGATTTTGGCTGTTGCCATTCCGATAGTTTCTAATCCAGAAGCGCAATATCTATTGACTGTTACACCAGGAACGTCAGTTACTTTTAATCCCATTAAAGAAATTAAACGTCCTACATTCAGTCCTTGTTCGGCTTCAGGCATGGCGTTTCCAACCATCACGTCATCAATACGTTTTTTGTCAAAATCAGGCAATTCATTCATCATGAACTGAATAGTTTCAGCAGCTAACTCATCAGGTCTTTTAAATCTGAATACTCCTTTGGGAGCTTTTCCAACTGCTGTTCTGTAACCTTTTACTATATATGCTGTTTTCATTTTTAATGTATTAAGATTGGAGTATTAAGTATTAAGACTTACCAACCGGTTTATTATACTTTTAATGTTTTTTGAAAGGAGAAATTCATATTTGAAACTTCTACTAACTGGTTTATTATGGGTTGTATTATTTCTTCTTTTATTAGTTTTAACCTTTTTGCTAGTATTAGTTGAGTTATTAATTCAAAAGTAGAACCATTAGCTATACCTAAAAATTGGATAAATTCTTTATTATGATTTCTACCTGAACCTTCAGCTATGTTAGAAGGAATAGAAACAGCACATTTTTTGATTTGATGTATTAAATTGAATTTTTCATCATCAGGTAAAAGCAATGAAATTTCATAAACTTCAACAGCTATATCCATCGCTTTTTGCCATATTTTAAGTTTCTCAAAATTATGCATAGTTTATCTTTATAAATCTTAATACTTAAGACTCCAGTCTTAATACTAATTTCTCAAAGGTTTCCCTTTAGTCAACATAAACTGAATTCTTTCCAATGTTTTTCTTTCTGTACACAATGACAAGAAAGCTTCACGTTCGATGTCTAAAAGATATTGTTCACTTACCAATGTTGGCTCAGACAAATCGCCTCCTGCCATTACATAAGCAAGTTTGTTAGCAATTTTTAAATCGTGTTCAGAAATGTACTTTCCGGCTACCATTTGGTTGGTACCTACTAAGAACATACCAAGAGCTTGTTTACCTAATACTTTGATGTCGGTTCTTTTTACGGGTTGTGTGTAACCTTGATCAGCCATCTGCAATGCCACTTGTTTAGCTACAGCAATTTGACGGTCTTTGTTTACTACCACAATATCTTTTCCTTTTTGTAAAATTCCCAAATCGAAGGCCTCATAAGCAGATGTTGCCACTTTTGCCATTCCGATAGTTAGGAAATTTTCTTGAAGAACGTTTAATTCCACATCATTTTTACGGAATAAATCACTAGCTCGAACTGCCATTTCTTTAGAACCACCACCACCAGGAATTACTCCAACTCCAAATT
>CAZLEU010000238.1:0-1627 GCA_964558625.1 uncultured Flavobacterium sp.
AAATATCACCAAAAATTTCAGAGCGATATTACCAAAAATTGAGACGTTTTTACAAAAAAATGCTATTGAATCAAAAGGAAAACCTTATATTTTATTTAATAAATATGATGTAGCCAATGATTTTACCAATTTTTGGGTATGCATCGACTTAAAAGAAGAATTCATTACGAGCCCTGAAAGTGAGGTATTAACTGGAAAATCAGAATCTTTTCAAGCTGTAAAAGCAACATTAACAGGTGATTATTCACACTTAGATGAAACCTATTCTCAAATCGAGGAATTCTTATTACAAAAGGGACTTAAACAAGATTTTTCACAACCATTTATCGAGTTGTACCTTAAATCTTTGGTTGAAGAAAAGAAATCATCTCAATGGAAAACAGTAGTTTACATTCCAATTTTGATTCCAAAGAAAGTAGAGTACTCATCCTATATTCCATCAAAAAAATCGGAAAGAACAGCTATAAGTCCAATTTCTGATATCAAGCAAGAAAATACAACACAAAACGATGTTGAAAAATCTATTGTTATTCCAGATTTGAATCGACCACAATAATAATTTGTTTCTCAAGATTAAACCTATTGTCTTTTTTATAGTCTAATCACTATAAAGTAATCCAAAAATTGCAAGAAGAAAAAGAATTCATAGCTGAATTATTGAACCCTAAAACGCAAAATCAAGCGTTTCAAAAGCTCCTGCATAATTATCAAAAACCTTTATACAACCATATTCGAAACATTGTTTTCAATCATGATGACACCGATGATGTTTTACAAAATACTTTTATTAAAATATTTCAAAATTTAAAAAACTTTAAAGGTGAAAGTAAATTGTTTTCATGGATATATCGCATTGCAACCAATGAAGCTATAACCTTTATCAACAATAAAGCCAAGCGAAATGGCACGACAAGCGAAGCTTTACAATCAAAAATAGTAGAAAATTTAAAATCAGATGTTTATTTTGACGGAAATGAGATTCAAATAAAGTTACAAAAAGCCATTCATCTATTGCCAGAAAAACAACAATTAATCTTCAAGATGAAATATTATGAAGAATTAAAATACGAAAACATTTCTGAAATTCTCGGAACTTCTGTTGGCGCTTTAAAAGCATCTTATCATCATGCGGTTAAAAAAATTGAAGATTACATAAAAAACAATTAAACTTTTTATAAAAAGTAAAGTCTAATGGATATGAAGAATTTTAACTTAGATAACGAACTGAAAATAGAAACAGGTTTTACAATTCCTGAAAACTATTTTGATACTTTCTCCGAAAAAGTAATGTCACAATTACCGACAGAAAAACCAAAGGTAATTTCATTGTACCAATCCAATAAAAACTGGTTTTTAACCGCTGCGGCAATCTTAATTGTTTCATTTACTATACCCGCATATTATTTAGTACAAAATAATAAAAACGAAATAAATGCATCTGATATAGAATCATATATAATTGAACATTCAAATGTTTCTCAAGATGATATAGTCGATTTACTAGATGAAAATGACCTAAAAGAAATGAATGTTGATTATAATTTAGAAAACATCTCATCTGAGGCAATTGATATTGAAAACATAGACATCGAACAAAACTTATAATAAAAATATTATGAAAAAAATA
>CAZLEU010000239.1:0-1621 GCA_964558625.1 uncultured Flavobacterium sp.
ACCATTTTCAAACTTGACATTGCTTTTATCAAAGTCGATGTCACCATAGGTTAGGGTATTTTTTATATCTGTTGTATCTATCCAATTTTCAGATAAGACAGAAGATGCTTCTTTGGAATATTCAAATGGTTTGTTTCTTATATCATTTAAAACTCTTGCATTTGGAAAATAATTGCATCGTGTATCTTTACCTGTTAAAACGGCTGCTACAAAGAAGCAACCTAAAACAAAGCCTACTAAATAATAAGCAAATCTATATTTAAAACTCATAAGTATTTTTTTGCAAATGTAAAGTTTTCTTAACTTAAAAAACAATTAAATTAATATCACTATACTGAATATTAAACCAATCACCAATTGCCTTGTTGGTAAGAATCCCATGATATAAATAAATTCCGTTTTTGAGCCCTTTGTTGCAACGTATAGCCGCTTCAATTCCACCATCTTCTGCAATTTGTAGTAGGTAAGGGGTAATAATATTACTTATTGATAAAGAAGCAGTTTTAGAATATCTCGATGGAATATTTGGAACGCAATAATGTATAACATTATGTTTGATAAAAGTAGGTTTTTCGTGTGTTGTAATTTCAGATGATTCAAAGCAACCACCAGTATCTATACTTACATCAACAATAACAGCTCCTTTTTTCATATATTCCACCATAGTTTCAGTTACAACAACTGGACATCTTTCTTTACCACGCATAGCTCCAATTGCAACATCGCAACGTCGAAGAGCCTTAAGTAATGTTTTTGGTTGTATAGTAGATGTAAAAATACTCTGATTAAGATTATTTTGTAATCTTCTTAGTTTGGTAATTGAGTTATCAAAAACTTTAACATTTGCACCAAGTCCAACAGCGGTCTTGGCTGCAAATTCACCTACTGTTCCTGCTCCAACAATAACGACATCAGTTGGAGGTACACCAGTTATATTTCCAAATAGTAATCCTTTTCCAAATTGGTTATTTATCATCAATTCTGCAGCTACTAAGATAGAGGCAGTACCTGCAATTTCACTTAAGGATTTTACCGCAGGATAGGAACCATCCTCATCTTTTATATATTCAAAAGCTAATGCAGTTATCTTTTTCTTGATTAATGCTTGAAAATAGTCAACTTTACGAGTTTTAAGTTGTATTGCAGAAATTACAACAGTATTTGGGTTTACTAGTTCAATTTCGTTCATTGTAAGTGGTTCAACTTTTAACAGAAAAGGACAACCTAATACTTTTTTTGTATCGGCTGTTATTTCTGCACCTGCATCACTATACTCTTTATCAGAATAACTTGAACTTAAACCTGCACCAGCTTCAATCAAAACCCTATGTCCATGCGTTGTTAATGAATTTACAGCATCAGGTGTTAAGCAGATTCTTCTTTCTTGATAACTGGTTTCTTTGGGAATACCAATAAAAAGTTCGCTTTTGTGTCTTGCTACTTCTAATTTTTCTTCTTGCGGAAGCAGTTGCTGCTTGGTGAAAGGTGTTAAGGACATATCTTTTTACTAAAATAGTTGGTATAAAGTTATAAAAAACCTTGTAAGTACCAAAAAATAGCAACTGAATATATGTATTTTTATTTAAACGTCAGTAACCTGTTTCCGTTTGAAAGCGTTTTG
>CAZLEU010000240.1:0-1598 GCA_964558625.1 uncultured Flavobacterium sp.
AAGGATATTGGAATTTCTTTAGTAAGAATGAATCTTTTAGTCAATTACAGGATTCATTACATTGGATTTATGTTTTATTTGTCATCTTTGGACTCGGAATTTTTATAGATCTTTATATTATTGTATTTGAATATTTGAAAAACATAAAATCAATTTCTAAAAACAACCCTAATATTTTGTGAGTTTTCAATTTTTGATGAATTAATTTTTGATGAAGGAGTAAGATTTCCTAATGTTTCAACATTATTTTGAAAGTGTTGAATGTAATAATTGCCTTTATATTTTTTCAATTCGAGAAAATGCATCATTTGGTTTAATTCAGCATCAGAAATCAATTCGGAATGATAAGTAGTTCTTACTTCAAATTGTATTGTACTGGCTAAAAGAAGCTCAAGGGAATGTTCAAATTCATCAAACAAATTAGACTTTGTTACAGCATTATAACTATACTTTGTTGCTTTAAAATCTAATGCGACATAATCAATTAAATTATTATTGAGTAATTGCTTTACTACTTTTGAGTTCGATCCGTTAGTATCTATTTTGACTAAAAAACCTAATGCTTTCACTTCTTTAATTTGCTCGACAATATTTTTATGAATTAAGCATTCACCACCGCTAAAAACTACGGCATCAAGTAATCCTTTGCGTTTTTTTAAGAAAGAAATTGTTTCAGAAAAAGTAATGGCTCCTTTTCCTAAAACAATTTCGGGATTATAACAATACAAGCAACGCATATTACAACCTGCATACCATAGAATGCAAGCTGATTTATTAGGATAATCTAATAATGTAAATGGAGTAATATTGCAAATTGGTTTGGCTAACACTGGTTTTCTCTGAAATGTACACGCTGTTTATGTTCTCCTTTTTTACCAATATTAAAACTCTCAACTGGGCGATGATACCCCATTACTCTTGTGTAAACCAAACATTTAGTTCTTAAATGTTGATTGTGCTCTAAAATTTCTACCGATTTTGTATTCATTTTGGATTATTGTATTTAATTGTTGTTTATTGAACTTTCTAATAAAGTTTCATTATCTAATTCCTCTAAAATTTTTTCATCACATTTTGGGCAATACTCGTGCTCACCATTCAAATATCCATGCACTGGGCAAACACTAAATACAGGAGTTACAGTTATATAAGGTAATCTGAACTTGGTTAAAACCGTTTTTACAAAGTTTTTACATGCTTCGGACGAGCTAATTCTTTCATTCATATATAAGTGTAGCACGGTTCCACCTGTATATTTGCACTGTAATTCATCTTGCATCAATAACGCTTCAAAAGGATCTTGCGTGAAATCTACAGGAATTTGAGAACTATTTGTATAATAAATGTTTTCTCCTTGACCTGCTTGAAGAATAGTTGGAAATCTTTTTTTGTCTTCTTTGGCAAAACGATAAGTTGTTCCTTCAGCAGGTGTGGCTTCAAGATTGTAAAGATTACCTGTTTGTTCTTGAAACTCTTTCATTCTATTTCTGATATAATCTAAAATTTCCATGCAAAAGTTGTTTCCAAAAGTTGTGGAAATATCATCTTTGTCATTTGTGAAATTGCGAACCATTTCATTCATTCCGTTAACACCAATA
>CAZLEU010000241.1:0-1596 GCA_964558625.1 uncultured Flavobacterium sp.
AAAAATCATCTGAATTAACTTCTTTAATTTTCATTGCATCTAAGATTTCTTTAATCCCCATACCTACCTTACCATAGCCTGTTACAACAATTTTGATATTTGGCAGTACTTGTCTTTTTAGTTTAGAAATTAACTCGTCTTTACCACTTAGGGTCTCTGCTTTTGGAATATTAAATAATTCAAACTTAATACCAAAACCTCTAAATGCGTTATAAGTTCCAACAATTCCAGCGTATCGACCAAAGCCAATTAATCTTTTATTTTTTGAATCAACGATGGTTTCGTGATCATAGAGTTCAATGTTTTTTTCTAAAATAGCTTGCAATAAT
Organism: uncultured Flavobacterium sp.; assembly: GCA_964558625.1. Classification (GTDB taxonomy): domain Bacteria; phylum Bacteroidota; class Bacteroidia; order Flavobacteriales; family Flavobacteriaceae; genus Flavobacterium. Next base: position 330 of record CAZLEU010000241.1, read on the forward strand.
TTTCTATTGTATGGCTGCATTTTGATCGTATGCGAAAAGAAAAAGTACTTTTTGTTTGGAATTAAAGCATCAACAGGAATCTCTTTAACACCAAAAAGAACGTCGCAATCTGTCATATCTGTTGTTACTTCAATACCTAAACTACTATATTGCTCATCGGAGAAAACTCTTATGTCTGAACTTTCAACTTTTATTTGTGCCTCAGGATGTTCTGTCTTTAATCTAACTAATTCATCTGGAGTAAAAACAACTCTTCTATCTGGTGGATTTTTTCTTTCTTTGATAATGCCGAACTTCATTTGTAATCTATATTAATTTTGTCGATGTCAAAAGTAGTTTTTACTATATCGTTTTCAAAACTTTTAGTTGCAAAATAAATCCTTTAATTATGTCTGAATTTCAGTTAATTAACAATTTAACATCTCTTTTTATTGAAAACTTCTTCTGCAAATGAGGTTTGAAGCGCACTATCTTTACTTATATTTGCTTTTTAAGCTAACCCATGATTACCAAAATTAACCTTAAAAGGATTTTTATCGTTATTTCATTATTTTTATTTTTTTCATGTACTAAACAAGAAAAAAAAGATATTATTTCTACTAAAATTTCAAATGAAACCTTACCAACAATAAAACCTTCAACCGAAAAACTAGCTCGTCTCTCAAAAGGATACATAGCTCAGAAAAAAGTTCCTGCAAAAGAGTTTTGTGATAAATACTGGAAAGATGATAAAAATAATCTAAGTTTTTTGGTCGCTAGAAATGGTCAAATCATATATGAAAAGTATAATGGTTTTGGAAATATTGAAACCAAAACTAAAATGAATCAAAATACGCCACTTCACATTGCTTCTGTTAGTAAAGTTTTGACTGCAACCGCTATTTTGCTCCTTGTTGACGCTGGAAAAATTGAATTGGACCAAAAAGTGAATACTATCTTAGATCATTTCCCATATCCAGAAATTACTATTCAAACTTTATTAAACCACAGAAGTGGATTACGAAATTATGCTTATTTTACTGATGATAAAACTATTTGGGATTCAAATAAAACACTTACTAATCAAGCCATTTTAACTCTTTTCTCAGAAAAAAACCTGCAATTAGATTATCCAACAGATACGCATTTTTGCTATTGTAATACTAACTATGCTATGTTGGCATTAATTATTGAAAAAATTACTAAAACAAGTTATAAAGACGCTATGAAAAGGATGATTTTTAATCCATTAGGAATGAAAAACACCTATGTTTTTGACATTGAAAAA
>CAZLEU010000242.1:0-1575 GCA_964558625.1 uncultured Flavobacterium sp.
AGCACAAAAAAACGTAAAAGAAAGACTCGCAGAAACTTTGTTATACCTTGAAGATAATTTTGGTAAAAATGATGATGGCACCTTACATATACAATTATCCCGTGAGGAATTAGCAGGAATGATTGGAACCGCAACTGAAAGCTGTATCCGATTGCTTTCAGAATTTAACAAAAGTGGTTATGTAGAACTTATTGGAAAAAAAATTGCCATATTGGACAGGACTAAGTTAAAAAGACTTTCTGAATAAATTATTTTTCAAAACGGTATTCTCTTTCAACCAAAGCAATTCTTACTGTATAGTTTTCATACCATTCTGAAATACCCATTTTCTGAGCCTTAAGGTGGTCGAGGTTTTGTTTCCAATTTTTGATTGCTTCGAGTGATTTCCAGTAAGAAACTGTTATTCCAATTTCACTTCTAGCCGATTCTAATCCGATAAAACCATCTTGCAATTGAGCTAGTTCGACCATTTTGGTTGCCATTTCGGAATACTTTTCATCATTATTTGCTCTTTTTGATGTAAAGATAACAGCATAATATGGTAATTCCATTTTTAAAGATTTAGTGTTTCTTTGCTTCATTCCAAAAGACATCCATTTCGGCTAAGGTCATATCCATTAATGGTTTTCCAAGCTCTCCAGCTTTACTTTCAAGATATTGAAAGCGTTTGATAAATTTTTTATTGGTTCTTTCTAAAGCATCTTCAGGGTTTATTTTTAGAAATCGAGCATAATTTATCATGGAGAATAAAACATCTCCAAACTCGGCTTCAATCTTGTCTTGATTTCCCGATTTTACCTCAACCTGTAATTCTTGTAGTTCTTCTTGAACTTTATCCCAAACTTGATGTGGCTCTTCCCAATCAAATCCAACGCCTTTTACTTTGTCTTGAATTCTAGAAGCTTTTACCAATGCTGGCAAGCCTTTGGGTACTCCTTCTAAAACTGACTTTTTACCTTCTTTAAGTTTAAGCTTTTCCCAATTTTGTTTTACTTCTTCTTCATCTGCAACTTCTACATCTCCATAAATATGTGGGTGTCGGTGTATTAGTTTATCACTTATTTCATTGCACACGTCGGCTATATCAAAATCGTTGGTTTCGCTTCCAATCTTGGCATAAAAAACAATATGTAGTAACAAATCTCCTAATTCTTTTTTAACTTCTTGCAAATCATTATTCAAGATAGCATCTCCCAATTCGTACGTTTCTTCTATGGTTAGATGTCGAAGGCTTTCGATTGTTTGTTTTTTATCCCAAGGGCATTTTTCGCGCAAATCATTCATTATATCTAATAATCGATTGAAAGCTTCTAATTGTTGTTGGCGTGAGTTCATGATTTTGATTTTTGTAAAAATAAAAAATCCCATTACTCAAATTGGATAATGGGATTTATATTTATAAAAAAGTAATTAACTATTTTTTTGTTTTTGCTTTGGGTTTTTCTGCTTTTTCAGCTTTAGTCTTTGGTTCTTCGTTATTGCTCGAGTCTGCCTTGGTTTCTTTTTTGGATTCTTTTTTGGCTTTAACTTCTTCTACTACTTGCTCTTTGATGGATTCTGCTTTTTCAATTTTTG
>CAZLEU010000243.1:0-1568 GCA_964558625.1 uncultured Flavobacterium sp.
GAATTCGGTGGAAGCTATCCAGGTTGGACACCTAATGTAAAATCGGAGATATTGGATGTTTTAGTGTCGATTTATGAAAAACAAAACGGTACAAAACCAAACGTAGTTGCATGTCATGCTGGATTAGAATGCGGAATTCTTGGAACCAATTACCCAGGAATGGACATGATTTCGTTTGGACCAACCATTCACGGTGCGCATAGTCCAGATGAAAGAGCAAGTATTTCTTCTTCTCAAAAGTTTTGGAAGTTCTTGTTAGAGATTTTAGCGAGTATTCCAGAGAAAAAATAGAGAAAAGAAAATAGATAATAGAAACCTCGTTTAGTAATAGACGAGGTTATTTGTTCTCGTTATTTTTATTATTATCCCAATATGAAAAAAGTAATCATCATCATACTTTTAAATTTTCAAGTCACATTTTCGCAAAATAATGTTGAGAAAATGATTGATAGTATAAATGTGGAAAATAATGATGTTATTAAATCTCAAATTGCTATTCGAATTGCCAATGAATTAAAATTTTCTAATTGGAAAAGAGCTTTGCATTACATACAATTGTCTGAAGAAATTACTAAAGATATTGATGATGATGTAGTGGAAGCTAATAACAATTTTAAGATAGGAAACATCTATTTTGACAAAAATGTTCAAGATGTTTCATTAGATTATTACTTAAAAGCATACGAATTTTATAAAAAAAATGACAAACTAGATAGAAAATATGAGCTAGAAAACAATATTGCAATTGTATATGCTATCTATAATAACAAAGATAAAGCGCTCGTTTATTTTAATAATCTATTAAGCCATTACAAGCAAACGAAGCAAGTTTTACAAGTAGGAAAAACATTTAATAACATTGGTAATTTATATTTTAATAATAATATCTTGGATAAAGCAATGTATTATTATAAAAAAGCGTATGAAGTATCTAAGTTGTTAAATGATAACAAATTAAATGTTTTTATTTACAACAATATTGCTAGATGTTATACGCTTCAAAAAAAATATCCTGAGGCAAGAAACTACTTTAACGTACTTCTAAAATTGTCTGATTCTATTACTGATAATACTACTAAAGCTTGGGTGTATAATTCTGTTTCAAATTTATTTTTAGTCCAAAATCAAGCCGATTCTAGTTTATATTATTCTAATAAAGCCAAAGAATTGTTATTTGATATGTATAGTTTAGAAGGAAAAAACACATATGAAAACCTATACAAATCGTATATTCTCAAAAAAAAGTATAGTGAATCTGTTAAGTACTTTGAATTGTATGATGCTATACAAGATAGCTTAAACAATGGTGAGAGAATTACCAATATTGAAAAATTAAAGCTTCAGCAACAATATAAAGAAAATCAAGAATTACAACTTCTAAAAGAAACAAAGCGTAAATCAAGATTATATCTTGCCGGACTTTGTGTTGTTTTAGTCATTTTTTCATTGATAATTTTAGTACTTCGTTTTAAAAATAAATTGATAAACTCAAAATTAGAAAATGAATTAAACTTAATAAAGAAGAAAGAATTAGATGCCGATTTAGAAAATAAAAACAAAGAATTAGT
>CAZLEU010000244.1:0-1550 GCA_964558625.1 uncultured Flavobacterium sp.
AACCAATTGCCATTCCGAGAACTTCGGCTAAATCACAAGCTGCAATTGCAATTTCTGCCAAAAAGTAAAGAATATAATTGATAAAAGGTGAATACGTTTCGCGTGATGCTTGCGCCAAATCTCTTTGGGTGACAATTCCTAATCGTGCGCTCAAACTTTGCAACAACAATGCCATCACATTACTCATTAACAAAACCCATATTAATGAATAACCAAATTGACTTCCGCCTGCCAAATCAGTTGCCCAATTACCTGGATCCATATACCCAACGCTTATCAAATAAGCTGGGCCAAGAAATGCTAAGACCTTCCTAAATCCAGTTTTCTTATCTTCAGTTGATATTGATTGATTTACTTCTTCAAGTGATTTATTCATAATTTATTGTTTTTTTACAAATAAATTTTCTGCAATTTTATTTGAAATTGAAATGTTTTTTTCATTCAAAATTATCGTTAAAGACGAATCGAATTCTTCACGAGAAATTACCTTAATTGTTGAGCCTAATGAGATGTTTTGTTTGTCCAAATATTGCAAAAATTCAACCGAAGAATTTTTTACGCCAACACACAAATAATCAATATTAAAAGCCGCATCCGACAACAAAAATTTATCAATTTTTGCTAATTCCCCTTTTGCATTTGGAATCGGATCGCCGTGTGGATCAAAAGATGGAAATCCTAAAAATTCATCTAACTTATCGATTAATTTTTCAGATTTTATATGTTCCAATTCCTCTGCAATATCGTGAACTTCATCCCATGAAAAATGCAATTTATCCACAAGAAAAACTTCCCATAAACGATGCTTTCTTACAATCATTTTTGCCGACAAAAAACCTTTTTCGGTTAGTGTAACTCCTTGGTATTTTTGATATGAAACCAATTCTTTTTCCGATAATTTCTTCAACATATCAGTTACCGAAGATGCTTTGGTTTCTAACATTCCCGCAATAGCATTGGTGTTAACACCTTTGGGAGAAACATGAGATAAATGATAAATAACTTTGATGTAATTCTCTTCAGAAATAGTCATTCTTTAATTTAATTTTTTACAAATATACATTTTTTTATGAAGTATTAAAAATTATTTTTAGGTTTGTCTAAAATTAAATTTTATGAAAATTAAAAACACACTTGTCCTTTCCTTTTTTTCCACAATTATGTGTTCTCAAGAAATAGAATCTATTCAAGCCGACAGGCCAGATCAAACCGAAACGCCAACACTAGTTCCTACAGAAATGTTTCAATTAGAAACTGGATTTACATTTCAAAAAGATAATGAAAATAGTTCAGCTCTTAGCTTGCCATCAACACTTTGGAAATACGGAGTAAATGAAAATTTTGAAATTCGATTAATAACTGAATTTGTATTTGAAGAAATTGAAAATGAAAAAATTAATGGAATTGCTCCTATTTATTTAGGTTTTAAAACAAAGCTTGCAGAAGAAAAAGGAATTATTCCTAAAACTTCATTTATTGCTCACATTAGTTTGCCAAATGCTGCTTCAACAAATTTCAAAACGGATTATTTTGCACCCGAATTTCGATTT
>CAZLEU010000245.1:0-1505 GCA_964558625.1 uncultured Flavobacterium sp.
TTCACTTCTATCGAAACTTGTTTTCCTAAAATTAATGCATGATTATCGGCAAGATGACCTGCTGGAAAATTATAAATTACAGGAATATTGTAGTTTTTGGTAACATCATCAATGATTTCAAGAGCATCTTTTCCCCAAGGAATGTCGTTATCCTTCATTTTGGTCATACCGCCAACAATGATGCCTTTTAAACTCTCAAGACAACCATTGCGTTTTAGATTCATCATCATCCTATCAATATGATATAAGTATTCGTCTAAATCTTCTATAAAAAGAATTTTATCCGAACAATCAATAGCCGATGGAGAACCAAATAAACTATACAAAATAGATAAGTTGCCACCGACTAATTCCCCTTTTGCAGTTCCAAGGCGGTTCATATTCTCGCACGGAACCGTGTATTCAAGAGGCTCGCCAAACAACGCTTTTCGTAAACTTTCTTTTGCTTCTTCGGTTGCTTTTGTACTCACAGGCATTATTCCGTGAATAGATTGAAATCCCATAGTGTTCAAATGGCTATGTAAAACGGTAACATCGCTAAAACCAACAATCCATTTTGGTGATTGCTTGAATTTTGTAAAATCCAATAAATCAATCATTCTAACAGTGCCATAACCACCACGAACACACCAAATTGCTTTTATATTTGGATTGTCTAATTGGGATTGGAAATCGGCAGCGCGTTGCTCATCTGTTCCTGCTAATTGGTCTTTATCCAAACCAATTGTGTTACCAATAACTACTTCCAATCCCCAATTTTTTAACCAAGAAATGGCGGGTTGTAAATTATCTTCTATATTTTTACGAGCAGTTGCAACTATCGCTATAGTATCGCCTTTTTGCAAATATGGAGGTGTAATCATCTTTTTTTGTGCTTGAATGTTAATTGAGAAAATTGAGATTAGGATAAAAAGTATAAATTTCTTCATTTTTGATTTTAAAACTGAACTACAAATATATAAATTAAGTTGAATTGAAATCTATTGCTTATTTTTGCAGGATATATACCGAATTATACCATGTTAGAAAATCCAAAAAGATATACCATAACGGCAGCTTTGCCCTATACAAACGGACCTATTCACATTGGGCATTTAGCTGGAGTTTATGTACCAAGTGATATTTATGCACGCTATTTAAGATTACAAGGAAAAGATGTTGCGTTTATTTGTGGAAGCGATGAACACGGTGTTGCCATTTCCATGAAAGCCAAAAAAGAAGGCATTACACCACAGCAGGTTATTGATAAATATGATGGAATCATCCGTCAGTCATTTATTGATTTCGGAATTTCATTTGATAATTATTCAAGGACTTCCTCTAAAATTCATCATGATACGGCCTCTGATTTTTTTAGAAAATTATACGATAATGGCGACTTTATTGAAGAAGTAACCGAACAATTGTATGATGCCAAAGCCGAACAGTTTTTAGCTGATAGATTTGTGATGGGAACTTGTCCAAAATGTGGCAACGAAGAAGCTTATGGCGACCAATGTGAAAAA